>DATMIG010000459.1:0-3128 GCA_035554335.1 Burkholderiales bacterium
GACGATGCCCATCGGCTGCCAGCGCTGCTTCACCATCTCGCGGCGCAGGATGATGGAGTCCTGCAGGCGGCAGACGAGGAGCAGGAAGTCGGCGTTGGAGGATTTCGCCTTCGACACTTCGACCGACAGGTCCTTCGCCGCCGGGTCGTAGCCGATGGTGTCGACGATCTTGAACGGCAGCTGCGTGCGCTGCGGCAGGATCGCGCCGATGCCCTTGGTCATCGCCTGGCCGAAGGTGTCGTTGACGTGCATGTACACGGCCGTGCGCGGAATCGTGTTCGTCGCCTGGAAAAGGTCGCCGATGAGATCCAGGCCGTTGCGCACGATGTCGCCGGCCGTCTGGAAGTTGCGGAACACGAACTTGTAGCCCTGCTCGGTGATCTGCGGCGCGGCGGCGATGTTGATCACGAAGGGCACGCCGCGCTGCTCCGCGACCTGCGCGATGGCGGCGCTGGCGCCCGAGTCGAAGGCGCCGACCAGCACGTTCGCGCCTTCCTGGATCAGGCGCTCGGCGCGCGTGCGCGCGGTGTCGACGTTGGATTCGAAGTCGGCGTTCATCAGCTCGACGTCGACGCCGAGGATTTCCTTGATCACGCCCGGCGCGAGGTCCGCGCCCTTCTGGCACGACTGGCCGATGAAGCCGAGATAGCCGGAGCGCGGCAGGATCACGCCGACCTTCAGCTTCTGCGCCTGTGCGCGAACGATTCCGGGAAACGCCGACAGCGCGAGCGATGCGGCGATCGCCTTGTTGAATTGACGACGTTGCATTGAACCCCTCCTTTGGGCGGGGTAATTCTAACTGCCTAGGCGGGCATCAACTGCCGAGCCAGCTTTCGGCCTCGGCCTCGGAGTCGAAGCGCCGCGCCTCGAGGCCGCGGCGCCCGGCCTCCTGGACTGCATCGTCGTAGATGCGAACGAGGTTGGGCGAGAGCGCGACCAGCGCGAGCCGAAAGCCATCCGGCACGCCGGCGATCGCCAGCGAACGCAGCGCGTCGCGTCCCGCGAGGTGCGCCATCGGGTCGAACTTCGCGTGGCCGACCACCAGCACGCGGTCGCAATGGCCGCGCAGGCATTCCATCGCCGCGTTGCGGTAGCACGCCTGCACCTCGTCCGCCAGCGCGAGGCCTACGCTTACGCGCAGCCAGCCCGGCTTCCGGACGATTTCGCAGGTCACGGTAAAGAGCGCTGAGCAACGTCGGTGCCGCCCGCAGGCGACGTCGACGCCTGTCGTGGAACCGTTACCATCTCGCGTCATGAAACGAGCGATGCGTGCCGTGCGGCTGGGCTCGAGCGACGTGCAGGTCGAGCGCAAGCCCGGCGGCGCGATCCATCTGCGCTCGCCGCATGCGCTGGCGCCTTATCCGCGCCACCTGCTGGAGCGCCTGCGCTTCTGGGCGGAGCAGGCGCCGGCGCGCACGCTTTTCGCGCAGCGTTCAGGCTCGGGCTGGCGCAAGCTGACCTATGGCGAGGCGCTCGAGCGCGCGCGGCGTATCGGCCAGGCGCTCCTCGACCGCGAGCTCTCGGCCGAGCGGCCGCTCGTCGTGCTCTCGGGCAACGACATCGAGCACGGGCTTCTTCACCTCGGCGCGATGTACGCCGGCATCCCTTACGCGCCGATCTCGCCGGCCTATTCGCTGCTCTCCCACGATTTCGCCAAGCTGCGCTCGGTGCTCGATCTCTTGACGCCGGGCCTGGTGTACGCCTCGGACCGCAAGGCCTACGGGCGCGCCATCGACGCGCTGGGCATCCAGGCCGTCCATGAAGTCCCTGAAGCCGAGCCCACCCAGGCGGTGGAGCGAGCCCATGCGCAAGTCGGCCCGGACACCATCGCCAAGTTCCTCTTCACCTCCGGCTCGACCGGCCGGCCGAAGGCGGTGATCAACACGCAGCGCATGTGGTGCGCGAACCAGGTGATGGCGCGCACTTCGCTCGCCTTCGTGCAGGACGAGCCGCCGGTGCTCGTGGAATGGGCGCCGTGGCATCACACCGCCGGCGGCAACAAGGACCTCGGCCTGTGCCTCTACAACGGCGGCTCGCTCTACATCGACGAAGGCAAGCCGGTTCCCGGCGCCATCGAGACCACGGTGCGCAACCTGCGCGAGATCGCGCCGACCTTCTACTTCAACGTGCCGAAAGGGTATGAAGCGCTGCTGCCTTACCTGCGCGAGGACGAGCAGCTGCGTCGCAACTTCTTCGGCCGGGTGAAGATGCTGTGGTTCGCCGGCGCCGGCGTCTCGCAGGCGGTGTTCGACGAATATCGCGAGCTTTCGTATCGCACCTGCGGCGAGGAGATCCTCTTCGGCACCGGCCTCGGCTCGACCGAGACGGCGCCGTTCACGCTCGGGCGCACCTGGGACACCGACGATGCCTCGAACATGGGCGTGCCGCCGCCCGGCGTGGACCTCAAGCTCGTGCCGGTGCAGGATAAATACGAGGCGCGCATCAAGGGCCCGCATATCACGCCGGGCTACTGGCGCGAGCCGGAGCTCACGCGGCACGCGTTCGACGAAGAGGGGTACTACCGCCTCGGCGACACGTTCGTCCTGCACGAGGAGAAGGGGCTTCTGTTCCGCGGACGGCTGTCGGAGGACTTCAAGCTCGCCACCGGCACCTGGGTGCAGGTCGGCGAGCTGCGCGCGCGCCTCATCGAGCACTTCATGCCGCTGCTGCGCGACGTGGTGATCGCCGGCGAGCAGCGCGCGGAGCCGGCGGCCCTCGTCTTTGCCAATAGCGCATCCAGGGAAGAGTTGGCGCAACGGTTGAAAACGTTTGCCGCGCAGAGCACCGGCAGCTCGAACCTCATCCGGCGCATGCTGGTGCTCGAGGAGCCGCCGTCGCTCGACGCCGGCGAGATGACCGACAAGGGCTCGATCAATCAGCGGGCGGTGCTGGCGCGCCGCGCGGCGCTGGTGGAGGAGCTGTACTCCGATTCAGCGAGGGTAATCCGGGCATGAAGCTAGACGAAGTGGTGGCCATCGATGTCCATACTCATGCGTGGAAGTCCGCGCTCGCGGTGAACGATGCGCCGAACGAGCAGCAGGAAGCGATGGGACGTTATTTCCGCTACCAGCCGCAGCACACCACCGTGCCTGAGATGGCGCAGATGTACCGCAAGCTGAAGATGATGT
>DATMIG010000460.1:0-4764 GCA_035554335.1 Burkholderiales bacterium
GCCGACATGCATGCGCATCTACGAGCAGTGCCTGAAGATCGACGCTTTCAGCAAGGCGCATCCGCTCAAGCAACCCGGCGCGTCTGTCCATTAAATGCGAGGTTTGAATGAAGCCCGTTGAAATCGTAGACCGCTCGTCTCTCATCTCGGGGCTGTACAAGCAGCTCGAGCTCAAGCCGGCCGAGACGGCCATCATCACCATCGACATGCACCGCGGCCACCTCGACATGGACGTGGCGACGATGCCGGCGAAGCCGGACGACGCGGCGCGCGTGGTGAAGAACGCCAAGGCGGTGCTCGATCATGCGCGGCGCCTTAAGGTTCCGGTAATTCACGTCGTGCTCGTATACCGGCGCATCCCGGGCATGGGCAGCGAGGGCATGACCTCGCCATTCTGGAAGGCGATGCACGCGGCGCAGACGGAGACGGACCGCCTGACGCCCGGACGCAAGAGCACGGTGCGCGAGCACAACATCGAGGGCTCGCCGGGGACCGAGATCATTCCCGAGCTCTACAAGGACGGCGACTACGTCATCAACAACAAGAAGCGGCTCGACTGCTTCTATGGCACGGACCTGCGCTCGCTGCTCGACATCCTCAAGGTGAAGAACGTGGTGCTGATGGGCATCAACACCAACACCTGCGTGCTGAACACCTCGTTCACCGCGTTCAACTTCGACTATCGCGTCGTCGTGCTGTCCGATTGCGTGGCGAGCATGTACGGCGACGACCTGCACGTCCTCGGCCTGCAGAACATCTCGCGCTGCCTCGGGTGGGTGGTGACGAACGAGCAGCTTTTCGAAAAACTGAAGGAGGAGAAGACTCATGCGGTTCACGCGTAGACGTTTCGTCCAGGCGACCGGCGCCGTAGCGGCGGCGAGCGCGCTGCCTTCGTTCGCCCAGCAGGGTCCGATCCGCCTTGGCCTCATGACGGTGAAGACCGGTCCGCTCGCTTCCGGCGGCATCGACATGGAGCGCGCGCTGCAGCAGTACCTGAACGAGAAGAACAGCATGATGGCCGGGCGCAAGGTCGAGCTCTTCGTCGCCGACGGCGGCGGCACGCCGGCGCAGACGCGCACCAAGATCCAGGAGCTGGTCGAGCGCGACAAGATCAACATCATGATCGGGCCGCTCGACACGGCCTCCGCGCTCGCCGCCGACGACTACATCCGGCAGGCGCAGCTCCTCACGCTTTCCGTCGCCGCCGCCGAGGACATGACGCAGAGGAAGCCCAACCCCTGGTTCACGCGCGGCACCTCGACCTCGTCGCAGTCCGCCATGCCGCTCGCCGACTATGCGGCCAAGACGCTCAAGTACAAGCGCATGGTGGTGATCGCCGACGACATCGCCTACGGCCACGAGATGTGCGCCGGCTTCATGCGCGTGTTCGAGGACAACGGCGGCAAGGTGATCCAGCGCATGTTCCCGCCGATCGCGGTGCCCGACTACGGCACCTACCTCGCGCAGCTCAAGACCGACGTCGACGGCATCTTCCTCGGCTTCGCCGGCTCGAACGGCTTCCGCTACCTGCGCCAGATGAACGAATACGGCCTGCTGAAGAAGGTGACGCCGATCGGCGGCATGACCGCGCTCGACGAGGCGGTGTTGCGCAACATGGGCGACGAGGCGCTCGGCATCATCACCTCCTGCTGGTACTCGGCCGAGATCGACAACCCGATCAACAAGAAATTCGTCGAAGGCTTCCGCAAGCAGTGGAAGTACGACCCGGGCTTCTATGCCGCGGCGACCTATGTCGAGGCGGCGGTGCTCGACCAGACGCTGCAGAAGATCGGCGGCAGGATCGAGGACAAGCAGGCCTTCATGAAGGCGGTGCGCTCGGGCAAGTTCGACACCTGCCGCGGCCCGGTGCAGTTCGACCAGTACGGCAACGTGGTCGGCAACGTGTACATCCGCAAGGTGGCGCGCAAGGAAGGGCGGCTCGTCAACACCGTGATCCACACCTACCCGAACGTGAGCCAGTTCTGGACCTACAAGCCGGAGGAGTTCCTGAAGAACCCGGTGTACTCGCGGGATTTCCCGCCGGCCAAAAATCTAGAGCAGTAATTGCAGTACTGGGCGATCCAGACGCTCAATAGCCTGGCGCTGGGAGGGTTGCTGTTCCTCCTGGCCGCCGGGTTTTCGCTCATCTTCGGGCTGATGCGGATCGCGAACCTCACGCACGGCGCGCTCTTCATGCTGGGCGCGTACCTCGGCGTGAGCGTGATGCGGCAGATCCCGAACCTCTGGCTCGCGGCGCTCGCGGCCGGCATCGCGGTCGCGGCGTTCGGCGGCGTGCTCGAGAAGCTCATCCTGCGCAAGCTCGGCGGCAACGTCCTCGGCCAGGTGCTGGTCACGCTCGGCGTGTCGTTCATCATCGCCGACGCGTGCCTCCTCACCTGGGGCGGCGACCCGATTCCGATCCAGACGCCGCCTTCGCTGCAGCTGCCGGTGCGGATGTTCGGCTTCATCTTTCCCGCGTACCGCCTGGCGGTGGTCGTCATCGCGGTGATCGTGGCGCTCGCGCTGTATCTCCTCATGGATCGCACGCGCATCGGCGCGATGATCCGCGCCGGCGTCGACGATCCGCAGATGGCGAGCGCGGTGGGCATCCCGGTCTCGCGGCTCTTCACGATGGTGTTCTGCCTCGGCGCGGCGCTTGCCGGGGCAGGCGGCGTGATCGGCGGGCCGATCATGTCGGCCTATCCGGGGCTCGACTCCGACATGCTGCCGCTCGCGCTGATCGTGGTGATCCTCGGCGGCGTCGGCAGCCTGCTCGGCGCGTTCGTCGGCGCGTTCATCACCGGCTTCGTCTATACCTTCGGCGTCGCGCTCCTGCCCGACCTCGCGTACGTGATCCTCTTCCTGCCGATGATCCTCGTCATCGCTTTCCGTCCGCGGGGACTGTTCGGAAAGTTTGCGGCGTGAGGTGGATCATCCTCGTGATAGGAGCGGCGCTGCTGCCGCTCGTGGCCGGCGAGTACTACATCAACCTCGCGAGCCAGATCGTCATCTTCGCGGTGTTCGCGGCGAGCATCAACCTGCTGCTCGGCTACGGCGGCCTGCCGACCCTCGGTCATGCCGCCTACCTCGGCGTCGCCGCGTATCTCTCGGCATGGCTGCAGCTCAAGATGGGCTGGAGCCACTGGACCACCGCGCCCGTCGCGCTGCTCGGCACGACGCTGATGGCGTGCGCCTTCGGGCTCATCGCGCTGCGCGCCACCGGGCTCGGCTTCCTGATGCTCACGCTCGCGCTCTCGCAGGTGCTGTGGGGCACCGCGTATCGCTGGGTCGCGGTGACCGACGGCGACAACGGCCTGCGCGGCCTGGTGCGCCCGTCGCCGTTCGGCTTCAACCTCAACGAGGCGATGCCGTTCTACTACTTCACGCTGATCATCGGGGTATTTGCGATCTGGATGATGGCGCGGTTCGTCATCTCGCCCTTCGGCGCCACGCTCGCCGGCACGCGCGACCAGGCGCGGCGCATGAGCGCGCTCGGCTACGACGTGTGGATGATCCGCTGGGTGACCTTCGTCTACTCCGCGTTCTGGGGCGCGGTGTCGGGGCTGATGTTCGTCTACTACCACAAGTACATCCATCCGGTTTCGATCTCGCTCGCCAACTCCGCGGAAGGTTTGCTGGCGGTCATCGCCGGCGGCTCGGGCACGCTGGCCGGGCCGCTCGTCGGCGCGGCCATCGTGTTGCTGCTCAAGAACTGGGCGTCGGCCTACATCGAGCGCTGGAACATGCTGCTCGGCTTCGTCTTCGTGTTCATCGTGGTCTTCATGCCCGAGGGAGTGGTGCCGGGCGTCAAGAGGCTATGGAAGCGCTTCGCGTCCAGAACCTGAAGAAATCGTTCGGCGGCCTGCCGGCGATCAACGACGTCTCGATGGCGGTCGAGGCCGGCGAGCGGCGCCTGATCATCGGCCCGAACGGCGCCGGCAAGACCACCTTCTTCAATCTCCTCACCGGCGACCTCGCGCGCGACGCGGGCACCATCCAGCTCTTCGGCGAGGAGGTCGGCCGCCTCGCGACCTACCGGCGCGTGCACCGCGGCCTCGCCCGCACCTACCAGATCATCACGCTCTTCCCGAAAGACACGCTCGAGCACAACGTGGCGCTGTCGCTCATGGGACTGTCGAAGACGCGATGGAACGTCTTCGGCCGCGTGCCGCAGAGTTTCTTCGACGAAGCCCGCAGCGTCCTCGCGCGCGTCGGCCTCGAGGGCGCGGCAAAACGGCCGATCGCCGAAGTCGCCTACGGCGAGAAGCGGCGCGTCGAGATCGCCATGGCGCTGGCGCAGCGGCCGCGGGTTTTGTTACTGGACGAACCCCTGGCCGGGCTCTCGCGCGAGGAGCGCGGGCAGGTGAGGGCGCTGGTGGCCGGCATTCCGCGCGAGACCACGGTGATCATGATCGAGCACGACATGGACACCGCGCTCGATCTCGCCGACCGCATCACCGTCCTGCACTACGGACGCGTGATCGTCGAGGGGACGAGGCAGGAAGTGGTCGCCGACCCGAAGACGCGCGAGGTCTACCTTGGCCACTGACGGAACCGCCCCAGCCCTCGCTCTCGACGGCATCGACGCGCTTTACGGCGAGAGCCATGTCCTGCATGGTGTCTCTCTCCAGCTCGGCGAAGGCCGCGTGCTCGCGCTGCTGGGCCGCAACGGCGCCGGCAAGACGACGTGCATGAACACCGTGATCGGCTTCCTGCGCCCGCGCAACGGCTCGGTGCGCGTGTTCGGCGAGCCGGTGCACCACC
>DATMIG010000461.1:0-3503 GCA_035554335.1 Burkholderiales bacterium
GAGCGCACGCGGCGGTCCATGTACTCGAGCATGTAGACCACGCCGGCGGCGAGCATCAGGCCGATGACGATGGACAGCGCCGAGATCAGGCCCACCTTCGGGAACGCGGCCTTCACCGGCTCGAGCGCGGGGGTCAGCATCGCGAGGTTGGTCTGCCGCACGCGGCTGTCGACCTTGACCGCGATGGCGCGCTGCAGGGCGCCGTCGTAGGCGCGCTGCGCGTTCTCGAGGTCGCGGCTGAGCACCGCCATGTCGACGCGCGCCTGGCGCATCTGCATGATGTGGTCCTGCTGCTGCGCCATCGCGGTCTCGAGCTCCTTCACGCGCTTCTGGCTCTGCTGCACGGCGTTGCCGAGGCCGGCGACGACCTTGTTCGACTCCGCCTTCAGGCGCTCCTTCAGGCTCTGCACTTCAGCCGCGGTGCGCTGGTACGTCGGGTGGTTCTGGCCGAGCACCTCGGACTGCTCCTGCAGCCGCTGCTCGGCGGCCTGCAGCGCCTGCTTGATGGTGATGATGTAGCCGTTGCCGAGCACCTCGGGGAAGGCCTCGAGCGACGTGCCGCCGGCGATCATGTCCTGCGCCTGCTTGTAGCGGGTCTGCGCGTCCATCGACGCGGTGCGCTGGCGGTTGAGCTCGGCCGAGATCTCGGACAGGCGCGTGAACTCGACGTCCATGCGCTCTTCCGGGCCGACCACGCCCTTCGCCTTCTGGTAGGCGTTGAGCTTCTGCTGCGCGCTGGTGAGGTCGGCGCGCAGGCCCTTCAGCTGCTCGTCGAACCACTGGCCGGCCTCCTTCGAGGGCTCGGTGCGCAGCTCGAGCGCGACCGCGAGGTACGCCTTGGCGAACGCGTTGGCGACGGCGGCCGACTTCTTCGGGTCGTTCGAGGAGTACTTGATGGTGATGATGTTGCTCGCGCCGGAGTCGACCTTCAGCTTCTCGAGCAGGTTGGCGGCGACCCATTCCTCGACCGTGCCGACGCCGCCCGTGTCGCGCTCCCAGTCCTCGCGCACGCCGGGCTGGCTGGCGAGCTTCAGGTCGCGCACCACGCGGCTCGCCACCTTGCCGCTCTGGATGAGGTCCATCTGCGTGAAGATGTAGCCGGCGCGCTCGCGCGGCGACATGCCGCGCGGCGCCATCGTCTGCTCCTCGCGCGCGTCGATCAGCACGGTGGCCGTCGCGTCATAGCGCTTGGGCAGCGCGAGCGCCACGATGACCGCCGTGAACACCGTCACGGCGAGCACCGTCACGAAGGCTTTCTTGCGCGCCTTCAGCGCGAGCAAATATTGGTTCAGATCCATGGGGGGTTCTCCCTTTCCTTAGAAAATCGATTCGCGCACGTAGATCACGTCGTTCGCCTGCACGCGCTCGGTCGGCTTGGCGTCGTACTCCTTCACCTGGCCGTCCGCGCCCGTGCGGCGCAGCTTGATGCGCCGCTCGCTGCCGCGCGGCGTGATGCCGCCGCCGAGGGCGATCGCCTGCATCACGTTCATGCCGTCGGTCACCGCGTAGCTGCCGGCGCGCACCACCTCGCCGTAGATGTAGAACTGCGGCGCGCGCTCGACGTACACCGTGTCGCCGCCCTGCAGCTCGAAGTCCTTGGAAAGGGAATTCACCGGCATCGGCTTGCCGGAGCGGATGATGGTCACCGTCTCGCTGCCGCCGGGCGCGATGCCGCCGGCCGCCGCGATCACCTGCGGCACCTTCATGTCGGCGGTCTCGAGCGGATAGAGGCCGGGACGCACCACCTGGCCGAGCACCGAGACCTGGCGGCTGCGCAGCGTGGTGAGCGCGACCGTCACCTTCGGGTTCTTGAGGAACTCGCCCTTCTTCAGCGCCTCGGCGATCGCGTCGGCCGCCTCGCTGGGCGTCATGCCGTCGACCTTCACGCTGCCGGCGAGCGGCACCTGCACGCTGCCGTGCTCCGTGACGCGCGCATCGGTCGTCATGTCGGGCTGCTGGAACACGGTGATATGCACCGTGTCGCCGGCCCCAAGCTTGTCGGTACTTTGCGCAAGGCTGGGTACCGCCAGAGCGCTCAACAGGATTGCCATCAATATGCGGATCATCGTCACCTCGTCACTGGACTGGTTCTGGAATTACCTCTTCACCTGCGCTACGTATTCGATGCGCGCGCCCTCGCGCAGCTTCTTCACCTCGGCCGCGGCGAGCTCCATGCGCTTCTTGCCGGCGAGGAACTGCTCGATCAGCGCGTACGCCTGCTCCGGCGCGAGCGGCGCGTCCTCGGCATGGATCAGCTGGATCGCGGTGCGGCCGAATACCGCCACCTCGCCCGGCTTCATGCGCGCGAGCTTCGGCAGGTACGCGAGCGGCAGCTCCTCGGCGGGCTGCGTCTGCGTGGTGAGGCTGAAGCGCGCGCCGCGCGAGCGCAGCGCCGCCACCATCTGCTCCAGGTCGCCCTCGGCGATCTCGGCCGGCTCGGCCACCGTCAGCTCGCGGATGCGGTAGATGCGCCGCTCGGCGAAGAGCGCCGGGTTGTCGTTGTAGAACGCGCGCACCTCGTCGCGGCTCGGCTTGGCGTACCCGCCCGAGACGCGCTCCACGTAGGCCTGCGCGAGCACCTGGCGCCGCGCGTTGTCGATGTGCTCCACGACCGCGGGATCCTTGTCGAGCTTGGCCTCGAGCGCCTTCTGCACGAGGAGCTCGCGGTCGATGATCTTCTCCAGCGCCTGCGGGTTGGGCAGCTGGCGCGCGGAGATCTCGACGCCGTTCACGCGCGCGAGCGCGTGCGTGTTCGCCGGCTCGCACGCGAGGAGGAGGAGCGGAAGGCCGAGGGCGAGCGCGAGTCTCATAGCGGGCGCGTGAGGCGGCGGTGTGCCACCCACGCCGCGGCGGCGAGCCCGGCGAGGACCAGCGGCCAGCGCCCGGGGCCGGGCACCGGCGTGATGGTGAAGGTGAATTCGGTCGGCGCCGCGACCGGCTCGGCCTGCGCCACGCGCACCTCGCGCAGCTCCGTGCGCGGCAGCTCGGGCACCGCGCCGCTCACGGTCAGGCGATAGAGGTCGTTGAACGAATAGAGCGCAGTACGATCATCGGCGGCTGCGGCAGTAGCGCAGCCGGCCGCGGCACAAGCGATCACGAGGCGGCGGAGGATCATCATTGCGGGCGTCTCGGCATCCTAGGGACGGTCTGTTACGACCCTGACTCGTCGCCGCCGAGCGCCAATGCACCGTACGGACTAGTCGCGTCGCCGCGCCTTTCGGCGTGTCGCTCCGTCAGTGACGCGGAAACGAAATCGGGGCCCGCAGGCCCCGATTTTTTCGTGAAGAATTTATCGATTCGGAAAATAGGGACGGACCCTAATTAAAAAATAATTGGGGTCTGTCCCTATTTATTACGGATTCAGGATTCTCAGCTCGAGCGCCTTGCCGATCGCCTGGGTGCGGTTCACCACGTTCAGCTTGCGCAGGATCTTCTGCACGTGGTTCTTCACGGTGAGCGGGCTGATCTTGAGGATCGCGCCGATCTCGAAGTTCGACTTGCCG
>DATMIG010000462.1:0-3289 GCA_035554335.1 Burkholderiales bacterium
GGGTATAGCTGCCGTGCAACTCCACGCCGGGCTGGTAGGCATCGTTTTTTTCGCCTTTCTTGCTGATGCCCATGTCTCCGGTGGCGACGCCCTTCACCTTGTCGCCCTCGTAGAGGACTTCGTTGGCGGCGAAGCCGGCAAAGATCTCCACGCCGAGCGCCTCGGCCTCCTTGCCGAGCCAGCGCGCCACGTTGCCGAGGCTCACCACGTAATTGCCGTGGTTCTGGAAGCACGCGGGCAGGAGGAAAGCCGGCGTCTCGAGGTGCCCCTTCTCGCCGAGAAAGAGGAAGCGGTCCTTCGTGACCGGCGTGTTGAGCGGCGCGCCTTTGGCTTTCCAGTCGGCGAAGAGCTCGCCCATGGCGCGCGGATCCATCACCGCGCCGGAAAGGATGTGCGCGCCGACCTCGGAGCCTTTCTCCAGGACGCACACCGATACGTCGGGGGCGATCTGCTTCGCCCGGATGGCGGCCGCGAGGCCGGCCGGGCCCGCGCCGACGATGACGATGTCGTACTGCATCGATTCGCGCGGCATGCGGCAAATTATAATCGGCGCCCCCGATGAGTTCTTCCCGCAAGCTCGTGCACACGGAGCGCATCCCCATTCGCTGGGGCGACATGGACGCGATGGGGCACGTCAACAACACGGTGTACTTTCGCTTCATGGAACAGGCCCGCATCAGCTGGTTCGACGCGCTGGTGCCGGAACAAGAGGCCTGGAAGTCGACCGGCATCGTCGTCGCCAATGCCTCGTGCAACTTCAAGCGCGCGATGACGTATCCCGGCACGGTCGAGATCAAGGTCTACACCGATCCGCCCGGCGGCTCGAGCGTCGGGACGCACTACGAGATGCGGATCGACGGCGAGCTGTACGCCGACGGCGCGGCCATGGTCGTCTTCATCGACATGAAGCGCCAGAAGGCGACCCGAATCCCGGAACACATCAGGGCGAGGCTGCAATGAGCGAACCTCTCTGGGCGCCGAGTCCCGAGCACGCCGCGCAGACCGGCATGGCGCGCTTCATGCGCGCGGCCGGCAAATCGACCTATGCCGATCTGCATAAGTGGTCGGTCGAGCGTGGCATCGAGTTCTGGAACATGCTGTGGGACTTCTGCGGCGTCATCGGCGAGAAGGGCGGCGAGACGCTCATCGACCCGCACCGCATGCCGGGCGCGAAGTGGTTCCCGCAGGGCCGCCTCAACTTCGCCGAGAACCTGCTTCGCCCCGGCGCGGCCGGCGACGCGATGGTGTTCTGGGGCGAGGACCGGGTGAAGCGCCGCGTCAGCCATCAGCAGCTGCGCGACCTGGTGTCGCGCATGGCGCAGGCGCTCGCCGACATGGGCGTCGGCAAGGGCGACCGTGTCGCCGGGTATCTGCCGAACCTGCCGGAATCGACTGCCGCGATGCTCGCCACGGCTAGCCTGGGCGCGGTTTGGTCGAGCTGCTCGCCGGATTTCGGCGTGCAGGGCGTGCTCGACCGCTTCGGCCAGATCGAGCCCAAGGTGCTCTTCGCCGCCGACGGCTACCTCTACGGCGGCAAGGAATTCGATTGCCAGCAGAAGACCGCGGCGATCCTCGACAAGCTGCCGAGCGTCGAGGAGTGCGTGGTCATCGACTACCTCGGCGAGACGGCCACCACCGGCACGTCGCTCTTCGAGTTCCTCGACCCGTTCGATCCGGCGCCGCTCCAGTTCCGGCGCGTCGGCTTCAACGATCCGCTCTACATCCTCTACTCATCCGGCACCACGGGCGTGCCGAAGTGCATCGTGCACGGCGTCGGCGGCACGCTGCTCCAGCATCTCAAGGAGCACCGCCTGCACAGCGACGTGAGGCAGGGCGATCGCCTGTTCTACTTCACGACGCTCGGCTGGATGATGTGGAACTGGCTGGTGAGCGGCCTGGCGTCCGGCGCGACGCTGTTGCTCTATGACGGCTCGCCCTTCGTGAACCGGGGCCGCCTGCTGTTCGATTTTGCCGACGCCGAGGGCATGACCCATTTCGGGACCTCGGCCAAGTTCATCGATGCGCTCGGCAAAACCGGTTTGAAACCGATGGAAACGCACAAGCTGGACAAGCTGCGTGCCGTGCTCTCCACAGGATCGCCGCTGCTGCCCGAGGGCTTCGACTACATTTACGACAACGTGAAGCGCGACGTCTGCCTCTCGTCCATCTCGGGCGGCACGGACATCGTGTCGTGCTTCGTGCTCGGCAATCCGGCCGCACCGGTCTGGCGCGGCGAGATCCAGGCCAAGGGCCTCGGCATGGCGGTCGACGTCTTCGACGAGCAGGGCAATCCCACGCGAGGGGAGAAAGGCGAGCTGGTGTGCACCAAGCCTTTCCCGTCCATGCCCATCGGCTTCTGGAACGATCCCGATGGCGCGAAGTACCGCGCCGCCTATTTCGAGCGCTTCCCCGACGTCTGGCGCCACGGCGACTGGTGCGAAATCACCGCGCACGGCGGCATCATCATCTACGGCCGCTCCGATGCCGTCCTCAATCCCGGCGGTGTGCGCATCGGCACCGCCGAGATCTACCGGCAGGTCGAGCAGATCGAACAGGTGGTGGAGTCGCTCGTCATCGGCCAGGACTGGGAGGGCGACGTGCGGGTGGTGCTTTTCGTGAAGCTGCGCGACGGCATGAAGCTCGACGATGCGCTTGTCGCCGCGATCCGGCGGCGCATCCGCGACAACACCACGCCGCGCCACGTGCCGCAGAAGGTGCTGCAGGTGATGGACATCCCGCGCACGCGAAGCGGGAAGATCGTCGAGCTCGCCGTGCGCGACGTGGTTCATGGACGCGCGGTGAAGAACCTCGAAGCGCTCGCCAACCCCGAGGCGCTCGACCACTTCAGGGACCGCGCCGAGCTACGCGACTAGAGCGCTGCGCGGGCTCACTGGCCGCCGATCGCAACGCCGAAGTTCATCGTTTCTTGCTTGTACGCCGAGGGCGTGTACAGCAGCTCGAGACGGATCTCCTTTAGCCGCTTTGCCTTGAGCGCCTCCGCCGGGAAGTCGGCTTCCACGGACTGGCTCGACTCCTGTCCGGGGTCGAGCCGTTCCTGGCTCCCGGAGGACGAAGACATTTTTAGCGTCGGGTCGGCGCGTTTGTCCTCCAGCTGGATCGGCCGTCCCTGCGCGTCGATATAGAGAAGCTTGCCGCCGAGCAGATTGACGCTCTGGTCCTTCGACACGTTGGCGAGGACCAGCTTGCCCGTCAGCCGCGCCGGCTGGTCGACGCGGCCGCTGCCGGCCTCGACGCGTTCGACGATCTTCATCTCGGTAAACGTCCCGCT
>DATMIG010000463.1:0-1602 GCA_035554335.1 Burkholderiales bacterium
AAAAGAACGGCCGCCATTACCACAACTCCTGCCTCGTCACGGACAAGACCGGCAAGCGCCTCGGCATCTACCGCAAGACCCACATTCCCGCGATCCTGCCCTCGAACCTTCCCGGCGGCACGGGAAGCTACGAGAAGTTCTACTTCTCTCCGGGCACCGAGTTCCCGGTGTTCGATCTCTGCGGCACGAAGATCGGCATCCAGATCTGCTACGACCGCAAATACCCCGAAGGCTCGCGCCTTCTCGCGCTCAAAGGTGCGGAGATCCTCTTCATGCCCATCTGCGCCGCCACCTACGGCGAGACCAAGCTCCGCGGCAACACGTGGGAGCTGCCGCTGCAGGCGCGCGCGTATGAGAACGGTGTGTACGTCGTGGCGGTGAACCGCTGCGGGCTGGAGCAGGGCCGCAACCACATCGGCCGCAGCATGATCGTCGACCCGGTCGGCGCCGACATCGTGGCGCTCGCATCCTCCGACACGCCTGAGCTTCTCGTGGCAACCGTCGACCTCGACAACGTCGCTACCGCGCAGACCAGCCTGCCCTGGTGGCGCGATCGGCGGCCGGAGCTTTACTCGCCGCTCTCCGCGGCGGGCTGACGGAGGAGCGCCGGCGGATCGTACACCCCAACGGCTGGCGCATCCGCGGTCCACTTGTCGACCTCGACGAGCAGCGACAAAGCGCTCGGCCCCTGCGCCAGGCGCGACGTGCCGACATCCATCGCCAGGACGTTGGGATTGCCCGAGCGCTCCAAGCCGTCGGCGGCGGGATCGAACCAGGCACCGGTGGCAATGACGGCGACGCCTGGCATGAGGCCCGCATCCAGTGCGACGCCGGCGAGGCACGCACCGCGGTCGTTGCGGATGCGCGCGACATCGCCGTCGGCGAGGCCGCGCGCGCCGGCATCGCGCGGGTTCATGCGCAGCCGCTCGCGGCCGGCCACCTTTCTCGCCTGCGCAAGCGGCCCGGGGTCCATCTGGCTGTGCAGCCGGTCGGCAGGCTGGACGGTAATGAGGTGAAGCGGATAGCGGCGCGCAGCCTCGTTGCCCAGCCACTCCGAGGGCGGCAGCCAAGCGGGATGCGGCGGGCAATCGTCGTAGCCGAAGCCGGCGATGGCGTCGGACCAGAGCTCGATCCTTCCGGACGGCGTCTTCAGCGGGTGCGCGCTGGGATCGGCGCGGAATTCCTCGAGGAGCACGTACTCGCGCTGCGGCGGCGGTAGCTGGATCCAGCCTTTTTCCCAGAAGCCTTCGAACGTCGGTAAGGGGACGTCCTTCTTTGCCCAGCCGGCGGCCATGGTGCGCCAGATCTCGCGCAGCCACTGCGCTTCGCCGCGGCGTGCGGTATAGCGCTCGGCGTAGCCGCCGCGTTCCGCCAGCTCTGAAAATATGTCGAAGTCGCTGCGGCTCTCGCCTAAGGATGGGATGGCGCGCTGCATGGCGAACACGTAGTTGTCGCGAGAAGAACCGCCGATGTCGTTGCGCTCGAGCGTGGTGTTGGCCGGCAGGACGATGTCGGCGCGGCGCGCGGTCGCGGTCCACCAGCTTTCGTGCACGACGATGGTTTCCGGGCGTGTCCAGGCGCGTGACAGGCGATTCAGGTCCT
>DATMIG010000464.1:0-9207 GCA_035554335.1 Burkholderiales bacterium
CACGCGCAGCTCGGCGGGGGCATAGCGATATGCCACGGGCTCGGCCTGCAGGATCGCGGTGCGCGCGGCCGCGAGGTCACTGTCCGGCGGCGGCGACGAGCTCGCGCGCGATGCGCGCGCGCTGGAGGGCGATGTAGCCACGTCCCTCGCGCAGCGCCTGCGTGGCGAGGTCGAGCTCAGCCGGCGCGTACTGGCCGACATTGGCATCGGACTGTGCGGCGCGCACCGCGGCGCTCGCCTTGTCGTCGCTCTCGGGCGGCGAAGACGCGCACGCCGACAGCAGGAGCATCGCGGAGATGACGATCCGTCTCATTCGGCCTGATGCGCCCGCTCGTTCTCGGCGAGCGCGCCGGCGTAGCGGGCGTCGACCTCGGCCTCTTCCGCGAGGCGGCGCGCCTCGCGCCAGTCGTCGCGCGCCATCGCCTGCTCCGCGCGTGAGAGCTTGTCCTGCGCCACGCGCAGCTCGGCGGGGGCATAGCGATATGCCACGGGCTCGGCCTGCAGGATCGCGGTGCGCGCGGCCGCGAGGTCACTGTCCGGCGGCGGCGACGAGCTCGCGCACGCGGCAAGCGCCAGGGGCACGATCACCATAGCGGCGGCTTTCACGCGCTGCAGCGCTGCACAATTCATGCCGAGTGGAAAAATGCCCGGCGCGCATATTGCAGCGTACTCGCCGTGAAGTGGGTTCTCGCAGCGGGCGCGCTCGTGCTCGGCCTAACGCTCATGTCGGCGACGGCGATCCAGGTGCCGGGCGCCCTGCGCGTCGGCAATCAATCGCTGCCGGCGGCGAGCTGCGCCACCCGCGACACGCTCTGGATCCACCACTACACCGCCGCGCTGTACGTGCCGTCGAAGGAAGCGCCGGCGGCCGCCCTGCAGGATCCCCGGCAGCCGAAGGCGCTGCACGTGCAGGTCCTCTCGCGCACCTTCCTGCCGAAGGACCTGCCCGTGAAATGGCGCGATACGCTGGAAGCGCACCTCGACCTGCCGAGCTTCACCTCGGTGCGGCTCGCCTGGCGCGAGCTCGCCGTCGGCGACCGGGTGACGATCGCTTATGTGCCGGGCAGCGGCGTCACCCTGCAGTTGAACGACCGCGTAGTGGCCCGTTCGCCGCGCCACGACGTCATCGACGCGCTCCTTCAGACCTGGGCCGAGAACGAGCCGGTCCGCGAGCGCGTGAACCGTGTGATCGCGAGGAACCCGTGCCGGCCATAAGAATCGAGCGCGCAGTCGAGGGCGTCATCTTCGCCTTCGTGCTGCTGCTCCTCCTCGTCGGCTTCGACGCCGAAGGGCGCGAGCTGCCCGACTTCAAGGGGCTCATGAAGAGCGCCGGACCGTCGGTCGTGAACGTCATCTCCACCCGACGGGCGCAGACCGCCGCGGCCGCCGGCGGCACCGCGGCCGATCCGAACGCCGAATTCTTCCGCCGCTTCATGCCGGACACGCCCGACCGCAGCCCGCCGCGCCAGGGGCTGGGCTCGGGGTTCATCATCAGCGAGGACGGCTACATCCTCACCAACGCCCACGTCGTCGCCGAGTTCGACGACGTGAACGTCCGGCTCGCCGACTCCAAGCGCGAGTTCAAGGCGAAGGTGGTGGGCCTCGACAAGCGCAGCGACGTCGCGCTCCTCAAGGTCGACGCGCACGGACTGCCCACCGCGAAGCTCGGCGACTCGAAGAAGCTCGAGCCGGGCGACTGGGTGGCGGCCATCGGCTCGCCGTTCGGCTTCGCCAACACCATCACCGCCGGAATCGTCAGCGCGAAGGGCCGCTCGCTACCCGACGAGATGTACGTGCCCTTCATCCAGACCGACGTCGCGGTCAACCCGGGCAATTCGGGCGGGCCGCTTCTCAATCTCGATGGCGAGGTGATCGGCGTGAATTCGCTCATCTACAGCGGCACCGGCGGCTACATGGGCGTGTCGTTCGCCATCCCGATCGAGGTGGCGCTCGACGTCTCGAAGCAGCTCATGAGCGAAGGCAAGGTGACGCGCGGGCGCATCGGCATCGCCATGCAGCCGGTGACGAAGGAGCTCGCCCGCTCGTTCGGCATGGACGACACGACCGGCGCGATCATCACCAACATCGAGGCCGGCGCGCCGGCCGACCAGGCCGGGGCGCGCGCGGGCGACGTGGTGCTGGAATGGAACGGCGAGAAGATCGACGACCCGAACGAGCTGCCGCGGCTCGTCGCCGCCACCAAGCCTGGCAGCCTTGCGCACATGGCGGTCTGGCGCGAGGGCAAGCGCCGCCTGCTCCAGCTGCGCGTCGGCGAGGTGCCGGTGGAGGCGGCGACGGCCGCGCCCGGCAAGGCGCCGGCGAAGGAAGACCAGGCTCGCCTCGGCGTCGCGGTACGCGAGCTCACCAGCGCCGAGACGAAGGCGCTCGGCGTCGACTACGGCCTGCTCGTCCTCGAAGTCGCGTCGCGCCCCGGTCCCGGCAGCAACATCCTGCCCGGCGACGTGATCGTCGGCGTGAACCAGAAGCGCTTCGCCAACCGGCAGGAATTCGACCAGCTGATCGCGGCGCAAAAAAAGGGCGACATGGTCGCCCTTTTCGTGCGTCGCGGCGAGCTGTCCCTTTACGTTCCCCTCGAGGTGGGTTGAACCGGGTGGCGGCGCCGCCCGACGGCTGAGCCGATCAGCGCGGCGAGCAGCGAGAGGATCAGGCTGCCGACGGTGAGCCATGCGGCCTTGGTCGCCTGCGGCTTCGCTTCCTGCACCTTCTGCTGCAGCTCCGGCGCCTTCTGCTGCAGCTCCTTCGCTTTTTCCTGGATGGTCGCCGATGCCTGCTCCTTTGCCTGCGGCGGCGCCGAAGCGAAGAAGCTGAACGCGCTGCCGGTGAGAGTCGAGGCGCCGCTCGCGGCCATATAGGCAACCAGCACCACGCTCACCACCCAGACCAGGAACCCGGCGAAGAACGACGTCTGCGCGTCGTACGTCGCGCCGATCCGCGTCGAGACGAAGCCGCCGAGGAAGAGCGCGAGGAGGAGCGATACGCCGGCCCAGATGCCCGCGCCGGTGCCGACCTTCGAGGCGTCGGTGCTGGCCGGGTCGACGGCGCTGATACCCACGGCGACGCCGAGCGCCATTAAGAGGATCAGCACGCCGACGGCGACGAGAACGCCGCCAAGGATGCCGCCCCACGACACCTTCATGCCGTCGGCGGCGAAGAGGCCCGGGTACGCGATGCGCCGCCGCTCGCCCGTACGCCGCTCGTGATAGGGATTGACTACGGTTGCCATTCGGATCTCCTTCAGGTGGATACCGCCGCAGGAGCAAAGCACACTCCCGATGCAGGATCGTCTTTTGCTGCTCGGGGGACGATGAAACGCTGGTGCCTCGCGGCCCTTCTCTCCCTCCTCGCGGCGTGCGACGCCTCCCCGCCGCAGCTGCGGCAGGTGACGATCGAGAGCCCGGCGGCGCTGGGTCTGAGCCTGCGCGAGGTGCCCGAGGCGACGCTGCGGGCAATGGGGCTCGCCTACGGATTGAGCGTGGTGAAGGCCGGCACGCTGGCCGAGCGCTCGGGCCTGCGCGTCGGCGACGTCGTCTACGGGGTGAACCACAAGCGCCTGCGCACCATCGAGGACTTCACCCGCAGCGTGGCGGAGCAGCCGGGCGGGAGCCTGGGGCTCCTCGTGCGCCGCGGTGCGGCGGACGTCTACGTGCCGATGGACCTCGGCGCGGCGGGCAGGATGCCCGGCTTGGACGAGCGCTTCCCGCCGCTACCGCCGTCTAAAGATACGCTTCTGCGCACTTGATGATTTCGGTGTTGCTGCCCAGGTCGAGGCAGTGGCGCGCGTCTTCCTGCCGCTTGGAGGGATGAACCGGGATTTTCCTCGGCGCCTTGGGCTTGGCCGCGTCGGCCTGCACCTTGGGGGCCTCGGCTTTCGGCGCTTCGACAGCGGCCGGCTTGGCGGGCTCGGCAGCCGGTTTGGCGTCTTGCGACCAGGCCGGCGCGGCGAGGGTGAGCACGGCAATGAGAGCAAATTTTTTCACGGCATCCCCTTTTCGGGTGTTCTCACGGGCGCAAGGTTACGCCGTTTTTATCGCAGCCGCTCCACGTAGGCCCGTATGCGCCGCGCATTAGTGCCGATGTCGTTGCGTCCGACACGCGATTTGGAGCGCACGTCCACCCGGCTGAGATTCGGGCCGCCGCCGTCCACGGCCGATACGCGCACCGCGATGTCGTCCTTGAAGCCGAACCATTTCGTGCTGTCGACCGCCTCCAGCGTACCGGCAGCGGCGTCGCGCCCCACCACTTCCCAGCCCATCGACTCGGCCGCCTGCACGGCGCGCTCGAATGCTGCGCGCGGCGGCATCGCCAGCAGCACCGGCTTGATATCCGGATAGGCCAGCGCCTGCTGGCGCGCGAATGCCTCGCCGGGATACGGTCGCGAGACGGTCATGTATTTCGGCGGGTTCGACGGATCGGTGGTGACGTCGTTGATCGGCGGCACCGAGCGCGCGGTCTGCTGGAACTGGTACGGCACGCCGAACGCCGCCGCGCCGATGACGAACGCGACGACCGGCATCAGCACGCCGCGCTGGCGCGAGGACGGGATCGCCAGCGCGAGCACGGCAATCACCATCGCCGCGATGCCGGCGTAGGCGCCCCAGCGAAAGGCGTCGAGCCCGCCGCGGTAGGACCACAGATCGAAGCGCACGCTCGGGCCGGAAATGGCGAGCAGGGCGAGCGCGGCCAGCGCGACGGCGAGGGCAAGCGGACGCAGCCAGCGGCTCATGCGACGCTCATGTTCCGAATATTGCCTTCACCAGCCACCATGTGCCCAGGGAGCAGGCGGCAACGAGCGCCACCAGCCCCGCGGCCAGCAGGACGACGAAGCGCCGTCCGCCCCGCTCCGCCTTGTGCGGGTGGTCCATCCAGTCGGTGAGCAGACGCACGTTCTTCTGGTTCGCCTTCCAGCCGGCGTCGAAGATGTCGCCGATGAGAGGCACGATGCCGACGACGCCCTCGACCGCGACGTTGAACGCCATGCGGGTCATGATCGACCGGCTCACGCCGAGCCGGTTCGCCTCGGCGAGGATGATGCTCGAGGCGAGCACGCCGATCAGGTCGCCGATGAAAGGAATCAGGCCGACGATGGCGTCGAGCCCGATGGTGAGGCGCGTGCCCGGGATCGGGATCGAGCTGTCGAGCAGCCACGCGAGGAACTGGAGCCGCTCGCGCGTTTCGCGCTCGCCCGGGCGCTCGGGCCCCAGCAGTTCTCCTTCGAGCACGGGTTCACTGCGTTGCGTGGGTAATTTCATGGCAGTGACGGTATCATCCGCCCCTTCCCCGGACGAGCAAACAGGAGACCCCCTATGGCCATCAAAGTCGGCGACAAGCTGCCCGACGGCAAGCTCATGGAAAGCACGGAGTTCGATTCCAACACGCAGTGCGCGATGCCGCCGAAGGAAGTGAACGTGGCGGAAGCCGCGAAGGGCAAGAAAATCGCCATCTTCGGCCTGCCGGGCGCCTACACGCCCACCTGCTCGGCGAAGCACGTGCCGGGCTACCTGCAGAATCTCGACCAGCTGAAGAAGAAGGGCGTGAACGAAATCTGGTGCGTGGCGACCAACGACGCGTTCGTCATGGCGGCGTGGGGCCGCGACCAGAAAGGCCTCGGCAAGATCCGCTTCCTCGCCGACGGCAGCGCGCAATGGGCGAAGGCGCTCGGCCTCGAGCTCGACCTCAACGCGCGCGGCATGGGCACGCGCATGAACCGCTTCTCGATGCTGGTCGACAACGGCGTGGTGAAGCAGGTGAACATCGAAGGCCCCGGCAAGTTCGAGGTCTCGGACGCCGGCACGATGCTGAAACAGCTGGGTTAGAACATCTGGTTACATCTCCTGGTCGGCGGGCGCTGCCCGTCGAACGTTGAGCGCAGAGTCAGCCGACCCAAGGAGAGCCCGATGAAACTGATCCTCGCCCTGCTGTTCCTCGGCGCCAGCACGGCCGCGATGGCGCAGGTGCAGCGTTTCGATTGCTCGCAGACGAAGGACCCGGCGGCCTGCGAGGAGCGGCGCAGCAAGATGAAGGCGGCGCACGAGCAGGCGGAGAAGGCGTGCCAGGGTACGCGCGGCGCGGAGCGCTCCGCGTGCATGAGCAAGCAGATGTGCGCCCAGGCAGCGGATCCGAAGGCCTGCGAGGAGCGCCTGGCGCGCCTGAAGGACGTGCACGACAAGGCGCGCGAGGCCTGCGAGGACAAGTCCGGCGACGAGGCGCGCGCCTGCATGCAGAAGCAGATGTGCGCGCAGGCGAAGGATCCGGCGAAGTGCGAGACGGGCCTGCAGCAGCGCGCGGCCGAGCGCGCGCGCATCCGCGAGGCGTGCAAGGGCAAGACGGGCGACGAGCTGCGCGCCTGCGTGCGCGAGCATCGTAGCTAACGCCGAATTCAGGGCCGGAGCGCGGGCCGCGCTGCCCGTGCTCCTCGGCGTCGTCGCCTTCGGCGTGATCGCCGGCGTGGCGATGGTGGCGAGCGGCATCCCGCCGCTCGCCGCGATGCTGATGTCGCTCCTCGTCTTCGCCGGCGCCTCGATGGTGGCCTCGGCGCAGCTTCTCTCCTCGGGCACGCCGGCCCTCCTCGTCATCCTGACGACGATCTTCATCAACCTGCGCTTCATGATGTACAGCGCGTCGCTGCGCATGCATTTCCAGCACGAGCCGCTGCGCTGGCGGCTGCTCTTCGGCTATCTGATCGCCGACAACGTGTACGGCCTCACGCTCATGCGCGCGGCCAACCATCCGGCGCCGCGCGAGTTCTTCCTCGGCGCGGGCGTGGCGGTCTGGGCGGCGTGGCAAATCGCGGTGGCGGCGGGGATCCTGATCGGCGCCGGGGTGCCGGCCTCGTGGCGGCTGGAATTCGCCGCGCCGCTCGCCTTCATCGCCATGAGCATCCCGATGCTGCGCGACCGCGCGATGGTGGCGGCGGCGGTGGTCGCCGCGCTGACGGTGATCGCCGCGCACGCGCTGCCGCTCAAGCTTTCCATCGCCGCCGCCGCGCTCGCCGGCATCGCGGCGGGCATGCTGGCCGAGAAGCTCGAACGGTGACGCTCTGGCTGACCTTGCTGGGCATGGCGCTCGTCACGTACGGGCTGCGCGCCTCGTTCCTCCTCCTGCCGCCCGGCATCGAGACGCCCGCGCTCGTGCGCCGCGCCTTGCGCTACGTGCCGGCCGCGGTCCTGACGGCGATCTGGGCGCCGGAGCTCGTGTTCGCACCCGGCATGGAACAACTCGCCGCCGGCGTTGTCGCAATCGCAGTGGCGTGGCGCTGGCGCCTCACCTTCGTTACGATTCTGGCCGGCCTCGCCTCACTCCATCTTTTCCACTGGCTCCTATGAACCGGCTCATCGCAGGTGCCTTCCTGCTTTTCTTTGCGCTCGCCGCGCTGGCCCAGCAGCGCGTCGTGTCCATCGAGGGTGTCACCGAATACCGCCTGGATAACGGCCTGCGCGTCCTCACGCTGCCGGACCCGGGCGCGGACACGGTCACCGTGCACATCGTGTACCTGGTCGGCTCGCGGCACGAGGGCTACGGCGAGAAAGGCATGGCGCACCTCCTCGAGCACATGCTGTTCAAGGGCTCGAAGAATTTTTCCGACATCAAGGGCGAGCTCACGCGCCGCGGCGCGCGCTGGAACGGCACGACGTCGAACGACCGCACGAACTACTTCGAGACGGTTTCGGCCACGCCGGAGAACCTCGACTGGGCGCTCGCCATGGAGGCCGACCGCATGGTGAACTCGCGCGTCTCGCGCGAGGACCTCGACAGCGAGATGACGGTGGTGAGGAACGAGTTCGAGATGGGCGAGAACAATCCGGGCTCGATCCTCTTCCAGCGCATGCAGCAGGCGGCATACGCCTGGCACAACTACGGCAATCCCGTGATCGGCGAGCGCACCGACATCGAGAGAGTGCCGATCGACAAGCTGCAGGCGTTCTACCGCACGTGGTACCAGCCGGACAACGCGGTGCTGATGATCGCCGGCCGCTTCGACGAAGCGCGCGCCCTGCAGCTGGTCGCGAAGCACTTCGCGCCGATTCCGAAGCCGGCGCGCACGCTGCCGAACATCTACACGCAGGAGCCGACGCAGGATGGCGAGCGCGTGGTCCAGCTTTCGCGCATCGGCGATTACCAGATCGTCGCCTCGCTGTACCACATCCCCGCCGGCAGCCATCCCGAGTATCCGGCGATCGACATCCTGGTGCAGATCCTCGGCGACACGCCCGCCGGGCGCCTGCACCGCGCGCTGGTGCGCAAAGGGCTGGCGAGCTCGACGTGGGGCGCCGAGCGCCAGCTGCACGACCCGGGCTTCATGTTCTTCGGCGCGCAGCTCGCCAAGGACGGCGACCTCGCCAAGGCGCGCGCGGCGCTGAACGCCACCGTCGAAGGCGCGGCGAAGTCCACCATCACGGCCGCCGAAGTGGAGCGCGCACGCACGCGGCTCCTCAACGATGTCGAGCGCGCGCAGCTCGATACCGGCCAGCTCGTGAGCGTGCTGGCGGAGAACATCGCGATGGGCGACTGGCGGCTCTTCTTCCTCTACCGCGACGAGCTGCGCAAGGTGACGGTCGCCGACGTGCAGCGCGTGGCGCGTGAATACCTCAAGCCCTCGAACCGCACGGTGGGCATCTTCAAGCCCACCGGGCAGCCCGACCGCGCGGTGATCCCGCCGGTGCCGGACGTCGAGGCGCTGCTGAAGGACTATCGCGGCGGCGACAACGTCGCGCTCGGCGAGGCGTTCGATCCGTCGCCGAAGAACATCGAGTCGCGCCTGCAGAGGAAGTCGATCGCCAACGGCATCCAGCTCGGCCTGCTGCAGAAGCAGACGCGCGGCGGCCGCGTGGTGGCGACGATGACGCTGCACTACGGCGACGAGAAGTCGCTCATGAACCGCGAGGTGGCCTGCGACTTCGCCGGGCAGATGCTGATGCGCGGCACCAAGCGCCACTCGCGAGAAGCGCTCAAGGAAGCGTTCGAGAAGCTGAACGCGCGCGTCGCGCTCGGTCTCGAGGGCGGCCAGGTCGAGGTGCGCGGCGACAACCTGGTCGCCGCCCTGCGGCTCGTCGCCGAGGCGCTGCGCGAGCCGACCTTCCCGCCGGCGGAGTTCGAGGAGCTGAAGCGCGCGGCGCTCACCGGCGCGCAGGCGCAGCTCTCGGACCCGAACGCGAACGCCGAGATCCGCCTCGCGCGGCACCTCGAGCC
>DATMIG010000465.1:0-1761 GCA_035554335.1 Burkholderiales bacterium
CGGCACTGGCTTCGCCGCCGTCGCCGTCGCGATCGGCGATGAGCACCGGGTCACGGCCGCGGTGTCGGCGGGAGTCTTCGTTTCGCTCAGCGCGCTCGCCGGTTGGGCGACTTGGCGCGCGCGCCACAATCGGGAGCTCGCGCTGGAGCTGAGCCTCGCGGAACTGGAGAACGACCTGCAGGCGCTCAAGCCGGCGGACGAGCAGCCCTCAGGAAACGCGCCGGCTCCGCGGTAGCGTAGGCAGCTCGACCCGCAGCGGCGGCAGCGGGCGGCGCGCCACCTCCGCCGCTTCGTCGTAGTCCATCCCGAGGCCGCGCAGCACCAGGGTCGCGGCCGCCGACGCGTGCGCGCGCCCGGCGGCGCCGGAGAGGACGGTCCGCATCGCCTGGAGGCCGGTGCCGGCGATGAGGTCCATCGCGGCGCGCTCGCTCGAGATGCGGAAGCGCTTCTGCCGCACGCCCAGGCGCAGATCGCGCAGCGCGAAGGGCGCAATGCGCTGGAGGAGGGGAGCGCCGCCGTCGAGGAGGCCGAGCATCAGCCGCGCCCAGTCCGGGCTTTCCACCGCGAAGAGCACGTAGCGCCGCCCGCCGATCGCCATGCGCTCGGCGGCGTCCTCGATGTGCGCGTAGCTCGCATCGATGTGGCGGCAATAGGACTCGACCAGCTCCTCCGCGAGCGCGGCGAGCAGCGCCTCGCGCGTCGGGAAGTAGTTGTAGAAGGTGCCGTTCGCCATGCCGGCGGCGGCCGCCACCTCCTGCGCGGCGAAGCCGCCGACGCCGCGCTCGTGCAGCACGCCGACCGCGGCACGCAGCAGCTGGCGGCGGGTGCGCTCGCGCTTGGGCAGGTCGCCGGGCGGATCGACGAAGAAGGCGCTTGGAATTGACATATCGTCAAAAATGACAGATTATCATTTATACGTCAACCGGAGGAATGCCATGATCGGCCGTCTCAAGCTTGCCTACGTCACCCTCGAGCTGCGCCACGTGCCGGCCTGGCACGCCTTCCTGCAGGGGCTGCTGGAAGCGCCCGCGCTGGCGGCGGCGCAGCGCCATCTGCGCGTGCAGGCCGGCAAGGCGGACGACATCGCCGCGGTCGGCCTCGAGCTCGCCGACGAAGCGGCGCGGGCCGAGCTGGCCGCGCGCCTCGGGCGCGCCGGCGTGGCATCGAGCGACGTCGACGGCAAGCTCGTGTTCCACGATCCGCTCGGCACGCGCATCGAGGCTGCGGTCGCGGATGCCGGCACGCAGGACGACACCGGGTTCGGACACGTCGTCCTCGCGGCGCGCGACCTTGCGACAATGGAGTGCTTCTACGTCGGCGCGCTCGGCCTCGGCGTGACGGAGCGCCTGGCGGCTCGCGTCGGCCCGCTCGACGTGCGCGGCACCTTCCTGCACTGCAACCCGCGCCATCACTCGATTGCACTCCTCGACCTGCCGCAGCGCCGGCGCCTGAACCATCTGATGCTCGAGGCGGGGTCGCTGCGCGAGGTGCTGCGCGCGCACGATCGCGCGCGCGCCGGCAGGATGCCGTTCAGCCTCGAGCTCGGCGAGCATCCGGATCCGGACGCCACGCTTTCGTTCTATCTGCGCACGCCGGCCGGCTTCGATCTGGAGATCGGCGCCGGCGGCCGGGAAATCCAGCCCGCCGGCTGGCGCGAGGGCAGCCAGTCGACGACGAGCGCCTGGGGCCACAGCCCGACGCTCGGCCTCAAGCTGCGTGCCGCGGCCAACCTGCTCGCCGCACGATTGGGCGCATAGCCTT
>DATMIG010000466.1:0-6188 GCA_035554335.1 Burkholderiales bacterium
AGGTGATCGGCGAAGGCGTCGAGACCGACGCGCAGCGCGAGTTCCTCGTCCGCTGCGGCTGCGACTACCTGCAGGGCTTCCTCATCGGCCGCCCCGAAGAGGGCAAGCAAGGCTAGATGGATCTGCCGTTGCGCTCGCGCTGCATGGCTTCGAGCGCCTTGAGGTTCAGCTCGACGCCGGCCATGTTCGGATTCACCTCGAGCGCCTTCCTGAACCACTCGATCGCAATCTCGTAGTTGTCCATCCGGTAGTAGATCTGGCCGAGACCGGAGAGGGTGCCGAAGTGGCGCGGGTTGCGCTTGAGGACCTCGCCGCAGTCGGCGATCGAGCGCAGGTAATCGCCGATGAGGTAACGGGCGGTGGCGCGCTTGTTCCAGCCTTCGGCGAAGTCGGGCTTGCGCTTCACCACCTCCGAGAACGTGGCGATGGCCGCCTTGTGGTTGCCCTGCTCCATCTCCTCGACGCCGCGCGCCATCAGGCGGTCGATGGCCGGGTCGCCCGAGCGGCTCCAGATCGCCCACAGCCCGCGCTCGGCGTACGCGCGCACGCCTTCATCCTCGTCGCGCAGCCTTTTTTCCAGCAGGCCCGCGTCGCCCATCGTGCCGTGGTTCGCGAACCAGACGATCGCCTCCATGCGACCGGTGCGGTCGGCGCCTGCAAGCCGAGCGAGCGCTTCCTGGCGCGTTCGGGGCTGCGCCGGGAATGCGGGCGCGGCGAGCGCTGTTAGCCCCGCCGTGAGGAGTACGATCCGCAGGACAGCCACCAGGGAGGGCACAGTGACCATGAAATCCGTTCTTTTGATGTTAGCGCTTCTCGGCTCCGCGCATGCCGCGTTCCCCGCCGACTCGCCGAGCACGCCGACGCGCTCCGACCCGGTGATGGAGCGCTACCACGCCGCCGCGCAGCAGAACGACTGGAAGAGCGCCGCCGCGACGATGCAGGCGGCGCTTTCCTCGAACCCGAACAACGCCGACTACCACAGCCTCTACGCCTACTCGCTGCGCAAGAGCGGCACGCCGGACATGGACCAGGTGTTCAAGCATTACAACGAGGCGCTGCGCCTCGATCCCAAGCACCGCGGCGCGCACGAGTACCTCGGCGAGGCCTACCTGCAGGTCGGCAACGTCGCCAAGGCGAAGGAGCACCTGGCGCAGCTCGACAAGCTCTGCTTCTTCGGCTGCAGCGAGTTCAACGACCTGAAGCGCGCGATCTCCGAGCACGAGGCGAAGACCGCCAAGCAGTAGCGACCTGGGCGAGAATGCGGCCCATGCGCCGCCTTCTCGCTGCTCTTCTCCTGGCCGTCGCTCTGCCGGCGGCCGCGCAGTACCCTTCGAAGCCCGTCCGCCTCGTCAATCCGTTCCCGCCCGGCGGCCCGCTCGATCTCCTGGGTCGATTGCTGTCGGATCGGCTCGGCACCGCCCTCGGCAAGCCGGTGATCGTCGAGAACAAGCCCGGCGCCGCCGGCAACATCGGCGCGGCCGAGGTGGCGCGCGCCGCGCCCGACGGCCACACGGCGCTCCTCACGCTCTTCAGCATCATCACCAGCAACCCGCACCTCTACGAGCGCCTGCCGTTCGATCCGCTGAAGGACTTCGCGCCCGTCGTGGCCATCGCCACCTCCGACTCCGTGCTCATCGTGCATCCCTCGGTGCCGGCGCAGTCGGTGCGCGAGCTCATCGCCTACGCCAGGGCGAACCCCGGCAAGGTGAACTACGCGTCGGCCGGCAAGGCCTCGCCCGGCCACCTCACGGCCGAATACTTCGCGCGCCAGGCCGGCGTGCAGATGACGCATGTGCCGTACAAAGGCAACGCGGAGGCGATCCGCAGCCTGCTCGCCGGCGAGACGCAGGTGTTCTTCACGCCGACCACCGGCGCGCTCGCGCACATCCAGGCCGGCCGGGCGAAGGCGCTCGCCGTCTACCTCACCGATCGCATCGCCGAGCTGCCCAACGTGGAGAGCCTGGAAGCGCAGGGCGTGAAGGGCTTCGACGTGAAGAGCCTGCCCTTCTGGTACGGGCTGCTGGTGCCGGCGGGCACGCCGCGCGAGGTGATCGCGCGCTTGAACGCCGAGACGCTCAAGGTCCTGCAGGATCCCGAAGTCTCGAGCCGCCTGCGCGCGGCGCGCATCTTCCCGGTCGGCGGCACGCCGGAAGAGTTCGGCCAGCTGATGCGCGAGGGCTATGCCGCCTGGGGCAAGGTGATCCGCGAGACCGGCGTGAAGGGCGAATGAAACCGAACTTCGTCTTCATCATGGCCGACGACCTCGGCTATGCCGACCTCGGCTGCTATGGCGGGCGGCTCGAGTGCTCGCCGGTACTCGACCGGATGGCGCGCGACGGCTTGCGCTTCACGCAGGGCTACGCCAACTCCTCGGTCTGCTCGCCGACGCGCTTCGCGCTCATGACCGGCCGCTGGCAGCACCGCCTGCGCGGCGGCGCCGACGAGCCGATCGCGAGCCGCGAGCGCGGCAGCGCCACGCTCGGCCTGCCGCCCGCGCATCCCACGCTTCCCTCATTACTTTCCAGCGCAGGTTATGCCACGGCGCTGGTCGGCAAGTGGCACCTCGGCTGGCTGCCGCACTTCGGCCCGCTGAAGAGCGGCTACCAGGAGTTCTACGGCGCGATGTCGGGTGGCCTCGACTACTTCACCCATCGCGACTCCGCCGGCGCGCACGACCTCTGGGACGGCGAGCGCGAATGCCACGACGCCGGCTACCTGACCGACCTGCTTTCGCAGAAAGCAGCCGAGTACGTACGGCGGGCGAAGAAGCCATTCCTGCTCTCGCTGCACTACACCGCGCCGCACTGGCCGTGGGAGACGCGCCAGGACGAAGCCGAGGCGCGCCGCATCGAGAAGATCTTCCACACCGACGGCGGCTCGGTGCGCACCTACGCGACGATGATCCGCCATATGGACGAAGGCATCGGCCAGGTGCTGCAGGCGCTGCGCGATGCCGGCGCGGAGGAGAACACGATCGTCGTCTTCACGAGCGACAACGGCGGCGAGCGCTACTCCGATACGTGGCCGCTCATCGGCAAGAAGATGGACCTCCTCGAAGGCGGCATCCGCGTGCCGTACATCGTGCGCTGGCCGGCGCGCCTCCCGCCCGGCCGCACCACGGCGCAGCTCGCCATCACCATGGACTGGGTGCCGACTTTCCTCGCCGCGGCCGGCGCAGCGGCCGATCCGCGCTACCCGCTCGATGGCATCGATCTGCTGGCCGAAAAGCCGCTCGAGCGCGACCTCTTCTGGCGCATGAAATTCCGCGCGCAGAAGGCGATCCGCTCGGGCGACTGGAAATACCTCTCGATCGAGGGCCACGAGTACCTCTTCGACCTCGCGCGCGACGAGCGCGAGCGCGCCAACGTGGCGAAGCGCTTCCCCGACCGATTGAAGGACCTGAAGGCGCGCTATGCCGCCTGGGAGGCGAGCGTGCCGCCTATCCCCGACGACGCGAAGTTCTCGCTCGTGTACGGACCGGCGGACCTGCCGCAACCCTCTTAATTCGGGGTCAGGTTCACAATTATTTGAACCGACGTCCCTGTCGTTCCATCCGTGCTTGCGCAGCGGTCCTCAGCAGGGCGATCTTGCGCAGCAGCTTTGCCTTCGCCGGATCGTCGGACGCTTTCTCTTCCACGAGGCGCTCGAGCTGGCCAATCTCGCGCAGCGACTCGACTTCCGGCGGCACGAAGCCGGCGTTCTTCAGGATGCGGTAGGCGACGCGCAGGTCTTCCGGCACGTTCGCGTCGTCGTCGAGTTCGAGCGGCTTGCCCGCGCCCGGCAGGTCGTCCAGCTCGCCGCGCGCGATGGCTTCGGCGATTTTCGTTTCGGCGATTGCGTCAAACATGATTCGGGGTCAGGGCGCTAACTCACCGATCCGCAACATTCGGGGCATTAGCGCACTGACCCCGAATTCAATAACCAATTGCCGCGCCATCGCTTCTTGGATCGAAGCCGCCGGCGCGGAGTTCCGTCTGCGGATCGATGGTGATGCCGTGCGCGTGGCCGGCGAGCTCGTTCCAGTCGCCCCAGCGGTCCACGGTGTGGCCGCGGCGCGCGAGCTCGTCGATCGTTGCCTTCGGATAGCGTGCCTCGACGTGCAGCGTGTCGCGCGCCTCGCCGAGCGCGAAGCGCCCCGAGAGCCAGCGCGGGTCGGCGACCGCTTGCTGCACGTTGCGGCCGAAGTCGATCATGCCGACGTAGGCCTGCAGGTGGATCTGCGGCTGCCCGTCCGCGCCCATGCAGCCGAGCACGGCCCAGAGCTTTTCGTTCTTGAACGCCATCGACGCGATCAGCGTGTGCAGCGGCGTCTTGCCGGGCTCGAGGCGGTTCGGGTGCTTCGGGTCGAGCGAGAAGTACGCGCTGCGGTTCTGCATCACCACCCCGGTGTCCGGCGACGTCACGCATGAGCCGAAGACGCCGTACAGGCTGAAGATGAGCGAAGCGGCGTTGCCTTCCGCATCGACGGCGGCGACGTACACCGTGTCGCTCTTCATGCTGTCGTCGTGCGGCACCTGGTCCCAGGGCAGCGCGCGCTTCATGTCCAGCAGCCGCCGGCGCTCGTCCGCATAGGCCTTTGAAACCAGGCGTTCGACCGGCACATCGGCAAAGCGCGGATCGGCCAGGCGGTGGTCGCGATCGTGATACGCGATCTGCTTCGCCTGCACCAGGGCGTGGACGTGATCCGGCCCCTGGAACGGGCCGAGGTCGAGCGGCTCCACGAGGTTCAGCATCTCGAGCACGCTGAAGCCCTGCGTCGGCGGCGGCGTCTCGACGATCGTAACGCCGCGATACGTGCCGCGGATCGGCTCGGCCCAGTGCGCGCGCTGCGCCGCGAGGTCTTCGACGGTGAAGAAGCCGCCGAGCCTGGCGAGCCCTTTTGCCACCTCGCCTTCATAGAACCCGGCCCGGCCCAAGGTGGCGATGGCCTCGAGGGTGCTGGCCAGCCTGGGGTTCTGCAGACGCGAGGCGCCCGGCCGGAAGATGGCCGCCGTCGCCGGGTCGAACTCGTGCGCGGTCTGCGCGATCCAGTTCTGCAGGCGCGCGGTGACCGGAAAGCCGTCGCGCGCATACGAGATGGCCGCTTCCATCGAGCGTGACAGCTTCAGGCGGCCGTGGCGCGCATGCGCCTCGCAGAAGCTCGATACCGCTCCCGGCGTGGTAAGGGTAGCCGGCGTGAGGCCGCGGAACGGGATCTCCGTCTGGCCGGCGAAGCGATCGAGCGTCGCCGCCTTCGCCGCGCGCCCGCCACCGTCGAGGTACGACACTTTGCGCGACTTCGCGTCGTAGATCAGCCAGAACGCGTCCCCGCCGATGCCGCACATGTGCGGATAGACGACGGCGAGCACCGACGCCGCGGCGATGGCCGCATCGACCGCCGAGCCGCCAGCGCGCAGCGCGTCGACGCCGGCGCTCGAGGCGAGCGCATGCGGGCAGGCCACCATGCCGCGTGGCGCGAGGGTAGGAGCGAAGTTCAGCGCTTTTTCCGGAGCTGTTTTCGTGCCAGCGCCGTGCCGGCGACCAGCGCCTCGAGCTTCTTGATGGCGATGTCGCGATCCATGGGCGCCATGCCGCAGTTGGTGCACGGGAAGAGGTGCTTCACCGGCACGTACTTCGACGCGCGCTTGATGACCTCCGCCACCTCGCGCGGCGTCTCCACGGTGTCGCTCGCCACGTCGATCACGCCGATGAGCACATCCTTGCCCTTCAGGAGCTTGAGGAGCTCGAGCGGCACCTTCGAATGGATGCACTCGAGCGACACCTGGTCGATCTTGCTCTTCGCGAGCGCCGGGAAGATCTCCTCGTACTGGCGCCACTCGCTGCCGAGGGTGTGCTTCCAGTCGATGTTGGCCTTGATGCCGTAGCCGTAGCAGATGTGCACCGCGGTGGTGCAGGTCAGCCCCTCGATCGCGCGATGCAGCGCCGCGATGCCCCAGTCCGCGACCTCGTCCATGTAGACGTTGAAGGCCGGCTCGTCGAACTGGATGACGTCGACGCCGTCGGCCTGCAGCGCCTTGGCTTCGGCGTTGAGCAGTTCGGCGAAGGCGAACGCCATCTTGACCTTGTCGCCGTAATATTTGTCCGCGACGGTGTCGGCGATCGTCATCGGGCCGGGCAGGGTGAATTTCAGCTTGCGCGTCGTGTGGGTGCGGGCGATGCGGGCCTCGTCCGCATGGACGCGGCCCTTC
>DATMIG010000467.1:0-2627 GCA_035554335.1 Burkholderiales bacterium
CACTGCGTGCTGCGCTACGAGGCGCCGCTCGCCGACCTGCTCGGGCTGCATCACGAGCTCGCGCGCGTCACCGAGGGAACGGCGAGGCACTGGATCGCGCTCAGCCATTACGCCCTGGTCACGCGCGACCCGGGCGGGAACGCCGCGTGACGCGGTTGGCGAGGACGCCGATCGCGTCGTTCACCACCTCGACGAGATCGCCGTCGTCGAGCGCCGGGATGGTCGGGCCGTCGCAGCCGAACCAGACGACGTCGCCCGGATGCAGCGTCACGTAGCGCGACATCCGGCTGAGGTAGTGCGCGACGCCGTAGATCATCCCGGCGGTGCTGTACCGCGAGGCGGTGCGCCCGTTGATGCGCACCTCGATCGTCTGGCTCATCGGGTCGATGCCGTCGACGATGTGCGGGCCCATTGGCTTGAAGGTGTCGGTGTTCTTCGCGCGCCAGAGCGTGCGGTCGGCCTTCTGCCAGGTGCGCTCGCTGATGTCGTTGCCGAGCGTATAGCCGGCGACGCAGCCGAGGGCTTGCGCCTCCTCCACGTCCTTGGCCTTTCGGCCGATGACAGCGACCAGCTCGCCCTCGTATTCCACCGGCCCGGCGTCGGGCGGCAGCACAATGTCTTCACCAGAGGCTATCAATGCATTCGGCGAGCGATAGCCGATGTCCGCCTGCGCCGGCACCTTGTAGCTGCCGCCGCGCGAGTTGGCCCAGTCGATGTGCGCCCGATAGTTGATGCCGGCCGCATAGAAATTGCGCACCGCGTCGAACACCTTCCGGTCGACCGCGCATATTTTCATACCTACTCTGCTTTCACTCCGGCGGCCTTGATGACCCGCGCCCAGCGCTCGGCGTCCTCGCCGATCCACTTGCGGAATTCTTCCGGCGAGCTCGGATGCACGATCGCGCCGAGCTGCTTCAGGCGCTCGCCGGTCTGCGGCTTGCCGAGCGATGCGCGCACGGCGGCATTCACCTTCGCCACCACCGGCGCGGGAATCCCGGCCGGCCCGACGATGCCGAGCCCCTGCGTGTAGTCCTCGAAGCCCGGCAGGCCGGCTTCCGCCGTCGTCGGCACGCCCGGGTAATCGGGGTGGCGCTTCTCGGTCGTCACGGCGAGCGCCTTCAGCCGCTTCTCGCGCACCTGCTCGGCGATGCCGACCATCGGATAGAACATGTAGCTGACACGCCCCGCCATCACCTCCGTCAGCGCCGGTGCGTTGCCGCGGAACGGCACGTGCGTCATGCGCGTATCGGTGAGCGTGGCGAGCAGCGCTCCGGCGAGATGCGCGGAGCCGCCGTTGCCGGCGGAGCCGTAGGACACCTCGCCCGGCCTCGCCTTCGCGGCGCCGATCACGTCCTGCAGCGAGTGGAACGGCGAATCGGCCGCCGTCACCATCACCATCGGCAGGAACGCGACGAGGCTCACCGGCGTGAAATCGGCGATCGGGTCGTACGGCTTCCTGTCCGCCATGAGGAGCGCGTTCACGTTGTGCGAGAGCGTCGTCACGAGGAACGTGTAGCCGTCGCCCGGCGCCTTCTTCACTTCCAGCGTGCCGATGAGGCCGTTCGCGCCGGTTTTGTTCTCGACCACGACCGGCTGGCCGAGCGACGCCGCCATGTCCTGCGCGAGCAGGCGGCCGATGACGTCGGTCGGCCCGCCGGCCGCATAGCCGATGACGAGCCGCACCGGTTTCGCCGGATACGGTTGCGCGCCCACGCCGAGCGCAAGGCACGCCAGCAGGATTCCGTACGCCGTACGCAATTTCTTTGTCAGCTTCAAAGTTTGCCCTCCCTTAAGTACAAAGGCTGCGGCCGGCCGGAATCCGGCATGTCGCCGGCGATGGCTTCCAGCAGGTCCTCCCGCGTCACCACGCCCACGAACCGGCCACTCGCGTCGAGCACGATCGCCATCTCCGCCGGCTCGCGCCGGAACACGTTCATCGCATCGAGCACCGAGGCGTCGTGGCGCACGGAAAGCGGTGCGCGCATCACCCGCTCGAGGTTCACGGCTCCGCCGTCCAGGCACTGCGCCAGCAGATCCTCCTTGCGCACCTGCCCTAACACCCGGTCGATGCTTCCCCGCCCGACCGGAAACTCGCGGTGCGGGCTCTCGCGCAGCCGGGCGAGGATCTGCGCCGCGGGCCGGCCGGCGTCGAGCCAGGTCACCTCCGGGCGCGGCGTCATGATGTCGCTCACCGGGCGGGCGGCGAAGGTGAGCACCTCGGCCACCATCTCCTTCTCCTGCAGTGGCACGCCCGCCAGCAGGCGCAGCACCGATTCGGTGAGCGTCGGCGGTGCGGCCGTCCCGGCGCGGCTGCGGTTGCGGGCCGCGAGCTGGTTCAGGATCTCGATCAGCAGCGCGAAGCCGATGGCGGCATAGACGTAGCCCTTCGGCACGTGCACGCCGAAGCCGTCCACCACCAGCACGAGGCCGATCATCAGCAGGAAGCCGAGGCACAGGATGATGAGCGAGGGGCGCGCGGTGATGAAGGCGGTCAGCGGCTTGCTCGCGACCAGCATCGCGAGCACGGCGATCACGACCGCGGTCATCATCACGCCGAGCTCGTCCACCATGCCGACCGCGGTGATGATGGAGTCGAGCGAGAACACCATGTCGAGCACGATGATCTG
>DATMIG010000468.1:0-3110 GCA_035554335.1 Burkholderiales bacterium
CTGGACGACGTGATCGCCTCGCGCGGCGGCATCCTGCTGATGGACGGCGGCAAGATCGTCGGCGCCATCGGCTGCTCCGGCGGCACCGGCTCGCAGGACGAGGTGGTCTGCAAGGCCGGCGCCAACGCGGTCAACAAGTGACTTAGTCCTTCTCGCCGGTCGCGCTCAGATATTGATCCAGGTGTGAATCGATATTGGGCGCGAAGAGCTCTTCGACCCTCATGCGCCGGCGCGTGAGCGTCTGCTCGTCCAAGTACTGGACCAGTGCCTCGAGCGTCGGGCGGCTTCCCTCGATCGAGTAGTCCCACGGTATCTCGCGGCCGCGCTCGATCTCGTCGATCACCCAGGGCAGGCTGACGGTGAGCGCGTCGGTGTCGTACATGTGCCGCAGCGCCATGTCGCGCGACCGCACGAACGCCCGGTACAGGCTGACCGCCAGCCATGGCTGCGCTTCGTACACCGCGCGGCGCAGGACGAACGTGTGCATGATCGGAAAGATCTTCGTCTTGCGGTAATACGCTCGCTCCACCTCCCGAAAATCGGGCACCAGCCTGCGCACCGTCGTGCCGAGGGTTTTCGGGATCATGACCGTCATCAGCGCATCGATCTCGCCGCGCTCGAGCATGGCTTCCAGCGTAGTCGCCGTGGCGAGCGGCTCGAGCCGGATGCCGCGCGGCGGCTCGATGCTGCGGATCGGGCGGCCGATCACCCAGGTGAGGTCCTTCGGCAGGACGCCGTATTCGTGCTGCAGGAAGCCGCGCAGCCAGACCGCGGCCGTCATCTGGTAGTCGCCCACGCCGATGCGCTTTCCCTTCAGGTCCGCGGGACTGCGCAGGGGCGAATCCGCGCGCACGTAGAGCGCGTTCTGGCGGAAGATGCGCGACGGGAACACCGGGATGGCGATGAAGCGCGTGTCGCCTTCCGAGCGCAGGATGGTGTACGAGGAGAGCGACATCTCGGAGGCGTCGAACTCCTCGTGGTTCAGCATGCGCCAAAAGGTCTCGCCCGGCCGCAGCGCGAGGTAGGTGAGCCGGTCGACGCCCTCGGGCTTGACGCGGCCGTCGATGAGGGCCTGGGTGCGATCGTATCGACCGCAAGCGATGGTGAGATGCATGCGGCGAAGTATAGTTGCCGCCCATGCGTGTCCTGATTGCCGGCGGCGGCATCGGCGGAATGGCCGCCGCGCTCGCGCTCCTCCGGCGCGGGATCGACGTCGAGGTCTACGAGCAGGCGAAGGAGCTGAAAGAGGTCGGCGCCGGGGTGCAGCTCGCCGCGAACGGCACTCGCGTGCTTTATGCGCTCGGCGTCGGCGACGAGCTGAAGGCGCTCTCCTGCGAGGCGCAGGGCAAGGAGATTCGCCACTGGCAGACCGGCGAGACCTGGAAGCTCTTCGACCTCGGCCCGGTGTCCATCGAGCGCTACGGATTTCCCTACTTCACCGTCTACCGGCCCGATCTGCTCGGCGTGCTGGTCGACGCCGTTCGGCGCATGAAGCCCGACGCCATCCACCTCGGCACGCGCTGCACCGGTTTCACGCAGGACGCGGCGGGCGTCACGCTGCAGTTCGAGAACGGGGCCACGAAAGGCGACGCGCTCATCGGCGCCGACGGCGTGCATTCGCCGGTCCGCCAGGGACTCTTCGGCGCCGACCGGCCGAAGTTCACCGGGATCATGGCCTGGCGCGGCATCGTGCCGATGGAGCGCCTGCCGCGCCACATGGCTCGCCGGGTGGGCTCGAACTGGGTCGGGCCCGGTGGGCACATCGTGCACTACCCGCTGCGGGCGGGGCGGCTGATGAACTTCGTCGGCGCGCTCGAGCGGACCGACTGGCAGGTCGAATCGTGGAGCGTAAAGGGCACGGGGGATGAGATCCGCGCCGACTTCCGCGGCTGGCACGAGGACATCCAGGCCTTCGTGGCGGAAATCGAGACGCCGTACAAATGGGCGCTGATGGTGCGCGAGCCGCTCGAGCGCTGGACCGTCGGCCGCGTGACGCTGCTCGGCGACGCGGCGCATTCCATGCTTCCCATGCTCGCGCAAGGCGCGATCATGGCGATCGAGGACGGCTTCGTCCTGGCGCGCTGCGTCGCGGACTACGGCGTCGAGGAAGGACTGCGGCGCTACGAGCGCGCACGCATCGACCGGACACGGCGCACGGTGGAGGGCTCGGCCGCCAACATCCACCGCTTCCACAACCCGGTGCTCGCCGATCCGGAGGAGGGGCGCAAGTTCATCGATCGCGAATGGGCCAGCCAGCGCATCTCCGACCGCTACGACTGGCTGTTCCGCTACGACGCGACGACGGTGGCGATCTGATGGATCTCGAGCGCTTCCGGCTGCGCACGTTCCTCGAATCGCTGCCGCCGGAGGAACTGCAGCGCGTCGAGGAGCCGACTGCGCTCGCCGACGTGGCCGCGGTCCACGACGGCAACCGGAAGGCGGTGTGGTTTCGCGACGCGGCCGGCGCCGAGCTCGCCGCCAACGTCACCGCGAGCCGGTCGCGGCTTGCGCTCGCGTTCGGCACCACGCCCGGCAATCTTCTCGCCGAAGTGCGCGCCCGTCTGGCTCGTCCCCAAAGGATCGTCGAGGTGCGAAGCGCGCCCGCGCAGGAGGTCGTCGAGGCGCAGCCCGATCTGACGGCGCTGCCGGTTCATCTGCAGCACGCCTTCGACGGCGCGCCGTACATCTCCGCCTCGATGGATTTTACGCGCGACGGTGAGCGCACGAATGTCGGCATCCGGCGCCTGATGCTGCGCGGCCGGCGCGAAGCCGGCGTCGATCTCAATGCGCCGTCCGACCTGCGCGCGATCTATCAGGCCGCGGCGGGCCGCGGCGAGCGCGTGCCCATTGCCTTCGTCGTCGGCTCGCATCCGGTCGACCATGTCGCCGCGGCGATGCGCCTGCCGGGCGACGAGCTCAACCTGATGGCGTCGCTGCGCGGCACGGAGCTTCCGGTCGTAAAGTGTTTGACCAGCGAGCTACGCGTCCCAGCCGATGCCGAATACGTGCTCGAGGGTTATCTCGACGAGCGCGGCTATGCCGAGCCGGAAGGTCCGTATGGGGAATTTCTCGGTTACTACGGCGCCCTCAAGGCCAATCCGGTTTTCCAT
>DATMIG010000469.1:0-19130 GCA_035554335.1 Burkholderiales bacterium
CCTCCGCCCCCGAGTCCTTCAGCTGATGCTCGAGCTCGCGCGCGGTATAGAGCGGATTCACGTTCACCACCACGCAGCCCGCGCGCAGCGTGCCGAACATGGCGATCGGGTATTGCAGGCAGTTCGGCATCATGATCGCCACGCGCGCGCCCTTGGGCAGGCCCTTCGACTGCAGCCAGGCGCCGAAGTGGCGCGACATCACGTCGAGCTCGCCGAAGGTGATCGTCTTGCCCATGCAGGTGAAGGCCGGGCGATCGCCGAAGTCGCGGATGCTCTTCTCGAACAATTCCACGAGGGAGCCGTACTGGCGGGTGTCGATCTGCGTCGGCACGCCGGCCGGATAGCTCTTCAGCCAGATACGGTCCATTTCTCCTCCTACCGCGTGGCGGGTGTTGCGGCGATTCTAGCGACGATTGGCGCAGCGAGACATCCCGCGCCGATCGCGGCATAGGCCGCGATCCAGGCGCCACCCGAGTGCGCGCCGCCGCTGAGGTCGAGCGCGGCGCCGAACACCATGGGGCCGAGCAGGCCGCCGCCGAAGCCGACCAGCGAATACAGGCCCATCGCGGCGCCGCGCAGCTCGGCCGGCGCTGCGGCCACCAGGCCCGCGGTCAGCGTGCCGGATTCCGCCATGACCAGCATCGAGTACACGACGATCAGGGCGAGCACCGCCATCCAGTGCAAAGGCGCCGCGGAAGCGAGCAGCATCCCGCTCGTCCCGGACGCGGCCATGACGAGAAGGATCCAGCGCCGGCGTCCGATGTGCAGCGCCACCTCGTTGCCGAGGATGGAGGCCGGCACTGCGAGCAGGTTCACGACCGCGGCGATCGTCGCGGCCGGCCAGGGAAAGGTGTCGCCCGCGTGCAGGCTCGCCGAGAAAGCGAGAAAGGCCACCATCCAGGCGCGCGAGCCGAAGAGCTCGAGGCAGTGCGCCATGTAGCCGAGCGTGTAGCCCGCGCTCGCGCGGTCGCGCAGCACGCGCAGCCACGAACCGATTGGAAAGAGCGTGCGCCAGGAGATGGCACCCCCGCCGTGGGCTGGAAGCCCGCGCAGCAGGAAGACCAGCACGCCGGCGCCGAGCGGACCGAGGGCGCTCGCGACGAAGGCGGTGCGCCAGCCGAAAGGCGGCGCGATCAGGCCCGCCATCGCCAGCGAGAGCGCCGTGCCGATGCCGAAGAATGACGTGTAGAACGCGATGTAGCGGCTCTGGTACGGCCCGCTCACGCGATCCGACAGGAGGCGCAAGCCCGGCATGTACGTCGCCGCGATGCCGACCCCGAGCACGGCCTGGAAGAGCACCGCGCTCGCGAACCCGTCGACCAGGAAGCCGAACCCCGCGCTGCCCGCGGCGGCCAGCACGCTGCCGACGAGATAGATGCGCCGTCCGTCGATGCGGTCGGTGAGCGCCGTCCACAGCGAGACGGTGGTGACATAGCCGGCGAAGAACATGCCGCCGACCACGCCGGCCTGCGCGTTGGACAGGCCCCATTCGTCGCGCAGGTCGGGCAGCAGCGCCGCGTACGTCGAGAAGCCCAGCATCGACAGGATGTGGGCGCCGAGGAGGAGGTAGACCGCTCTCAGCGGTTCTTGAAGCTCGGCTTTCGCTTCTCCAGGAAGGCGGCCATGCCTTCGCGCTGGTCGGCGAGCCCGAACTGCGAGTGGAAAAGGCGCCGCTCGAAGAGGATGCCCTCGGAGAGAGAGCTCTCGTACGCGCGGTTGATGGATTCCTTGAGCATGATCACCGCCGGCAGCGAATAGCCGGCGATCTTTTCCGCCACCGCCATCGCCTCGTCCATCAGCTTCTCCAGCGGCACGACGCGCGAGACGAGGCCGGCGCGCTCGGCCTCCTGCGCGTCCATCATTCGCGCGGTGAGGCAGATGTCCATCGCTTTCGCCTTGCCCACCGCGCGCGGCAGGCGCTGAGTGCCGCCCGCGCCCGGCATCACGCCGAGGTTGATCTCGGGCTGGCCGAACTTCGCGTTCTCGGCTGCGATCACGATGTCGCACATCATCGCCACCTCGTTGCCGCCGCCCAGCGCGTAGCCGGCCACCGCGGCGATCACCGGCTTGCGGATGCGCCGCAGGTGCTCCCAGTCGCGCGTGATGTAGTCCGACATGAACGCGTCCATGTAGCTGTAGTCCTTCATCACGCCGATGTCGGCGCCCGCGGCGAACGCTTTCTCGTTTCCGGTGATCACGATCGCGCCGATGCCGTCGTCGATGTCGTAGGCCTGCAGCGCCTTGCCGAGCTCCTGCATGAGCTGCGGGTTGAGCGCGTTCAGCTGCTTCGGCCGGTTCAGCGTGATGAGACCGACGCGCCCCTTCTGCTCGGTCTTGATCGCCTCATAGCTCATGGGTCGGGACCACCTTTGCGTAGAAGCCGTTGAGAGCGGCGAGGAAAGCGGCATGCACCTGGCGCGCCGGCACCGTTTCGCCGCCGAAGCTCTGCGCGCGCGTGGCGCATGCATCGGCCAGCAGGGTTATCTTGTAGCCGTGGTCGGCGGCATGGCGCACGCTCGCATCGACGCACATGTGGGTCATCATGCCGGCGACCACGAGCTCCTTGATGCCGGCATCCTTCAGCGCGCGCTCGAGATCGGTGCTGCGGAAACTGTTCGGGAAGTTCTTCTCGATCACCCGCTCTCCCCCGAGGGGCCGCACGGCGGCATGGATCTCCGCACCTTGGGTCCCGGGAATGAAGAACGTTGCACCCGGCCGCGTCGAGAGATGCCGCACGTGGAAAACCGGCACGCCCTCCTGCCGGGCGCGGGCGAGCGCTTTGGCCGCATTGGCCGCCGCCGCGTCGGCGCCTTCGAGCTCCATGGCGCCGCCGGGGAAGTAATCGTTCTGGATGTCGATGATGACGAGAGCGCGCTCAGGCATGTTTTTTCTTCAGCTCCGATAACGGAATGGCGCCGGGGATGTCGATTCGCTTGCGGTTGGGCTCCGGCCGCGTCAGCGCTTCGACCGCCTGCATGGTTGTCGCGCTGCGCACGGCGAGCTGCTGGTAGAGCTGCAGGTTGTCGTCCTTCCAGCGGATCTCCTCGTCGGTGAGCTCGCGCAGCACTTTCGCCGGAATGCCGGCCACCAGTGCGCGAGGCGGGACGCGGCCTTCCGCCTTCACGAACGCGAGCGCGGCGACCACCGCGTGCTCACCGATCTCGGCGTTGTCGTTGACCACGCAATTCATGCCGATCAGCGCGCCGCGCCGCACGACGCAGCCATGTAGGATCGCGCCATGGCCGACGGTGGCCGCCGGGCCGACGACGGTGTCCTTGCCGGGGAAGCCGTGCAGCATGCAGTGGTCCTGGATGTTCGCGCCCTCCTCGACCACGATGCGGCCGAAATCGCCGCGCAGGCTGGCGCAGGGACCGATGTAGGCGCGCGGGCCGACGATGACGTCGCCGATCAGGACCGCGCTCGCATGCACGAAGGCGCTCGGATCGACGACCGGCACGATGCCGTCGATGGCATAGACCTTGGGCATGGCTAGAATTTTAAACCCATGACCTGCGTTCTCGTCTCGGTCGAAGCGGGCATTCAGACCATCACGCTCAACCGGCCGGAGAGGCTCAACGCGTTCAACCCCGAGATGCACGAACGGCTGCGCGCGGCGTTGGAGGAGGCCGCGGGCAAGGCCGAGATCCGCGCGGTGCTCCTCACGGGCAGCGGACGCGGCTTCTGCACCGGACAGGACCTCGCCGAGCGCGATGTCAGTCCCGGCGCGCCGCCGATCGATTTGTCGGTCTCGCTCGGCTCGTACTACAACCCCCTCGTGCGGCGCATGCGCGCGCTGCCGAAGCCGATCGTCTGCGCGGTGAACGGCGTCGCGGCCGGGGCGGGCGCGAACGTGGCCCTCGCTTGCGACATCGTCATTGCGGCGCGATCGGCGAGCTTCGTGCAGGCGTTTTCGCGGCTCGGGCTCGTGCCGGACGCGGGCGGCACCTACTTCCTGCCGCGCCTCGTCGGCACCGCGCGTGCCATGGGGCTTGCGCTCCTCGCCGAAAAGCTCACCGCCGAGGAGGCGGCGCAATGGGGCCTCATCTGGAAGGTGGTGGACGACGACCAGCTCGCCGCGGATTCGCGGGCGCTGGCCGCGAAGCTCGCGAGCGGACCGACTAAGGGCTACGGCAACCTGAAGCGCGCGCTCTACGCGTCGGCGGGCAACTCACTCGAGGCGCAGCTCGACCTCGAGCGCGACCTGCAGCGCGAGCTGGGGCTCTCGGAGGACTATCGAGAAGGCGTGACCGCGTTCAAGGAAAAGCGCACGCCCAGGTTCAAGGGAAAATGAACAAGCAGACGCTCGCCGAGCGCACGGCGCAGATCATCCAGCGCGAGGACCGCGCGTCCCGCTGGCTGGGCATGCAGCTCCAGCAGGTGCGGCCGGGATACGCGCGGCTCACGATGCGCGTCACCGCGGACATGGTGAACGGCCAGAAGGTGTGCCATGGCGGGCTCATCTTCTCCCTCGCCGACTCGAGCTTCGGCTTCGCCTGTAACTCGCACAACCAGCACGCGCTGGCGGCGAGCTGCTCGATCGACTTCCTCGCGCCCGCCGCCCTCGGCGACGAGCTGACCGCCGAGGCGACCGAGACGGCGCACGCCGGTCGCACGCGCATCTACGATGTGCGCGTGACCAACCAGGAGGGGACGCTGATCGCCGTGTTTCGCGGCAAATCGGCGGCCGTGAAAGGCACATGGGTGGAATGAAGACTTTCGAGCTCGAGCCGATCGAGAAGGCGCCGCGCGCCGAGCTCGAGCGGCTGCAGCTCGAGCGGCTGCAAGGGTCGCTGCGCCATGCCTACGACAACGTGCCGCACTATCGGCAGAAATTCGATGCCGCCGGCGTGAAGCCCGGCGACTGCGGCTCGCTCGCCGACCTCGCGCGCTTTCCCTTCACGACGAAGGCCGACCTGCGCGATACCTATCCGTTCGGCATGTTCGCGGTGCCGATGGATCGAGTGGTGCGAATCCACGCCTCCTCCGGCACGACCGGCAAGCCGACCGTGGTCGGCTATACGGCGAGGGACATCGATACCTGGACCCACCTCATGGCGCGCTCGATGCGGGCCGCCGGCGCCCGGCCGGGCGACAAGGTGCATGTCGCCTACGGCTACGGGCTATTCACCGGCGGGCTCGGTGCGCACTACGGCGCCGAACGGCTCGGCCTCGCCGTCATTCCGCTCGGCGGCGGCATGACCGAACGCCAGGTCCAGCTCATCGTGGATTTCAAGCCCGACATCATCATGGTGACGCCGAGCTACATGCTCGCCATTGCGGACGAAATGGAACGCCAGGGCGTCGACCCGAAAAAAACCTCGCTTCGCCTGGGCATCTTCGGCGCCGAGCCGTGGACCAACGAGATGCGCCAGTCGATCGAGCGGCGCCTCGACATGCAGGCGATCGACCTCTATGGGCTCTCGGAAGTCATGGGCCCGGGCGTGGCGCAGGAATGCGGGGAGACCAAAGACGGCCTCACCATCTGGGAGGACCATTTCTTTCCGGAAATCATCGATCCCGCGACCGGCGCGCCGCTGCCCGACGGCGAGAAAGGCGAGCTCGTCTTCACCTCGCTCACCAAGGAAGCGCTGCCCGTGATCCGCTACCGCACGCGCGATCTCACACGGCTGCTGCCGCCCACGGCGCGCAGCATGCGGCGCATGGAGAAGATCACCGGCCGCTCGGACGACATGCTCATCATCCGCGGCGTCAACGTGTTCCCGTCGCAGATCGAGGAGCTGATCCTGAAGACGCCCGGACTCGCGCCGCACTACCTGCTGGAAGTGACGAAGAGCGGGCCGCTCGACCATCTCGCCGTGATCGTCGAGGGCGAGCCATCCGCCACCGCCAAGCTCGCCCAGCACATCAAGTCCTACATCGGCGTCAGCGCGGAGGTGCGCATCGGCGCGATCGAGCGCTCGATCGGCAAGGCGAAGCGCGTCGTCGACAAGCGGCCGAAAAGCTAGCCCGGCCGCGATCCGATCAAGCCCAGCTCGAGCGCGCGCGTCACCGCCCCCACGACGCTGCGCACGCCGAGCTTGCGATAGATGTTCTTCGCATGCGAGCTCACCGTGTGCGTCGATACGCCGAGGCGCCGCGCGACCTCGGCATGGCGGTCGCCGCGCGCGAGGAGCGCTAGCACCTCGGCCTCGCGCCGCGTGAGCTTCGGCGGCATCAGATGCTCCACGTCGCCCCCTGCAGCCGCATCGCGCGCGAGACGGCGCCGGCCGCCGTGTGCACGTCGAGCTTGCGATAGAGGTTCTTGATGTGGCTGCACACCGTGTGCTCGGAAATGCCGAGCCGTTGCGCGACGCGCCCGTAGGTGCAACCCTCGGCGAGCAGGCGCACTACGTCGATCTCGCGGGCCGTGAGCATGGCTTCCATGGTTTACCTCCCGTTGGTTAGTCGCGCGCTCTAAACGCACGGCGCGTACCAGGGGCTAAGTCACTGATTGCACGTAAAAGTGGCGCGCCGCATCACGCGGCGCATTTGCATTTGATGTGGGTGCGGCCTACATTGATTGCATGGGGACTCAGCGATTGGACTCAGGCCAGCGCGAGTTCTTTGCGTCCCTGGCTGCCGTAGTTTTCGGCAACCCGTACACGCCCGAGCGGGTGGCGCTCATCCGGCAGCTCGCGCCCAACGCACCGAGCAACCTGGCGAGCGACCGCGAAGCCTTGGCACGGGTGGTCGCCCCGCAGCTCAAATCGGTGGCGGCGAGCGGAATGGCTGGATTCAGCGCCGAAGAGCGCGCGCTCCTCGAGCCCGCGTTCCTTTACGTTACCTACCAACGGTTCGTGCCGCAGATCGATGCGCACATCGAGCGGCAGGCCGACCGGTTCGGCGAGCCGGCGCGCGTCGACTTTGGCGACGAAGTGATCGCGGAGCTCGTCCGAACCGGCTTTAGGGAAGAGGCGGCGGCGCAGTATTTCAGCTTCTTCTTCCAGCTGCGGCGCGCGTTCTACTTCATCGCGCAATCCCTCGCCGGCAAGAGCGCGCCGATGGAACGGCTGCGCCGCGCCCTCTGGAACAACATCTTCACGCACGACATGCGCGCCTACCAGGCGTCGCTCTGGAGCGCGATGGAGGACTTCTCGACGCTGCTGCTCGGCGAGACCGGTACCGGCAAGGGCCAGGCGGCCGCGTCCATCGGCCGCTCGGAATTCATCCCCTACCGGCCGAACGAACGGCGCTTCGCGGCAAACTTCGCGCAAACCTTCATTTCGATCAACCTGTCCCAGTTTCCCGAGCAGCTGATCGAGTCTGAGCTCTTCGGCCATCGCAAGGGCGCGTTCACCGGCGCGATCGACCATCATCAGGGCGTATTCGAGCGATGCAGCGCGCACGGCGCGCTTTTTCTCGACGAGATCGGCGAAGCGGCGATACCGGTCCAGATCAAGCTCCTGCAGGTGCTCCAGGAGCGAACCTTCACGTCGCTCGGCGGGCACGAGCAAAAGCGCTTCTCCGGGCGAGTGATCGCGGCCACCAACCGCTCGCTCGTCGAGCTGCGCCAAAGCGGGCGCTTTCGCGACGATTTCTACTACCGCCTGTGCTCGGACGTGATCCATGTGCCGACCCTGCGCGAGCGAATCCAGGAATCGCCAGCGGAGCTCGCCGAGCTCGTCACGCACCTCGTCCGGGACACCGTGCGCGGCGAGAGCCGCGAGCTGGGCGCTTACGTGCTACAAGTCCTCGAGCGCGACCTGCCGCGGGACTACGCGTGGCCGGGAAACGTGCGGGAGCTCGAGCAGGCGGTGCGGCGCGTGCTGATGACGGGTTCATACAAGCCGGAAGCCGACGCGCGGCCCAGCCTCGACGCGGAAGGGCGCCTCGTCGCGCGCCTGCGCGCGGGCGACTTGAATGCCGACGAGCTCCTCTCCGCCTATTGCGCCCTGCTCTATCAGCGGCTCGGCAGCTACGCCGCCGTCGCCGAGCGCACCGGCCTCGACCCCCGCACCTCCCGCAAATACGTGCTGAGCGCAAAATCCGGATAGAAGGTTGTGCGCGTAGCGCATAAAGTGGCGGCATGAACGATGCCGTTCGCAAAGCGAAGAGCTACCTCGATCAGCGCCGCGGCGAGCGGGTGACGCTCGGCGAGTTGGCGGGCGCGGTCGGTGCCAGCCCGTTCCACCTTCAGCGGCGCTTCAAGCAGGCGTTCGGCGTATCGCCGCGCGACTACCAGGATGCGCACCGAGTAGAGGCCGTCAAATCGTCGCTACGCAACGGCCGCCGCGTCGCCGATGCCGTGTTCGACGCCGGCTATGGGTCGGTGTCGCGCTTCTACGAGAAGCCGAGACTCGGCATGAAAGCGCGCGACTATCGCGCGCGCGGCAAGGGCCAGCGCATCCGCTTCACCTGCTTCCCCACCCCTCTCGGCACGGTGCTCGCGGCGGCGACGGACAAGGGCGTCTGCGCGGTGAAGCTGGGACCGGATCGCGCGAAGCTGGAGCGGCTGCTCGGCGAGGAGTTCAGCGCCGCCGACATCGAGGAGGAATGCATGCCCGAGGTGGAAGAGCGCATCCGCGACTTCATCGCCGGCGAAGGCAGCCTCGCGCGCGTGCCGCTCGACATCCGCGGCACCGTGTTCCAGCGACGCGTGTGGGACGCGCTGCGGCGCATCCCGCGCGGCGAGACGCGCACGTACAGCGAGATCGCGCGCGCGATCGGCGCGCCGGCCGCGGTGCGCGCGGTCGGCAGCGCTTGCGGCGCCAACCCGGTCGCGCTGGTGGTGCCTTGCCACCGCGCCGTGCGATCCGATGGCGGCCTCGGCGGATATGCCTGGGGCCTGCCGGTGAAGGAAAGACTCCTGGAGGTCGAAAAGCGCCGCCGTAAATGAGGGCGGCGGACGCCGCGCGCCTTTTCGCGCTCGCCGCCATCTGGGGCGCCTCGTTCCTCTTCATCCGCATCCTCGCGCCGGCGATCGGACCGGTCGCGACGGCGGATCTGCGCATGCTGATCGCGGGCGGCGCGCTGGCCGCCTATTTCTCCGTCACGGGCTTCGATCCCGGATGGCGGCGCTGGTGGCGCTACTACCTGCTCATCGGCGTGCTCAATTCGGCCGCGCCTTTCGTCCTCTTCGGCTACGCGGCGCTCGACCTGTCCGTCGGCCTGCTGGTGGTATTCAATGCCACGTCGCCGATGTGGGGAGCGCTTCTCTCGGCTGTGGTGCTTCGCGAGCGACTGTCCATGACGCGTAGCGCCGGTCTGCTGCTCGGCGTCGCCGGCGTCGCGCTGGTGAGCGGTCCGCAGGCGAGCGGGGCATGGCTGGCCATCGCGGCCGCGCTCGGTGGCGCTTTCTCCTATGGCCTGGCCGCTGTCGTCATGCGACGCTTGGCGGGCGGCACGTCGTCGCGCGGCATGGCCGCCGGCACATTGCTGATGGGCGGTTTGCTGTTGCTGCCGGCGCTCGCCGTGTCGCCGCCGCCGATGCCCAGCACCGGCATGGTGATGAACCTGCTCGCCTTGGGTCTGGTGTGCGGTGCAGTCGCCTACATCCTTTACTTTCGTCTGATCGCGGACATCGGCCCGACCGGCGCGCTCACGGTGACGTACCTCATTCCGCTCTTCGGCGTGCTGTGGGGCGCGCTGTTCCTCGGCGAGGCGCTCAGCTTCCACGTCATCGCCGGAGCGCTAGTGGTCATCGCCGGAACGGTGCTCGTCCTGCGCAGCTAGAATCGGCCGCATGTATGGGCATCTCTTCCAGCCGCTCGACCTCGGATTCGTCACGCTGCCCAACCGCATCCTCATGGGATCGATGCACACGGGGTTCGAGGCGCGCAACGCGATGCACGAGCTCGCCGCCTTTTATGCCGAGCGCGCGCGCGGCGGCGCCGCACTGATCGTCACCGGCGGCTATTCGCCGAACGACGCCGGCAACCTGGGGCCGCACCGCGCGCAGTTCTCGACAACGCAGGACGCCGAGCGTCATCGCGTCATTCCCCAGGCCGTGCATGAGGCGGGCGGCCGCATCGTGCTGCAGCTCCTGCATTCGGGCCGCTATGGATTCCACGGCGCGGTCGTCGCTCCTTCGGCGGTGAAGTCGCCCATCAATCCGCACGCGCCGCGCGAGATGAGCGAGAGCGAGATCGAGCGCACGATCGACGACTTCGCCGCGGCGGCGAGCCTTGCGCGCGAAGCCGGCTACGACGGCGTCGAGGTGATGGGCTCGGAAGGCTACCTGATCACGCAATTCCTCGCGCTGCGCACCAACCAGCGGACGGACGCGTGGGGCGGGCCGCTTGCCCAGCGCATGCGCTTCGCGACCGAGATCGTGCGTCGCACGCGCGAGGCTGCCGGGCGCGAGTTCGTCATCGTGTATCGCATCTCGGCGCTGGAGCTCGTCGAAGGCGGCCTGAGCGCCGAGGAGATCGTCGAGGTCGCGCGCGGCGTCGAGGCCGCCGGCGCCACGCTGCTGAATAGTGGCATCGGCTGGCACGAGGCTCGCATACCGACCATCGCGCAAGCCGTGCCGCGCGGAGCCTTCGCGTGGGCGACGCGGCGCCTGAAGCAGGCGGTGCGCATACCGGTCGTCGCGTCCAACCGCATCAACGCCCCGGAGATCGCGGAGGAAATCCTGGCGCGCGGCGACGCCGACATGGTGTCGCTCGCGCGCGCGATGCTCGCCGACCCGGAGTTCGCGGCCAAGGCGAAGAAGGGCGACCGCGCCGGCATCAACATCTGCATCGCCTGCAACCAGGCATGCCTCGACCACTACTTCATCGGCGAGCCGGTGAGCTGCGTGGTCAATCCGCGCGCCGGCCGCGAAACCACCTTGGTGATCCGTCCGGCCGAGCGCAAGAAGAAGATCGCCGTGGTCGGTGGCGGGCCGGCCGGCCTGATCTGCGCGGCGACCGCCGCCGAGCGCGGCCACGCCGTCACGCTCTTCGAGCGCGAGGGGCAGCTCGGCGGACAATTCAATCTCGCCAAGGTCGTTCCCGGAAAGCAGGAATTCGCCGAGTCGGTCGCCTATTACGCCGAGCGGCTGCGTCGCGCGGGCGTCAACGTCGTGCTGAATCACGCCGCCACGTCCGACGACCTCAGCCGGTTCGACGAGGCGGTCATCGCAACCGGTATCGATCCGCGCAGACCCGACATCCCGGGCATCGCGCACCGCTCGGTCGTCAGCTATGCCGACGTGCTCGCCGGGCGTGCCCGGGTGGGAGATCGCGTGACCATCATCGGCATGGGCGGCATCGGCTTCGACGTCGCGCTGTATCTCACGGCCGAACGCCAGACCACGCTCGAGCGCGCCGCGTTCGAATCGCACTGGGGCATATCCGAGAATCACTCTGCGCCGGGCGGCCTGGCGGCACCGGCCACGGCAAAGGCCCGCCACCGCATCACCATGATGAAACGCTCGGCCACGCCATTCGGCCATACGCTTGGTCGCACCACGGGATGGGTGCATCGCGCGGAGCTCGCGCGGCAGGGCGTGCGCATGCTGAAAGGCGTGCAGTACCAGCGCATCGACGACGCCGGCGTCCACGTGCTGATGGACGGAAAGCAATCCGTGGTGGAAGCCGACACGGTCATCGTCTGCGCCGGCCAGACGCCGCGCCGCGAGCTCGCCGGGCATCACGTCATCGGCGGCGCGCGAGAGGCCGGCGAGCTCGATGCCAAACGCGCGATGCGCGAAGGGGCGGAGCTCGGCGCGCGCCTCTAGCCGAGGTGCTAGCATCGGCAAATGGGTAGCGTGGTCGCACTCGCGGGGCAGGTCGGCGGCGCGAAGCTCGCCGACGGTCTTTACCGCCTGCGACAGGAACGCCTCACCGTCGTCGTGAACACCGGCGACGACTACGAGCACCTCGGCCTCGCCTTCTCGCCCGACATCGACACGATGCTCTACACGCTCGCCGGTATCGCTAGCGCCGCCGCGCCGTGGGAACCGGAAGCCGAGACGCATGCCGTGCACGCCATGCTGAAAGCGCTCGGCGGGCCGGATCGTCCGATCCACGGCGACCGCTCGCTCGCCGCGCCGCTGCTGCGCGCGCAGGGCCTCGCTGCCGAGCGCACGCTGTCCGAGATCACGCTCGCTTTCTGCCGCCATCTCGGCATCGCGGCGCGCGTCGTGCCGATGAGCGACGACCGCGTGCGGACCTACGTCGAGACGGACGAAGGCAACGTCACCTTCCAGGAGTATTTCCACGACCTCGGCTGCGAGCCCGCCGTGCGCGGCTTCCAGTACGCCGGCGCCGAGGACGCGCGCATTCCGCAAGCAGTACTCGAAGCCCTACATGCGCGCGACCTCGAGGCGATCGTGCTGTGCCCGGGCAACCCGTACCACGCCATGCAGCCGATCCTGCACGTCGCCGGCATGAGCGATCTCCTCAAGGCACGCCGCGTGCCGATCGTCGCTGTTACCCCGATCGTGGGCGGTCGTGCGCTGAAGGGCTCGGCGGGCAAGATCATGCGGGACCTCGGCCGCGAGCCCTCCGCCCGCGCAGTCGCCACCGAATACCTGCGCCTCATCGACGGCTTCGTGCTGGACAGCGAGGACTCCGCGCTCGCGCAGGGCGTGCGCTCGCTCGGCATGGAGGTCGTCGCCCTGCCCACGATCATGCGCTCGCTCGACGATCGAGTGGCGCTCGCCCACGAGGTGCTCGATTTCGCCGCCACCATCCGCGTGCGCCGCGAAGCGGAAGTGGAGTGAAATCGGCGTTGCTGCTTGCGCTCCTGCCGATCTCGGCCGTGGCGCAAAACCCCCATCAGAGCGAAATCGACCGCGCGCTTATCCAGCGCGATCGCGAGTCGGCGGAATTTTCGCGGCCCGAGCTGCGCGAGCTGCATACCGAGCAGGACCACCGGAACCTGCCGTCGCGGCGCGACGAACGCGGCCAGCAGGCGCGCGAGCGGGACGCTTATCCGCGTCCGTCGCCGGGCGCGCCGCCTACGGGGAGCCCCGGCCCGCTACCGCTCCCAGGGGGCGCGCGCCACGGGGTCGATCCGATACCGGTCCAGGGCGCGAGCCACTAGCTTGCGGTCGATGGCCGCGAGCGCGGCGATCACGATCGACCGGGCATCGACCTCGAAGAACTCACGCAACGCCGCGCGCGTGTCGCTGCGGCCGAAGCCGTCCGTGCCGAGCGCAACGTATTCGCGCGGTACATAAGGCCGGATGAGATCCGGTACGGCGCGGACGTAGTCGCTTGCCGCGACGATCGGGCCGGCGGTGCCTTTCAGGCACCGCTCGACCCAGCTCAAGGCGTCCTTGCCAAAGCGGCGCGAGCGTTCGGCCTGCATGCCGTCGCGGCGCAGCTCGGTGAACGAGGTGACGCTCCAGACGCCGGCCGCGATGCTCCAATCCTTCTCGAGCAGATCTGCCGCCGCGATCACCTCGCGCAGGATGGGCCCCGAGCCGAGGAGCTGGACCTTGTCGCCGCCGCGCAGCCGGTACATGCCGCGCAGGATGCCTTCCGCCGAGCCCTCGGGCGCCGCCGAATGCGGATAGTTCTCGTTATAGGTGGTGACGTAATAGAAGACGTCTTCCTGTGCCTCTAGCATGCGGCGCGCACCGTTCTCGACGATTGCGGCGAGCTCATATGCGAAGCACGGGTCATAGGCGCGGCAATTGGGAATCGTGCTCGCCGCCAGGTGAGACGAACCATCTTGGTGCTGCAGGCCCTCGCCGGCGAGCGTCGTGCGCCCGGCGGTGCCGCCAACGAGGAAGCCGCGCGCGCGGGAATCGGCCGCCGCCCAGATGAGGTCGCCCACGCGCTGGAAGCCGAAGATCGAGTAATAGATATAGAACGGCAGCATGGGCATGCCGTGGGACGAGTAGGACGTGGCCGCAGCCAGCCACGACGACAACGCGCCGGCCTCGGTGATGCCCTCTTCCAGGATCTGGCCTTCCTTCGCCTCGCGATAGAAAAGGAGCTCTTCCGAATCCTCCGGGGCGTATAGCTGCCCGAGCGCGGAGTAGATGCCGAATTGGCGGAAAAGCGTCTGCATGCCGAAAGTACGCGCTTCGTCCGCGACGATGGGCACGATGCGCTCGCCGATCGCGCCGTCCTTCATCAGCGTGGCGAGGAGCTGCACGAACGCCATCGTCGTGGACTGGTTGCGCTCGCCGCCCGCGAGCGGCGGCACGCTCAGCTTCGGCGCGGCTGCGCTGCGCGCCGGCAGATAACCGCCGAGCGCCTGGCGGCGAGCCTGCAGGTATTTCATCTCGGGACTGTCGCCCGCCGGCCGGAGGAAGCGCGCCTGTGCCACCTCCTCGTCCGACAGCGGCACGGCGAAGCGATCGCGGAACGCGCGCAAGGCTTCGTCATCGAGCTTCTTCTGCTGGTGGGTGCCCATCTTGCCCTGGCCCCAGTGCCCCATACCGTAGCCCTTCTTCGTCTGCGCGAGGATCACGGTCGGCTGGCCCGTGTGCTGCAGCGCGGCCCGATAGGCGGCGTAAACCTTCACCGGATCGTGGCCGCCTCGGCGCAGCCGATCGATGTCGTCGTCGCTCATGCCGGCGATGAGCTCGCGCAGCTCCGGATATTTGTTGAAGAAGTGCTCGCGGTTGAAGCGGCCGTCGGTCGCGGCATAGGTCTGGAACTCGCCGTCGACCGTCTCGTGCAGGCGTTTCAGCAGGACGCCGTCGTGGTCACGCGCGAACAGCGGATCCCAGTCCGCCCCCCACAGGAGCTTCAGCACGTTCCAGCCGGCGCCCGCGAAAAGGCCCTCCAGTTCCTGCACCACCGAGCCGTTGCCGCGCACCGGACCGTCGAGCCGCTGCAGGTTGCAGTTCACGACGAAGATGAGGTTATCGAGCCCGTCGCGCGCGGCGAGCGACAGTCCCGCCAGGGACTCCGGCTCGTCCATCTCACCGTCGCCGACGAATGCCCAGACCTTGCGGCCTTCCGTCTTGAGAATGCCGCGGTGCTCGAGGTAGCGCATGAAGCGCGCCTGATAGATGGCGTTGATCGGCCCGAGGCCCATCGAGCCGGTCGGAAACTGCCAGAACTCGGGCATCAGGTACGGGTGGCAATAGGAAGAGAGCCCGCCTCGCGTCTCCTGCCGATAATTGGCGAGCCGCTCCTCCGGCAGGCGCCCTTCCATGTACGCGCGCGCGTAGACACCGGGAGCCGAATGAGGCTGGAAATACACGAGATCGCCTTCCTGGCCCGCGCGAAAGAAATGATTGAAGCCGACCTCGAAGAGATCCGCCGCCGAGGCATAGCTGGCGATGTGGCCGCCGAGCTCGGCGTGGGCGCGGTTGGCCCTCACTACCATGGCGAGCGCATTCCAGCGAACGATGGCGGAAATCCGGCTTTCGAGCTCGAGGTTGCCGGGGAATTGCGGCTGGTCGGCGAGCGCAACCGAATTCTTGTAGGGCGTGTTGAGGACGGGCGGCAGCGGCACGCGCCGCGCCCGCGCGTGGTCGAGAAGCTTGCGCAGCAGGAACGTCGCCCGTTCACGACCCTCGGATTGCACCAGCGCATCGAATGCGTCCAGCCATTCGCGCGTTTCGGCCGGGTCGGCATCGGGAGGATTCACCCGCCAGAACGCGGATGTGACGATGTCGGAGAGATCGGTCATGGGGGCGATGTTAGACCGGGGGGCCGCGAATAGCTCGCCCGGCACGCTTGCCGAGCCACGTGCGGTGCTATACTGCGAGCCGCAGGATATTCAGGCAGCGAGAATTTGCACCTCACCGTCGCAGTAGCGCAGTGGCAGTCAGTTCCCTCCCTCGATCGTCATGCCCGGCATCGTCGCGCCCGGATTCGTCGCGGCTTTCAGAGATAGGAACGAGACATGCCAACCGGCACCGTTAAGTGGTTCAACGACTCGAAGGGCTTCGGCTTCATCACCCCGTCCGAGGGCGGCGAGGATCTGTTCGCGCATCACACCGCGATCCAGATGAGCGGCTTCAAGACGCTGAAGGAAGGCCAGAAGGTGGAGTTCGAAGTGCGCCGCGGCCCCAAGGGCCTGCAGGCGGCGAACATCAAGCCGCTCTAAGGCTCGCTGCACCACGAAAAAGGCCCACCTCGGTGGGCCTTTTTCATTGCTGAAAACCGTGGTGCCGGTTGTCCGGATTGAACGGACGACCTACCGCTTACAAGGCGGTTGCTCTACCACTGAGCTAAACCGGCAGGCTCGATAGGGTACTACGGGTACTACTTGATCCGGCGCAGGGTGGGCTTGCCGCCCGAGGGCTTCTTCGGAGGCTCGGGGGCCGGCGCCGGCAGCGCGGCGGGCGGCTTGGTATTGGCGGGCAGCGGCTCGCTTTCCGCCTTCGCCTGCACGCCGGGTTTCGCCCCCTCCACGTCGAAGGTCATGCCGTGCCCCGTCTCGCGCGCGTAGAGCGCATAGACGTTCGTCACCGGCACCGAGATCTGCCGCGCGACGCCGCCGAAGCGGGCGGAGAACTCGATCAGCTCGTTGCCCATCTGCAGCTTGTGTACGGCGTTCGGGCTGATGTTGAGGGTGATCTCGCCGCCCTTGACGTACTCCGGCGGCACCTGCGTCCGAGAGTCGACCTTCACCGCGAGGTGCGGCGTATAGCCGTTGTCCACGCACCATTCGAAGAGCGCGCGCAGGACATACGGCTTGGTCGGTATCTCCTTCATTACTTGCGCATCACCTTCTCGGACGGCGTCAGCGCTTCGATGAACGCCGGCCGCGAGAAGATGCGCTCGGCGTACTTCATCAGCGGCGCCGCGGTCTTGCCGAGCTTGATGCCATAGTGGTCGAGGCGCCAGAGAAGCGGCGCGATGGCGACGTCCAGCATGGTGAAGTCGTCGCCGAGCATGTATTTGGTCTTGGTGAAGACCGGCGCGAGCTCGATCAGGCGGTCGGTGACGTGCTGGCGCGCCCGCTCGACCTGCTTCTCCTTGCCGGACTCGAGCGCCTCGATCTGCGAGAAGAGCTCGACTTCCATGTTGAAAAGCATGAGCCGCGCCCGCGCGCGCATCACCGGATCGGCGGGCATCAGCTGCGGATGCGGGAAGCGCTCGTCGATGTACTCGTTGATGATGTTCGACTCGTACAGGATGAGGTCGCGCTCGACCAGCACCGGCAGGCGGTTGTAGGGATTCATCACCGCGATGTCTTCGGGCTTGTTGTAGAGATCCACGTCGATGACCTGGAAATCCATGCCCTTCTCGTAGAGCACGAAGCGGCAGCGATGGCTGAAAGGGCACGTAGTGCCCGAGTAGAGTTGCATCATGGCTTTGAGTCCGACTCCTGGGCGCTAGCGCGCCCGAGCTACTTCACGTCCTTCCAATATTCCTTCTTCAGCAGATAGGCGAAGATGAACAGCACGCCCAGCGCGAACAGCACGACGATGCCGATCGAGCGGCGGTGGCCGCCCGCCGGCTCGCCGACGTAGACCAGGAAGTTCACCAGGTCGCGCACGGTGGCGTCGTATTCCGCCGGCGACAGCGCGCCCTTCGACACTTCGCTCCACTTGTACTGCGGGGCGCCGTGGCCCTCCTTGTGCTCCACCACCTCGAGCTTGCGCACGCCCTGCAGCGTCCAGAGCACGTGGGGCATGCCCACGTTCGGGAACACCGCGTTGTTCCAGCCGGTCACGGTCTTCTCGTCGCGGTAGAAAGTGCGCAGGTACGTGTACAGCCAGTCGGCGCCGCGCGAGCGCGCGATCACGGACAGGTCCGGCGGCGCTACGCCGAACCAGCTCTTCGCCTCCTTCGGATTGAAGGCGATCTTGATCGGCTCGCCGACCTTCTCGGCCGTGAACATCAGGTTGTCCTTGATCTGCGCCTCGGTGAGGCCCAGGTGCTTCAGGCCGTCGTAGCGCATGAACTGCATGCCGTGGCAGCCGAGGCAGTAGTTCATGTAGGTGCGCGCGCCCGACTGCAGGCTCGCGACGTCGTGCGGATCGTGCGGCGAGCGGTCGAGACGATAGCCGCCCTCCGCGGCCAGCAGCGAGAGCGGGACGAACAGCAGAACGGCAAGCAGGTTCTTCATGAGTGGTACACCACGCGCTCCGGCACCGGCGTCACCTTGTCGCGCACGGTGTACCAGGGCATGAGGAAGAAAAAGAGGAAGTAGACGATCGAACAGAGGCGCGCCACCCAGGTGGCGACGTCTTTCGTGTCGAGGAAGAACGCGTTGAAGCCGAACTGGCCCCAGACGGTGGTCGGTTCCGTGCCGAGGTAGCCGAGGATCAGGAACACGACCACGAACGCCGCGAGCCAGCTCTTGTAAAGCACGCCGCGATAGCGGATCGACTTCACCGGCGAGCGGTCGAGCCACGGCAGGAAGAACAGAATCAGCACCGCCACGCCCATCGCCAGCACGCCGGGGAACTGCGAATGGAAAAGCGGCGGCACCGCGCGCAGGATCGAGTAGAACGGCGTGAAGTACCACACCGGGGCGATGTGCGGCGGCGTCTTCAGCGGGTCGGCCGGAATGAAGTTGTTGTTCTCCAGGAAGTAGCCGCCCATCTCCGGCACGAAGAACATGACGAAGGCGAAGATGCCGAGGAACACGATCGCGCCGACCAGGTCCTTGACCGTGTAGTACGGATGGAACGGAATCGCGTCCAGGTAGCGGCCGTCGGTCCCCTTGAGCTTCTTGGCGTCGACGCCGTCGGGATTGTTGGAGCCGACGTCGTGCAGCGCGAGCAGGTGGGCCACCACGAGGCCGAGCAGCACGAGCGGCAGCGCGATCACGTGCAGCGCGAAGAAGCGGTTCAGCGTGGCGTCGGACACGACGTAGTCGCCGCGGATCCAGAGCGCGAGGTCCGGGCCGATGAACGGCACGGCGCCGAACAGGTTGACGATCACCTGCGCGCCCCAGAACGACATCTGGCCCCACGGCAGCAGGTAGCCGAAGAACGCCTCGCCCATCAGCGTGAGGTAGATCAGCACGCCGAAGATCCAGACCAGCTCGCGCGGCTCCTTGTGCGAACCGTAGAGCAGCGCGCGGAACATATGCAGGTAGACGACGATGAAGAACGCCGACGCGCCGGTGGAGTGCATGTAGCGGATCAGCCAGCCCCACTCGACGTCGCGCATGATGTACTCGACCGATGCGAACGCATCCGCGGCCGAGGGCTTGTAGTTCATGGTCAGGAAGATGCCGGTGACGATCTGCAGCACCAGCACGACCGACGCGATCACGCCGAAGTAGTACCAGAAGTTGAAATTCTTCGGCGCGTAGTACTCGCTCGCGTGCTC
>DATMIG010000470.1:0-4609 GCA_035554335.1 Burkholderiales bacterium
CCCAGTCCGGCGGCAGGACGGCGTGGCGTTTCTCCTCGACATTGGCGGCTGCCATGCCGTAGAGCCGGCAGCCCGGCGCGGCGCGCGCCAGGCGGACGAGATCGGCCGCGGCCGCGTCCCAGTCGCGCAAGCGGTAGGCGCGCAGGCTCGCGTGCCAAAGGGCGATCTCCTCGCGCGTCTCCTCGCTCACCGCCGATGCAAGGCCGATCGGCTCGTAGATGGTGACCGCCTCTTCCTTTCCCTTCAGGCGCACGCGGTCGACTTCGCGGAAAACCACATCCGGCACGAGCCGGCGCGTGGGCTCGGCCACCAGGATGCCGACGCCATAGCTTTTCGTCCGCCCTTCCAGGCGGGCGGCGACGTTGACCGGATCGCCGAGCGCCGTGTAGGCGCGGCGGTACATCGATCCCATGTTCCCGACCGTGACGCTGCCGGTGTTGACGCCGATGCCGATGGTGAGCGCGGGCCAGCCGCGCGCCATGAAGCGCGCGCTGAGCCGCTCGCACTGGCGCTGCATGTCGAGCGCCGCCAGCACGGCATGGCGCGCGTGCTGCGCGTCGTCCACCGGCGCGTTCCAGAACGCCATGATCGCGTCGCCGATGTACTTGTCCAAAGTGCCCCGGTACTGCACGCGAATCACCGTGCTCATTTCGCTGAGATAGGCATTGATGTACTCGCCCAGCTGCTCGGGCTTCAGCGTCTCCGAGATGCCGGTGAAGCCGCGCACGTCGCAGAACAGGATCGAAAGCTCCGCGGTCTTCGGCGCCATGCTGTAGCGGCCCGGGTCCTGCGCCATCTTGCGCACCAGCTCCGGCGGCACGTACTCGCCGAAGCGTCCGGCGAGCTGCTGCTTCGAGCGCGACTCGACGAAATAGCCGTACGCCATGTTCATCGTGTAGATCGCCGCGATCATCAGGATCGACGCGGCCAGCGGCAGCACCAGCCCGGCGTGGGTCCAGACCATCAGGTTGAATGCGACCAGCGCGGCCGCTGCGGCGATGGCGATGACGCTCGCCCACAGCGCGGACAGGCGCGGCACGAGGAGGGCGAGCGCGATGCCGGCGACCGCGAGCACCAGCACTTCGAAACCGACGATGTACGTCGGCTTGTGCTTGAGATCGCCGTCGAGCATGCCGGCGACGAGGCTGGCGTGGATTTCCACGCCGGGGAAGTCGGCATCCACCGGGGTCGCCCGCGCGTCCTGCAGCGTCGGCGCGGAAGCACCGACGAGGGCGATCTTGCCCTTCAGCCGCTCCACCGGCACGCGGTCCTGCATCACATCGGCGAGCGAGACGTAAGAAAAGCTGTACTTGTGACCGCGATAAGGGACGAGCGCCGCCGCGCTGCGATCCACGGGTATGGCGAGCGGCCCGACGTACAGTCGTTCGAGGTCAGCGTGCTGGGGCGGCAGATCCGGTTCCACGCGCGGCGGCTCGCCGCTGACCCGGCCGAGCAAAGTGCGCACGATGGCGAGCGAGAACGACTCGTAGTACTGGCCTTCGAACTCCAGCAAGAGCGGCACACGCCGCAGCACCCCATCCTGATCGACTAGCGGGTTGATGTGGCCGGCGCCCGCCGCGTTCGCGAGATAGAGCGGCAGGTTTCCGGTGTAGCCCTTCCATGGCGGGAAGGCGACCTTGCGGCCCGCGAAGGTGCCCTTGGGCAGCACGGGTGGCGGTATCGCGTTCACCCGCACGGCGCGCTCCTCGGCGTTGAAGTAGTAGCCGAGGACGACCGGGCGTCCCTTGAAGCTGGCGGCGAACCGCGCGTCGTAGTCGAGCTGCGGGCGCAGCTTCTCGTAGGCCGAACGGAACGCGGCGACTTCCTTCAGCTGCGTGCGCGAGAGCTCGTCGAGCACGGCCATGCCGGAGCTCGGATCGGGCTCGGCCCACACCACGTCGAAGGCGACGAGGCCGACGCCGTAGCGCTCGAAGAGCTTGTCGACCAGCTCGGCCATCTGCCGGCGGCTCCAGGGCCAGCGCCCGATTTCGCCGAGGCTCTTCTCGTCGATGTCGAGGATCACCATGCGCTCGTCGCGCCCCGGGCGCATCGTCATGCGCACGCGCGAGTCGTAGATCAGGTTGTCGAACTGGGAGACCGGCTCGAGGCTGCCGTCGGCGGTGGGAAACCAGTGCGCTGCGTGGGCGATGAAGAAGAGCGTGATCGCAAGGCCGGCGGCGATCCTTGCGACTTGCTGGCCCAACCTAGGCCTTGAGGAAAAACTCCATTTTGACGCCGGCCAGCTCGATCACGTCGTGGTCCTTCAGCGAATGCGGCGCGGCGCCGATCTCGGCGCCGTTGACCGTCGGGCGCTTGTCGCCTTCGACGTGGGTGATGAAGTAGCCCTGCGGACGGCGCGTCAGCACCGCGACCTGGACGCCGGGCTTGCCGAGTGTGGTGAGGGGCTTGGTGAGCTCGAGCTCCTTGCCCGCGTTGCCGCCGGAGAGGAGCTGGATCGCGCCGAGCGGCTGTCCGCCGGGCTTCGACGCGGGGGCCGCAGCCGGCGCGGCCGCCGGAGCCGCTTTCGGCGCCGCATCCTTGTCGGCGATGCCGGCCGCCTGGGCGCTCGCCGCGGCAGCCTGCACCGCCGCCTGACGTTGCGCGACCGCGGCCTGTGCACCACCCGCCGCGCCACCGGGCGCGGCTGCGGCCGCAGCCTTCATGGCCGACGGGCGCAGCACCATCGTCTTCTCGAAGTCGGCCTTCTCGCCGGTCGCGGCGGGCGCCGCCTCGCCGACGAACTTCAGCTTGTACTTGCCGAGCTCGATGACGTCGTTGTTCTGCAGGAAGTGCTTCTTGATCGGGCTGCCGTTGACGACCGTGCCGTTGGTGCTGCCGAGGTCCTCGAGGAACGAGTCGTTCAGGATCGTGACGATGACGGCGTGCTCGCCGCTCACCGCGAGGTTGTCGATCTGGATGTCGTTGTGGGGCTTACGGCCGATGGTGGTGCGCTCCTTCGTCAAGGGGATTTCCTTGAGCACCAGTCCATCCATGCTGAGTATCAGTTTCGCCATAAGTGGCCCTTTTGGGAGGCTATTTTAGCCACGCGAACATTTTCGCCATGACGCCCTTGGCGCCCGGGTACTCCCTCAGGACCCGGACCAGTATAACTGAAACGTTGTCGCGCCCCCCGTTGTCATTGGCCATCTGCACGAGCTGCTGGGCGGCGAGCTTGAGGTTGCCGCCGAGCGCCTGCAGCGTCATGCCGATGTCTTCGTCCTCCACCATGTCGCACAGGCCGTCGGAGCACAGCAGGTAGATATCGCCGGGCTGCGTCGCGTACTCGTGGATCTCGGGCTCGACCGTCGGGTCGATGCCGAGCGCTTTGGTGACGAGGTTCTTGTGCGCGGCTCGCTTCGCCTGCTCCGGCGTGATGATGCCGGAGTCGATCTGCTCCTGCAGCAGCGAATGGTCGCGGGTCACCTGCTTGAACTTGCCCTCGCGCAGCATGTACAGGCGCGAGTCGCCGAGATGCGCGACCAGCACGCGGTTGTCGTAGAAGAGGCACACGACGAGCGTGGTGCCCATGCCGGCGTACTGCGACTGGCTCTGCGCCGCCTGGTAGATCGAGGTATTCGCCTTCAGCACCTGGTCGCGCACCAGGCGCGCCGCGATCTCCTGGTTGTTCTTCTCGTCGACCTGATAGGGCTTTGCGTTGGAGAGGATCTGCCGCATCTCGGTGACGATCACGGTGGTGGCCATGCCGCTCGCCACTTCGCCCGCGTTGTAGCCGCCCATGCCGTCGGCGAGCACGACCAGGCCGTTGGTCGGATCGGCCGCGATCGAGTCCTCGTTATGGGAGCGCACCATTCCCGGGTCGGTGCAGGTGGCGATTTCCAGTGTCTGCGTCAGGTCCATGTCGAGAGTTCTAACCGGCCGCTGAAAAGCGTACCAGTCCCGCGCGCGGCGCGAGAACGGCGAGTAATCGAATCGAGCCTAGGCACCCGTCGGCCTTCCGAAAACCCGATCGCATCGCGGCGCCCGCCTCCCCCCTTGCTGTTCCGCAAAAATTCTACGCCAGGCCCCCCGGCCGGGCGCGCGCGGACAACTCCCTTAAAACAGCAGCGTAACGGGCATTGTTGCAGTGGAACATCAGCCGCGTCAAACATTTGCCGCGGCGCTCGGCGATCAGCTGCCCAGGATCGAGCCCGGCTGGATGGTGCCGCCGAGAACGAGCTCGGCCGCGCCGACCTTCTTGCCGTCGCCGAGCTTCGCCTTGCCGACGTGGATGCGGCCGCCCTGCGCGGTAATCACCATGCGCCCGTCCTTCGCTTCGACCACCTCGCCGATCTTGCCCTTCACCGCGCCGAAGGTGCGCACGAGCTCCTTGCGGGAGTCGAAGAGCTGCAGCTTGGCACCGTTCAGCGTCGTCCAGGCGCCGGGCGCCGGATCGGCGCCGCGGATCAGGTTGTGGATGAAGTCGACGTGGTTCGCCCAGTGGATCTTCGCCTCGGCCTCGCGGAACCAGCCTTCGTAGGACGCCTGCGACTCGTCCTGCACCACTTCCTTGTGCTTGCCGGCCACCACCAGGTCGGCCGCCTCGAGCATCGCCTGCACGCCCATGGGGAAAAGGCGATCGAAGTAAACGTTGCCGAGCGTGTCGTTCTCG
>DATMIG010000471.1:0-6676 GCA_035554335.1 Burkholderiales bacterium
CGACGCCCTGAGCCTTCAGCGCGCTCGGATCGTAGAGGTTGCGGCCATCGAAGATCGCCGGCGTCTTGAGCGTCTTCTTGATCGCGGCGAAGTCGGGGCTCCTGAATTCCTGCCACTCGGTGACGATGGCGAGCGCGTCCGCGCCCTCGAGCGCCGCCATGGCGTTGGGCACGATGGAGACGCTGCGGCTGTCGGCGAAGAGGCGCTTCGCCTCGTCGGCCGCCGCCGGGTCATAGGCGCGGATCGTCGCGCCGGCGTGCACGAGATCGTCGATCAGCGCCAGGCTGGGCGCCTCGCGCATGTCGTCGGTATTCGCCTTGAACGCGAGCCCCCACAGGGCGATGGTCTTGCCGCGCAGCTGGTCGCCGAAGCGCGTGCGAATCTTCTCCGCGAGCACGCGCTTCTGCGCTTCGTTCACGTCCTCGACCGCCTGCACCAGCTTGAGCGCCCGGCCCGCCTCCTGCGCGGTGCGCTGCAGCGCCTTCACGTCCTTGGGAAAGCACGAGCCGCCGAAGCCGGCGCCGGCGTAGAGGAACTGGTAGCCGATGCGCGGGTCGGAGCCGATGCCGCGCCGCACCTCCTCGATGTCGGCGCCGATCACCTCGGCGAGGTTGGCCACCTCGTTCATGAACGAGATGCGAGTGGCGAGCATGGCGTTCGCGGCGTACTTGGTGAGCTCGGCCGAGCGCACGCTCATCACGATGATGCGCTCGCGGTTGCGCTGGAACGGCGCGTAGAGCTGGCGCAGCATCTGGATGGCGCGCGGATCGTCGGCGCCGATGATGATGCGGTCGGGCCGCATGAAGTCCTCGACCGCGGCGCCTTCCTTGAGGAACTCGGGGTTCGACACGACGGTGAAGTCGTTGCCGATATGGCGCTTCTTCTGCTCCTCGATGATCGCCTGCTTCACCTTGTCGGCGGTGCCGACCGGCACGGTCGACTTCGTTACCACCACCTTGTAGTGGTCCATGTGGCGGCCGATGTTGCGCGCGGCGGCGGTCACGTGCTGCAGGTCCGCCGAGCCGTCCTCGCCCGGCGGCGTGCCGACCGCGATCAGCTGGATGTCGCCGTGCGCGACGCTCGCCGCGATGTCGGTCGAGAAGCGAAGGCGCCCGGCGGCCTCATTGCGCTTCACGATCGGCTCGAGGCCGGGCTCGAAGATCGGGATCTCGCCGCGGTTCAGGCGCTCGATCTTCTTGGCATCGAGGTCGAGGCAGAAGACGCTGTTGCCGGCGTCCGCGAGGCAGGCGCCGGTGACGAGGCCGACATAGCCCGTTCCAATGACGGTGATGTTCATGGTGTCAGCTCAAACTCCTCTGTGCGGCGCGGCGGATAGGTCTCCCAGCCGCCGCAGCCCGGGCAGCGCCAATAGAACTGGCGCGCCTTGAAGCCGCAGGTCTCGCAGCGGTAGCGTGCGAGGCGCCGCGTGTGGCTGTGCACCAGGTTGCGCACGAGCTCGAGATCCCTTCTCTTGTCCGGCGAGCCGGCGGCAACGATCTGCGCCTCGAGGAGGCGATCGAGGCCGAGCAGCGTCGGGTTGCGGCGCACCTCGTCCTGGACGAGGCGGTAGGCCTCCTCGTGCCCCTTCGCCTCCAGCGTGTGTCGGAACACGATATCGAGGAGATCCAGCGACGGATAGCGCTCGAGCCAATCGGCGAGCAGGCGCAGGCCTTCCTCCGCACGCCCAAGGTCGCGGTAGGCTTCGAAGAGGCGCTGCGCGGCGAGCGCGAGGTACGCCGGGTTCTGCGACTCGATGCGGTTCCAGACTTCGATCGCCCGCTCCAGGTTACCGGCGTCGCGCTCCAGGTCGCCGATCTGCAGGCTCGCGCGCACGCACTTGCGGTTGACGTCGATCGCCGCTTCGAGGTGCTTGCGCGCTTCCTGCGGGCGCGACTGCGCGGCCTCCGAGGCGGCGAGCTCGCAGTAGTACTGGGCGAGCTCGCGCGGATCGGCCTCCACCTCGTGCGTCATCTCGATGGCTCGCTTCCAGTCCTTTTCCTGCTCGTAGATCTCGAGCAGATGCCGGCGCGCGAGGGTCCCTTGGGGGCTCGACTCCAGCTTCTTGAACACTTCCTCGGCACGATCCAGGATGCCGGCCTTGAGGTAGTCCTGGCCGAGCTCGGTGAGGGCGATGATCTTCTGGTCGTCCGGCAGGCCGGCGCGCTCGAGCAGGTTCTGGTGCATGCGGATGGCGCGGTCGTACTCGCCGCGCCGGCGGAACAGGCTGCCGAGCGCGAAATGCAGCTCGATCGTCTCCGGATCGACCTTCACCACCTCGATGAACGCCTCGATCGCCTTGTCCGGCTGCTCGTTCAGCAGGAAGTTGAGCCCCTTGAAGTACGAGCGCGGCAGGGCGCGGGACTCGGTGACGATCTGGCGGATGTCGATGCGCGCCGCCATCCAGCCGAGGCCGAAGAAAAGCGGCAGGCCCAGGAGCCACCAGTACTCGAACTCGACCATCTACACCGGCGGCGGGACCGAGCGCCCCGCGTCCAGCGGCTCGGGGGGCAGGCGCTTCTTCAGCAGCGCGATCTCGCGCCGCTGGCGCAGCAGCGTGCCAACGAGCGCCAGCACGCCGAACAGGGCGCCGGCGGCGAAAAAGGCGAACAGCAAGAGCACGAGCGGCGCCTCGAGGGCAATGTCGAAGTAGAAGCGCAGCGGGACGCGGTCGGCGTTCTTGGCGGCGAACGCGATGAGCAGCAACAGCACGATCAGGCGGATCGCCCAGGTGACGATGCGCACCCGGGCTCCTTATCTCACAGGCTGCGAGGCCCGCTCCTGCGGCGCCGCCGGCTCGGACTCCAGCCCGTCGACGCGCTCGCGCAGCTCCTTGCCGGCCTTGAAGTGCGGCACGTACTTTTCCGGCACGTGCACCTTCTCGCCGGACTTGGGGTTGCGGCCGGTGCGCGGCGGCCGGTAGTTCAGCCCGAAGCTGCCGAAACCGCGGATCTCGATGCGATGGCCGCCAAGCAGGCTCTGCGTCATCGCATCGAGGATCATCTTCACCGCGTACTCGGCATCCTTCGCCACCAGCTGCGGATAGCGCTGGGCGAGGCGCGCGATCAGTTCCGACTTGGTCATGCCAGCCATCCCTCCCCTTGGCGGTTCGCCCGGTTATTTCTCCGGGTTGGAGCCGCCTTTGTCGAGCTTCGCGCGCAGCAGCGCGCCGAGGTTGGTCGCGCCGGCGCTCGCCGCCGCGTTCTCCGTCCTCAGCTGCTTCATGGCCTCGCTCTCTTCCGAGAGATCCTTCGCCTTCACCGAAAGGTTGATCGAGCGGTTCTTGCGATCGACGTTGATGATCATCGCCTGCACCGTGTCGCCGTCCTTCAGGTGCGTGCGCAGGTCGTCGACGCGGTCGCGCGAGAACTCGGAGGCGCGCAGGTAACCCTCGGCGCCGCCGATATCCACCACCGCGCCCTTGGCGTCGACCGACTTCACCGTGCCGGTGACCACGCTGTTCTTCTCGTGGCTGGCGATGAAGTTGGTGAACGGATCACCCTCGAGCTGCTTCACGCCGAGCGAGATGCGCTCGCGCTCGACATCGATGGAGAGCACCACCGCCTCGACTTCCTCGCTCTTCTTGAAGTTCTTGACCGCCTCCTCGCCGGCGGTGTGCCAGGAGAGATCCGAGAGATGCACCAGGCCGTCGATGCCGCCGGGCAGGCCGACGAACACGCCGAAGTCGGTGATCGACTTGATCTGGCCCTTGACCTTGTCGCCCTTCTTGTACTCGCGGGCGAAGTCTTCCCACGGGTTCGGCATGCACTGCTTCATGCCGAGGGAGATGCGGCGGCGCTCCTCGTCGATCTCGAGGATCATCACCTCGACCTCGTCGCCCACCTGCACCACCTTGGAGGGGTGGACGTTCTTGTTCGTCCAGTCCATCTCGGAGACGTGCACCAGGCCCTCGATGCCGCTCTCCACCTCGACGAACGCGCCGTAGTCGGTGAGGTTGGTGACCTTGCCGAAGAGCCGCGTGCCCGCCGGGTAGCGGCGCGCGATGCCGACCCACGGGTCTTCACCGAGCTGCTTCAAGCCGAGCGAGACGCGATTCTTTTCCGCGTCGAACTTGAGCACCTTGGCGGTGACCTCGTCGCCCACGTTCAGCACCTCGGAGGGGTGCTTCACGCGCCGCCAGGCGAGATCGGTGATGTGGAGCAGGCCGTCGATGCCGCCCAGGTCCACGAACGCGCCGTAGTCGGTGATGTTCTTGACGATGCCCTTGACCGTGGCGCCTTCCTGCAGCGAGGCGAGCAGCTGCTCGCGCTCCGCACCCGCTGTCTCCTCGAGAACGGCGCGGCGCGACACGACCACGTTGTTGCGCTTGCGGTCGAGCTTGATGACCTTGAACTCCATCTCCTTGCCTTCGTACGGAGTGGTGTCCTTTACCGGGCGCAGGTCGACGAGCGAGCCGGGCAGGAACGCGCGGATGCCCTTCGTCATGACGGTGAGGCCGCCCTTCACCTTGCCGGTGATCACGCCCTTCACCTTCTCGCCGCTCTCGAGCGACTTCTCGAGCTCGAGCCACGCCGCCATGCGCTTCGCCTTGTCGCGCGAAAGGCGCGTGGCGCCGAAGCCATCTTCCAGCGCCTCGATCGAGACGCTGACGAAATCGCCCGTCTTCACATCGACCTGGCCGGCATCGTTCTTGAATTCTTCGGCCGGGATGATGCTCTCGGACTTCAGCCCCGCATTCACGACGACCCAGTTATCGTCGACGCTCAGCACCTCGGCGGTGATCACCTCGCCGATGCGCATCTCCTTGCGGTTGAGGCTCTCCTCGAAAAGCGCGGCGAACGATTCGGCGCCGGAGGCTTGAGCCGGTTTGGGCGACGACTTCTGGGACTGCGGTGCTGGGGAAATGCTTGCCATTAAGGAAGAAAAAACCTATTCAAACCGCAGGCTTGCGCCCACGGGGGGTTAGGTTGAACACACGGACGACGCTCAGCGCCGTCCACCGATCCTCTCCTGCCACCAGCCGACGATGCGCTCGACGACTTCGTCGATTGAAAGTGCCGATGAATCGAGCACTTGCGAATCCGGCGCGGGAATGAGCGGCGCGACCGCCCTTTTGGCGTCGCGCTCGTCGCGCTCCCGCAGATCACGGGAAAGGGCGCGCAGATTAGCATCGATTCCTTTTTCTATCAACTGGTTATAGCGCCGCTGGGCGCGGATTTCCGGGTCGGCTGTCAAGAAAATCTTCAGTTCTGCATCGGGGAACACCACGGTGGCCATGTCCCGGCCGTCGGCGACCAGGCCGGGCGCCCGCCGGAAGGCCCGCTGGCGCTTCAGCAATGCCTGGCGCACGGCTGGAAGCTTCGCCACCTCCGAGGCGCGGTTGCCGACCGGTTCGCTGCGCACCTTTTCGGTGACCGCCTCGTCGCCGAGCCAGATCTCGCCGTCGTCGAAGAGCACGTCCATGGTTTCGGCCTGGACGGAGAGGGCAAGCTCATCGGTCAGCCCTTCCCGCAACGCCACCAGCGCCACGACACGGTACAACGCGCCGCTTTCGAGGTAGTGGAAGCCGAGCTTTTTCGCCACCCGGCTCGCAATCGTGCCCTTGCCGGACGCGGAAGGGCCGTCGATGGCGATGACGGGCGCGCTCACGCGGTCAGGGTCGAGAGAGCAGCGAAGTAGTCGGGAAAGGTCTTCGCCACGCACCGCGGGTCGTTGATCCGCACCGGCACGCCGCCGAGTGAGACGAGCGAGAAGCTCATCGCCATGCGGTGGTCGTCATAGGTGTCGATGGCCACGCCCGGCTTGAGCTTTCCGGGGGTGATGCTCAGGTAGTCGCTGCCCTCCTCGACGGCCGCGCCCAGCTTGCGCAGCTCCGTCGCCATGGCAGCCAGGCGATCGGTTTCCTTCACGCGCCAGCTCGCGATGTTGCGCAGCCGGCTCGGGCCGTCGGCGAAGAGGGCGAGCACCGCGGCGGTCATCGCCGCGTCCGGAATGTGGTTCATGTCCATGTCGATGGCACGCAGCGTGCCCGTGCCGGCGCATTCGATCCAGCCCTCGCCCGCCTGCACGCGCGCGCCCATGGCTTCCAGCACCTCCGTGAAGCGCACGTCACCCTGGATGCTGTCGCGCCCGACGCCTTCGACCCGCACCGGACCGCCGCCGAGCGCGCCGGCGGCGAGGAAGTAGGACGCCGACGAGGCGTCGCCCTCCACCGGACTCTTTTTCGGCGATACGTACTTGCCGGCAGGGACGTGAAAGGCGCGCCAGCCGTCGCGCCGCACGTCGATGCCGAAGCGGCGCATCACGTTGAGCGTGATCTCCACGTACGGTTTGGAGATGAGCTCGCCTTCCACCTCGACCGCGGCGGCCCCGCCGCCGAGCGGTAGCGCCATGAGGAGCGCGGTGAGGAACTGCGACGAGACATCGCCGCGCACGCGTACGGGCCGGTCCAGGTGCACGCCCGAGGGGTGAATCCGCAGCGGCGGATAGCCCGCCTTCTCCGCGTAGTCGATGCGAGCGCCGATCGCACGGAGCGCGTCGACGAGATCGCCGATCGGCCGCTCGTGCATGCGCGCGACGCCGGAGACGAAATACTCGCCTTCGGAGAAGACGAGCGCCGCGGTGAGGGGGCGCAGGGCCGTGCCGGCGTTGCCGAGGAAGAGATCGGCCTTCTTCTGCGGAAATGGGCCGCCGACGCCGCGGACGGTAATGCCCCCCG
>DATMIG010000472.1:0-5500 GCA_035554335.1 Burkholderiales bacterium
CACGTTGGCCGCGGACCAGGTGCCGTGCAGCGAGGCGTTGGCGGCGAAGGTTGCGGTGACGAAGAGCGCGAGGGCAAAGCCGATGATGGTTCTCATAGTCCTCCTCCCGAGGGTGCGTGAATGGTAATGGGAAGCGCGGAGAAAATTCGGGGTCAGGACCCGTAAAGCAGAACCAGGAAGATTCGGGTCCTGACCCCACCGGGCTACTCAGCCGCGGAGCAGCAGGGGGACGCCGCAGAGGAAGAGGGCGGCGCAGACCAGGCGCTGGAACGCGGCCTGGCTTAAGCCCGAGTGGATCTTGTCGCCGACCAGGAGGCCCAGGCCCATGGCGGGGATTGCCGCGGCGCAGAGGATGAAAGAGTCGGGCGTGAGCTCGTGCACCGCGGCGTAGCCGATGGTGCGCGTGACGCTCAGCGTGAGGAGCATCGCGGAGGTCGTGGCGCGCAGGACATGCTTGCCGGCGCCGCGCGCGTCCATGTAGATCGTGAAGAAGATCGACGCCATCGAGCCGAAGAGCGTCCCGACGGCGCCCGAGAAGAAGCTGGCGAGCGGGCGCAGGACCGTGCCGGGAACGGGCGGCGGGGTGCCGGCGGGCCGGGTCGACATCCACAGCGAATAGATCGCGTACACGATGATGAAGCCGCCGAGCGCGCGGCCGAGGAGCACGGCGTCGAGCGCCTTGAAGAGGAAGAGGCCCGCCGCGATGCCGAGGGCGCAGCCGGGGAGGAGGCCGAGGAATGCGCGCCGGTCGACGTGCTGGCGGTCGCGGCCGATGATCGCGGCGGAGGAGACGATGCCGACCAGGCTCCAGGCGGGCGCGATCACCTTCACCGGGATCACGAGCGCGAGGAGCGGCAGGCCGATCGAGCCGCCGAAGCCGAGGCTGCCGCGCAGCGCGAAGGTGAAGAGCAGCACCGCCGCGCAGTACGTGAGCTCGAGGGCGCTCAGGTTCTGGATCACGCCGGGCTATGCTCCCGCGGATCAGGCTGCAGTAAACAACTTCCGCTCAGGCCGGCGTGATGGCGGCGCTGGAGAAGGTGAGCTTGCAGCTCGGGTAGTTGCGGCAGCCCCAGAACATGCGGCCGTGGCTGGTGCTCTTGTTGGCCGTCATCTTGATGAAGCAGCGCGGGCAGGTCGGGGTGAGGAAGTCGCCCTTCGTGATGAGCTTGAGGAGGGCGAGCCCTTTCTCCGGCGGCAGGGCGCCGAGCTTGGCGAGGAGGGAGGCGCCATCGATGAGGTCGATCTTTTCCTTCGCCGCGTAGCCGGCCGCCTCGGGTGTGAAGCGCCCCGCGGTGACCATCACGCCTTCCGCGACATTGGCGGAGAGCATCCCGGCGCGTAGCTCGCGCAGCGGCTTGACGCCGATCGGGTACGGGTCCCAGGTCTTGCTGTGCACCAGCACGGAAGGCTGTTCGGCGCCCGCCGCGTAGAGGCAAATCTCCGCTGCGCCGTCGGCGCGCTCGTGCACGACGACCGTCTTGAACCCGAGCTGCCCGAAGTAGGCCTCGCACAGCTCTTCGAGGCGCCGCCATTCGAGCTGCTTCAGGAGCTCGGCGGTCCATTTGCCGGTGCTGAGCCGGGCGGCGCGGGATGCCTGGCCGGGCTCGCCGCGCAATTCGGCGGAGCGGCGAAAGAGGCGGCTCATCGCCGCGAGGAGATTCGTTATCACCCGTGCATGCTACGCGCATGCCCGGCGCGGAAGCAGCAATACTTCGGGGCCGGGAAAATTCGGGGTCAGAGCCCTGTAAAGCAGAACCAGGAAGATTCGGGCTCCGACCCCAACCGATCTCTCAGGCGGCATCCGGCAAGGCCTCTTGCCATAGTCCCACGGTGGGACTAGACTGGCCGGGTGCGCGTGATCGCGCTTTCGCGGCTCAAGCGCTTCTGGGAAGCGAAGCATGCCGACGCGCGCGAGCCGCTACTCGCCTGGTATCGGCACGCCCTAAGGGCCGACTGGCGCGCCCCTGCCGACGTGAAGCGCGAGTTCGGCACGGCCAGCATCCTGCGCGACGGGCGCGTGGTGTTCAACATCGGCGGCAACAAGTATCGGCTGGTGGTCTGGATCAACTACCCTTACCGCGTCGCTTACGTGCGATTCATCGGGACGCACGCCGAGTACGACCGTATAGACGCCCAGTCCGTGTGAAGGAATGACGCAAATGGAAATCAAGCCGATCAGGACGAAGGCGGATCACCGGGCGGCCCTGAAGGAGATCGAGGCCCTCATGAACGCGAAAGCCGGCACGCCGGAAGGAGAGCGGCTCGACGTTCTGGCGACGCTCGTCGAAGCTTACGAGCGCCGGCACTTTCCCATGGACCTGCCCGACCCGGTGGAAGCCATCAAGTTCCGGATGGAGCAATCCGGCCTCGCGCCGAGGGATCTCGTGCCGATGATCGGACAACTGAACCGCGTCTATGAAATCCTGAGCCGCAAGCGCCCGCTCACCCTGCCGATGATCCGCGCCCTGCACGAGCAACTCGGCATTCCGAGCGAGCTCCTGATCCGCGAGCCCGTCGCGGAATACCGGGTGCGCCGACGCCGAGCCAAGGACAGTCGATGAGGCAGTCGATGAGCCCGGCGATGAGCCGGGCTCGGTCGTACCGATTCCTCAGGCAGTTACCTCCTCGGCGGAAACCCGGTCTGCGGGGCGTGGGCGTAGTAGTCCATCTGCTGCCGGAACGCCTCGCTCGGGCCGAGGATGTCGCGCTCGGTGAGCGCGCCGTCGATCGACTCGCCCATGGTGAAGAGGTCGCCCCGCGAGGAGCGTGCGGGTCTCGAGCTCCATCATGAAGCGGGTCTCCCACTGGTGCGGGACGTGCGGCGCGTCGAGCCACTTGAAGGCGTGGCCGCCGGTGCGCAGGACCTCGCCGTCGGCGAGCGCGCGCGCCAAGCGAGAAGCGATGTTGAGCGAGCCGCATTCGTCGGACTCAATAGTGCGAGAAGCTGACGTGGCGCAGGTGCGGGTAATGTTCCAAAGTCTCGGTGGTTATATATAAGTACCGAAACTATTACTGGAACGCGTCGACGCTAAACGCGAGGATCGCGTTCCGCGCTGAGCAGGAGGCGGAGCTTGGCGTGCCGCAAACAGCGGTTGAGCGTCGCTACGCGCTGCGGCAAGTGCAGCAGCGGCTGCACCAGGCGACGTTCCGGGAGGCGGTGATCACGGCTTACCGTGGCCGTTGTGCGCTATCAGGACTGCGCGAGCCAGTGCTGCTCGACGCGGCGCACATCATCGAGGATAAGCACGAGCAGCTCGGGCAGCCGGTGGTCCAGAACGGCATCCCGCTCGCGAAGACGCATCACGCGGCGTTCGACGCGCACCTGCTCGGCATCGATGCCGATTCCCGGATTCACGTCTCGCACCGCATCCTCCGCCAGAAGGATGGGCCGACGCTGGAGGCCTTGAAGCGTCTGCATACCAATCGGATCTATCTGCCTTCACGGGGCAAGGACATGCCGGACCGCGATCGTCTCGCGATACGGTTCGAAGTCTTCAAGAGTCGCTCCTAGAGCCGCAGCACCGTTTACTTAGATACCTAAGGACCCCTTTGCCGACTTTAGATCGGTGGGGAAAATCGGGGTCAGGGCCCCATAAAGCAGAACCAAGAAGATTCGGGCCCTGATCCAAGCTCGTACCATCGGCGGATGCATGTCTGGGTCGATGCCGACGCGTGTCCGGCGGTCATCAAGGACATCCTGTACCGCGCGGCGGAGCGGACGAAGATTCCCATGACGCTGGTGGCGAACCGGCTGCTGCGCACGCCCGTCTCGCCGTACATCCGCGCGCTGCAGGTGCCGCACGGCATCGACGTGGCGGACGGCCACATCGTCCGCCAGCTCTCGCCGGGCGACCTGGTGGTCACCGCCGACATTCCGCTCGCCGCCGACGTGATCGCCAAGGGCGCCCACGCGCTCAATCCGCGCGGGGAGTTCTACTCCACGGAGAACATCGCCGAGCGCCTGGCGCTGCGCAATTATCTCGACGAGCTGCGCGGCGCGGGCGAGCGCACCGGCGGGCCGGCGGCGCTCGACAACACCGATCGCAAGCGCTTCGCGGACCAGCTCGACCGGTTCCTCGCGAAAGCTCGCCGAGCATGAACGTCTAGCCGATGCGGCGCGCGTTGGCGATATCGAGGAGCTCGGCCCGGAGCAGCTCGTCGTCCGCGCCGACGAGCTCCTGCTTCAGCCGCATCGCCTCGCCGTAGATGCCGCGCGCCATGTCGTTGCGCGCGGAGCGCCAGTACTCGGGGTTCTCGCGCCGCACCTGCTCGAACGCGCTCACGCTGAACCGCGCCTCGAGGATCACCGTGATGGCATGCCGGCGTTCGCGGACGGAGAGGGCGGTGGTCATCCGCCATGATGCGCGCACGGGGCGCGGCGCGTCTGTTCGCTGGCCAACGTGCGTGCCCGCATCGGCGGGGGTGGGAGAGTAACGTTGCCACCGGTGAACACAAACGCCCGCACGGCGGCAGCCTGAAGCGCGACGCGCTCGAGTCGCCGGTACCGGATGCGCTTATCGCGCGTGAGCACGACCCAGCCTTTTGCACCCGCGAGCGCGAGCCAGGTGGTGTCGTTCGTACCCTTGGGCAAGTGCCGGGTAAGGCGCTCTACGACAGCGCCGGCGGCGGAAAGCGCTTCGCTTATCGAATCGCTGTCGAGCGACTCCTCCAGGAAAACCGTGAGCGTTTCTACCGGCTGGCTAAATGCTTAGGTACCCGAGGACCCCTTTGCCGACTTCGGGGCCAGGAAAATTCGGGGTCAGAGCCCCATAAAGCAGAACCAGGAAGATTCGGGCTCTGACCCCACCCCACTCAGGCGGTGAGCTCCTCGGCGCTAACCATGCGGACCTTGAGCTGCCGTTGCAACGCGGCAAGGTCACACCACACCTGCTCGCTCGAGATCTTCCCGTCCTTCACCTCGAACACATGCAGGAGCCGGAAGCTCACCTTGCCGCTCACGCCGGGCATCAAGAACGGCCGGCCGTCGACGACGCGGCCGTGCCAGAGCGTCTCGTCGACCACGAAGTCCTCGCCGTAGAAGCGACGCAGCGGCGTCACGCCTTCGCCCTTCAGGTCGGCGAACAGCATCTTGTAGAAGGCGCGGATGCCGGCCTTGTCGGTCTGCTCGCCCATCGGCGAAGGGATGACCTCGTGGCGCACCTGGTCGGCCAGGCTGCCGAGCACGCCCGCGACGTCGTCCGCGGCCTCGAAGCCGAAGTGCTGGTTGATGAGCTGGTCCATCTGTTCTCGGGTCATGCGCATGTCAGGCCGCCTTTGCGTACGAGGTGTCGCCCGAGAGCGAGCGCGCGAGCGCGCGCAGGAGCGAAGCCCCATCACCCTGCCAGGCGCTGCCGTGCATCACCGCGAGGACGAGCGGATGCTCGAGGGCGAGCTTCTCGAGCGTGGCGGCGGTCTGCGGGGCGTGGGCGTAGTAGTCCATCTGCTGCCGGAACGCCTCGCTCGGGCCGAGGATGTCGCGCTCGGTGAGGGCGCCGTCGAT
>DATMIG010000473.1:0-7680 GCA_035554335.1 Burkholderiales bacterium
TCCGAGCGGTATCGTGAATGGTGCCTGCGGCATATCTGTCGAACTCCGTGCCGGCCGAGGTATCAACTTCCGTCCGGGACGCCACTACCACCTTGGCGCCGTGGCGTGCGAAACCGCGGCATATCGCCCGCCCAATGCCGCGGCTACCACCGGTGACGAGCGCCACTTTGTCGCGCAATGGCATCTCGTTCGGGCGACCGAGATCGCCGTCGATCGTCATGCGATCAACAACGCTCTGTTAGGCGACAAGGCCAAGCATTCCTCCCATGAAACGAGTAGAGCTTACGGTGCGCGGGCGCCCGGGTACTACACGGCGATCGGCGCCTTGATGGCCGGGTGAGGGTCGTAGCCCTCGAGGGTGAAGTCTTCGTACTCGAAGTAGAGGAGCTCGTGGCGCGCCGGGTTGAGCTTCATGCGCGGGAAGGGGCGCGGCGCGCGGCCGATCTGCTCGCGCGCCTGCTCGAGGTGGTTGAGATAGAGGTGCGCGTCGCCGAGGGTGAGGATGAAGTCGCCGGGCTTCAAGTCCGTGACCTGCGCCACCATCAGCGTGAGGAGCGAGTAGGAGGCGATGTTGAAGGGCACGCCGAGGAAGAGGTCGGCGCTGCGCTGGTACATCTGGCAGGACAGGCGCCCGTTCGCGACGTAGAACTGGAAGAGGGCGTGGCAGGGCGGCAGCGCCATCTTGTCGACGTCGGCGGGGTTCCACGCGCTCACGAGATGCCGGCGCGAGTCGGGGCGGCTGCGCAGGCCCTGGATCAGCTGCCCGATTTGGTCGATCTCGCGCCCGTCGGGCGTGCGCCAGTGGCGCCACTGGTAGCCGTACACCGGGCCGAGGTTGCCGTTCTCGTCGGCCCATTCGTCCCAGATGGTGACGCCGCGCTCCTGCAGCCATTTGACGTTCGTGTCGCCGCGCAGGAACCAGAGGAGCTCATAGATGATCGACTTGAGGTGCAGCTTCTTCGTGGTGAGCAGCGGGAAGCGCTCTTCGAGGCCGAAGCGCAGCTGGCGGCCGAAGACCGAGAGGGTGCCGGTGCCGGTGCGATCGGTCTTGCGCGCGCCGTCCTCGAGGACCTCGGCGAGCAGGTCGAGATAGGCGCGTTCTGTCACAAGGTGATGCTAGCGCAGAGGTCCGCGGCGGTCTGGAAGCGGTCCTCGGGCTGCTTGGCGAGCATTTTGGAGAGCAGCCGCTGGTGCACGACGAGCTCGCCGGGCAGCTCGGGCACCGGCGCCTGCACGTGCATGCGCATGAGGTCGGCCGGGCCGGAGGTTTCATAGATGCGCGTGCCGGTGAGCATCTCCCACAGGATGCAGCCCAGGCTGTAGATGTCGGAGCGCGCGTCGACCTTGCGGCCGAGGCACTGCTCCGGGCTCATGTAGCGCGGCGTGGCGAGCAGGCGCTGCTGGCCGGTGAGCGTGGAGTCGATCGCCAGGTCCTTGGCGAGGCCGAAGTCGACGATCACCGGGCGGCCGTCGGCGCGGAAGAGGATGTTCGCCGGCTTCATGTCGCGGTGGACGATGCCGCGCGTGTGGATGGCGTCCAGCGCGCGGGACACCTGCGCCGTGATGCGCAGGGCCGAGCGCGGGTTGAGGCCTTCGCGGATGCGCGTGGCGAGCGTGCCGGAGGGCAGGTACTCCATCGCGATGTACGGATTTTCGCCGGCGAAGCCCTGGTCGTAGATGCGCGCGACGTGCTCGATCTCGAGCTTGGCGAGCAGCTTGTATTCGCGCACGAAGCGCTCGAGGAACACCTTGTCGTTGCGCAGGCGCCGGTCCATCACCTTGAGCGCCACGCGCAGGCCGTCGTAGTCGCGCTCGGCGAGATAGACCTGCGCCTGGCCACCTTCGCCGATGCGCGCGAGCGTGGTGAAGCCCGCGACCAGCGGCTCGCCCTTCGAGTCTTTTCGCCCTTCCACGACACGTATACTGCCACCATGCTGAAGCTTTTTGGCGCGGGCGCGGATCACCCGATGCGCGACCCGAAGGAGGCGCGGCGCATCCTGGATGCGCTGCCTGCCGACGACGTCAAGGCGCTGGAGGAGCTCGCGCACTGGCACGAGTCGGTGAGCGCCGCCGAGGGCTTCAAGCTGCCGGAACGCGCGGGGCTGCTGCTCGCCATGGACGAGGCGGCACAGCCGCGCGTGCGAAAGCTCACGCGCGAGTACTGCGGCGCGGTGCGTCCCTCGCGCTACCAGGAACACCGGGTCTGGACCCACCTGCATGAATACTGGAAGCAGGCGGCGCTCGCGTTCGGGCGCGCCGTCGACGCGGCCGCGCCGGGCAAGGCGCTCGATGCGAAGACGCTGCCGCTCGTCGCCACGCGGGCGCTGCGCGCCGCGGCCCAGCAGATCAAGTGGCAGCACATGCGCTATGGGCCCGTGGATCCCGCGACCTGGGGCATCGTCAACCGGGTGTTCGCCTTTTGCGACGCGCGCGGCTTCGGCGAGGGCAAGCTCGCGCTGTATCCCGGCGCGGAGACCTCGCCGCGGCAGGAGTTCCTGCGCGCGGTGATGTTCAGCGCCAGCTCGCCGGACAGCCTGCTCGCCGCCGAGGCGGATTACGCCGAGCGCATCATTGCCGATCTCTCGCCGCACTTCCTGCTGGCGCCGGCGCCCGCCCCGGGCCTCATATACTGGACCGATGTGATCCACGCCATGGCGCCGCTTCGCCTCGTCAAGCCGCCGCAGTCTTCGCCGGGCGTGCGCTACTTCGGGCCGGGCAACGCGCTCATGGGCCTGCAGGCGCTCATCCAGAAGAACGAAGCGATGCGGGACGCGGAAGCAGAGGTCGAAGTGCTGAAGCACCTCGCGATGCTCTGGTCCCCCGAGCCGCCCGAGCGGCGCCATGCGCGCCACAACGTCAAGTCGCGCCTCACGGTCGCGCACGGCTTCGCCGGCGCCGTCGAGGCGCTCGGCGGCGCGCACTCGCTCGACTTCAACCAGAAGGCGGCGGAGAGCTGGGTGGTGGAGAACGTCAGCGCCGGCGGCTTCGGCGCGCTCGTGCCGCAGGTGAAGGCCGACTGGCTGCACGTCGGCGCGCTGATCGCGCTGCAGCCCGACGGCGGCACGAACTGGATCGTCGGCGCCGTGCGCCGCGTAAACCGCATTACGCCGACCGAGGCCCGCGTCGGCATCGAAACCTTGTCGCGCGCGCCGCGCGTCGCCAGGTTCCGGCTGCGCGGCCTCGGCGAAGAAACCGCGCTTCTCCTTCCTTCAGCCGTGCTCGGCTCCGGCGAGGTATCGATCGCGCTTCGCTCCGGCGTCTACCCGCCGGGCACGACGCTCGAAGCCACCCTCGACGGCCGCGAGCACGTCTACCTACCGCAGGGCGCGCCCGAGCGCTCGGACGACTACGAGCTCGTCCGCTTCAGGGAAATGATCCGCGAAAGTTAATTGGGGTCAGACCCCAATTAATTATGAATGGGGGTCTGACCCCTATATCACTTTGGAGAGAAACGCCGAGATATCCGCAATCTCTGGCGCGCACACCGAGTGCGGCATCGGGTAGTCGTGCCACTCCACCTTGTATCCCAGCGCCTCGAGCGCCGCGCGCGATTGCTGTGCGCGTTGGATCGGGATGACCTCGTCGTAGGCGCCGTGGGCCATGAAGATCGGGATCGACTGGTTGGCGGCGCTGCGCTCGGCGGCGACGGTGGAGGCGATCGGCAGGTAGCACGACAGCGCCATGATTCCCGCCAGGCGCCCGGCGTGGCGCAGGCCCGTCTGCAGCACGATCGCGCCGCCCTGCGAGAAGCCGGCGAGCACGATCTTCTCCGGCGGCAGGCCCTGCGCGGCGATCATCTCGTCGACGAGCTTCTGCGAGGCGCGCAACCCCTGCTCGTCCTCGCGGAAGCCGCCACTCATTGATCCCATTTGATAGATGTCGTACCACGCGCGCATGCGCATGCCGTTGTTGATGGTCACCGGGCGCACCGGGGCGTGCGGGAAGACGAAGCGCACGGGTTTGGTGAGCTCGAGCTCGGGCACGATCGGCTCGAAGTCGTGGCCGTCGGCGCCGAGGCCGTGCAGCCAGATGACGGCGGCTTCGGGCCGGTGGCCCGTCTCGATCTGTATGGCTTCCATTTTTCCTAGAGGATGCGGTTGAACCAGGCGAGCGACAGCGCCGCGGCGGCGATGACCAGCGCGGCGGCGGCCGCGGCGAAGAAGGCGGTGATCTCCGTCTGCTCGCGCTGCAGGACGAACTTGGCGGTGAGCGTGTCGTAGATCTTCTTCAGCTCGGCGCCGCTCGAGGCCTGGAAGTACTCGGCGTTGGTGAGCGCGGCGATCGACTTCAGCGTTTCCTCGTCGAACATCATGTAGATCGAGTAGCCCTCGACCTGCACCGGCGCGCCGTTGGGGTTGCCGAAGCCCACCGTGTAGATACGCACGCCCCGGTCCGCGGCGAGGCGCGCGGCCTGGAGCGGGTCCGGGCCGATCGTGCGACGCCCGTCGGTGAGCAGGATGATCGCCGCGTTGGGATTGGAGCCCGGCGGCACGGGCTTGAAGTCCGGCGCCTTCGGCTTCGGCACCTCGCGCGGGATGCGGCTCCACGCGTTCGGTCCGCCGAACGACTCGATGTCGATGCCGGCGTCGGGGAAGAGCGCCGCGACCGCGACGATGATGCCGCTGCCGATCGCCGTGTGCCGGTCGAGCTGCAGCCGGTCGACCGCTTCCAGCAGATCGTCCTTGTTCTTGGTCGGCTGCTGCACGACGGCCGCCGTGCCGGCGAACGAGACGATGCCGAGGCGCACGTCGGACGGCTGCTCGCGGATGAACTCCTTCGCCGCCGCCTGCGCCGCGGCGAGGCGGTTGGGCTGCACGTCGCTCGCGCGCATGCTGAGCGACACGTCGATGGCGAGGATGATGGTGCGCTGCTGCGAGGGCAGCGTGACGAGCGCGGTGGGACGCGCTGCCGCCAGCGCCGCGACCGCGAGCGCCAGCAGGTAGACGACGACCGGCAGGTGCTGCTCGCGTCGCCGCATGCGCGGCAGCTCGAGGCCCGGCATCGCCGCGCTCTTCCGCCGCAAGCGCGCCCTATAGGCGAGCGCGAGCAGGCAGGGTGCGAGGAGGAGCAGCAGCGCCTGGGGCCAGAGGAAATTCATTTCTTCCGGATGGCCGACTTCGGCCGGAAAGCCTTCAATACGGTCTCGTGCGTCTCGATGTAGGGTCCGCCGATCAAGTCGATGCAGTATGGCACCGCGGCGAAGATGCCGGGCACTTCCGGCAGCCCTTGCAGCGTTTCGCGGATCGATTTCGGCTGCCCCGGCAGGTTGATGATCAAGGCGCCCTTGCGGATGACGGCGACCTGACGGGAAAGGATCGCGGTGGGCACGAACTTCAGGCTGATCGCGCGCATCTGCTCGCCGAAGCCGGGCATCACCTTGTCGGCGACGGCGAGCGTCGCCTCCGGCGTCACATCGCGCGGCGCGGGCCCGGTGCCGCCCGTGGTAAGGACGAGATGGCAGCCGCGCTCGTCCACCAGCTCCTTGAGCGTGCGCTCGATCACCGGCTGCTCGTCGGCGATGAGCCGCGTCTCGTCGCGCCACCTGGGCGCGGCGATGACGGACGACAGCCACTCCTTCAGCGACGGGATGCCTTCGTCCTTGTACACGCCCGCGGAGGCGCGGTCGCTGACGGAGACGAGGCCGATGATCAGTTCTTCATTCATGCGAGGGGCTACCAAATCAGGGACGGACCACGTTTAAGACGTTAGCTCCTGTCGTTAACGGACTTCGAAGATATCCAATTCCACCGACTCGGCGCGGCGCGCGCCGGTGGCGACGCAGATGGTGCGGTTGAGCCAGCTGTAGCGCTCGGCGGCGGTTTCGAAGCGCGGCGTGGTGCGCATGTAGTAGAGCGAGGGCTCGACCGGCTTGCCGTCGGCCAGTCGCCGCAGCACCTCGGCCGGGCCGTGGCGGTAGCCGAAGTTCACCACGTAGACGCGCGCGCCGTCGCTCGTCTCGAGGACATAGCGCGCATCGAGCTCGGCGACGCCGTCGGTGCGCACGAGCTGAAAGTCGGCGCCGCCCGGCAGCACGCGGCCGTGCAGCCGTTCGCCGTGGAAGCTGCCGCCGGTGATCGGGATGATGCGGCGCCGGCCGAGCGCCGTGTCGCCGAGCTCCTGCGGCGGCCCGAGGGAGATCTCAGCCCTGAGGAGCGGCTGGAGCGTCAAGGGACTTCAACCGTCGGAAGAGCTCGCGGAAGGCGCGCGGCGGCTTGCCTTCCTTCTGCTCGCGGCGAGCGTTGCGGATCAGCGTGCGCAGCTCCTGCAGGTCGGCGCCGGCGTGCGTGCTGACGTAGTCGGTGAGCGCGGTGTCGTCGGCGAGCAGCTTCTCGCGCAGCGCCTCGAGCCGCTTGTGCCGCGCCGTCTCCGCGGCCGACTGGCCGCAGAGCGCGTCGAGCTGCTCGCGCAGGGGCGCGGGATCGATGTCGCGCATCAGGCGCCCGATGTACTGCATCTGGCGACGGCGGCCCTCGTGCGCCTTGATGCGCTTCGCCTCGACCACCGCCTCGCGCAGCTCGTCGGGCATCTGCATGTCCGCCAGCACCGAGTCGGAGAGCTCAACCAGCTCGGCGCCGAGCGCCTGCAGCTCGTGCATCTCCTTCTTGCGGCGGGTTTTGCTGATCTCGGGTGCTGCGTCGTCCTGCATCGCAGTTATCATAGCGCCCCCATGCCGAAGCGCCACGGTTTCACCTTCGATCAGGGACAGCTTCGCGACATGGCGGAGCGAGTCCTTTCCCGCGCCCGCAGCGGCGGCGCGAGCGGCGCCGACTGCGAGGTCTCCGAGGCGTACGGCCTCACCGTGACCGTGCGCAAAGGCAAGCCCGACACCATCGAGCACAACCGCGACCGCAGCGTCGGCGTCACCGTGTACTTCGGCGAGCGGCCGAAGGCGCGCCGCGGGCACGCGAGCACCTCGGATCTCTCGCCGGCCGCGATCGAGCAGACGGTGGATGCGGCGCTCGCCATCGCGCGCCACACCGCGGAGGACGACTGCGCCGGGTTGCCCGACGCCGAGCTGATGGCGAAGAAAACGCCGGACCTGGATCTGTTCCATCCGTGGACGATTTCCACCGAGGAGGCCATCGAGCTCGCCAAGCGCTGCGAGGACGCGGCGTTCGCTGCGGCGCCCGTGATCAGGAACTCCGAGGGCGCGACCGTCTCGGCGCAGCATTCGCAGTTCGTGCTCGCCAATTCGCTCGGCTTCATGGCCGGCTACCCGGGCTCGCGGCACTACCTCTCGTGCGCGGTCATCGCCGAGCACAAGGGGCTCATGCAGCGCGACGACTGGTACTCGAGCTCGCGCGTGCCGTCGAAGATCGCCGAGCCGCGCGCGCTCGGCCGCTATGCCGCGCAGCGCGCCGCCGCGCGCCTCGGCTCGCGCAAGATCGCCACCTGCCAGGCGCCGGTGCTCTTCGAGGCGCCCGCCGCGATCGGCTTCATCGGCCATTTCGTCTCGGCGGTCAATGGCGGCAACCTCTATCGCAAGACGAGCTTCCTCCTCGACGGCCTCGGCAAGGAGGTGTTCTCGCCTTTCATGCAGATCGAGGAGCGCCCGTTCGAGCGCCAGGGCCCGGCGAGCACGCCGTTCGACGACGAAGGCGTGGCGACCCAGCCGCGCAGCATCGTCGAGGGCGGCGTGCTGCAGGGCTACTTCCTCTCCAGCTACTCGGCGCGCAAGCT
>DATMIG010000474.1:0-8017 GCA_035554335.1 Burkholderiales bacterium
ATGTCCTCGCCGCGCTCGCGCAGGCTCGGCAGGCGCAGGCGGATCACGTTCAGGCGGTGGTAGAGATCTTCGCGGAAGGAGCCTTCGCGCACGCGCTGCTCGAGGTTCTGGTGCGTGGCGGCGATGACGCGAACATTCGCCTTGATCTGCTGGTGGCCGCCCACGCGGTAGAAGGTGCCGTCGGAAAGCACGCGCAGGAGCCGCGTCTGCAGCTCCGCGGGCATGTCGCCGATCTCGTCGAGGAAAAGCGTGCCGCCTTCCGCCTGCTCGAAGCGGCCGCGGCGCTGCTGCTGCGCGCCGGTGAACGAGCCCCGCTCGTGGCCGAAAAGCTCGGACTCGAGCAGGTCCTTCGGCATCGCCGCCGTGTTGATCGCGACGAATGGCCGCTGCGCACGCGCACTGTGACGGTGCAGCGCACGCGCCACGAGCTCCTTTCCGGTTCCGGATTCACCGGTGATAAGCACCGTCGCGCTCGACTGCGACAGCCGGCCGATGGCGCGAAACACTTCCTGCATCGCCGGCGCCTGGCCGAGGATTTCCGGCGCCTCCGTCGGCGCTTCGGTGGCCTCCGACTCGCGCCGGCTTTCGTCGAGCGCGCGGCGGATGAGCTCCACCGCCTGGTCGATGTCGAACGGCTTCGGCAGGTATTCGTAGGCGCCGCCCTGGAACGCCGCCACGGCCGAATCGAGGTCGGAGTACGCCGTCATCACGATCACCGGCACCGCGGGATGGCGCTGCTTCACCGTGTTGAGGAGCTCGAGTCCCGAGAGGCCGGGCATGCGGATGTCGGACACCAGAACCTCGGGCGCGCCGCCGGAAAGCGCGTTGAGCGCGTCCTGCGCGGAGGAAAAGGAATCGAAGGCGATGCCTTCGCGGCTGAGCGCTTTTTCGATCACCCAGCGAATCGAACGATCGTCGTCGACTATCCAGACCGGCTTCATGTCAGTGGCAGCAGGATCCTGAATGTTGTGCGGCCGGGCCGGGATTCGAACTCGATGACGCCCTGGTGATACTGGACGAACGTCTGTGCGAGCGAGAGTCCCAAGCCGGTGCCACCTTCCCTCCCGGATACGAGCGGACTGAAGATCCTGTCCTGGATCTCTTCGGGTACGCCCGGGCCGTCGTCGATCACCTGCAAATCCAATGCCAGCTTATGCCTCTGGCGCAGGATCGTCACCTGCCGCACCGCGCGAGTGCGAAACGTGATCTGCGCGGCGCGCGCTTGTGCAGCGTTGCGCGCGATGTTGAGCACCGCCTGGATGAGCTGCTCGCGGTCGCCGACGATCTCCGGCAGGCTCGGGTCGTAGTCGCGGCGGATCTCGAGGCCGAACTCGGCCTTCACCAAGCTGCGAACGCGCTCGAGCACCTCGTGGATGCCGACCGGCTCGACGCGCGGCGTGCGATGCGGCGTGAGCATGCGGTCCATGAGGCGCTGGAGGCGATCGGCCTCCTTGATGATCACCTGCGTATATTCCCGCAGCTCTGCCTTGTCGAGCTCGCGCTCGAGGAGCTGCGCCGAGCCGCGCAAGCCGCCGAGCGGGTTCTTGATCTCGTGCGCAAGGTTGCGGATCAGCTCGCGCGCCGATTGCTGCTCGATGACGAGGCGCTCCTCCCTCGCTTGTCGCAGCTGCTGCTCGATGGGGCGCAGCTCCGCCAAAAGCGCAAGCCCCGGTACGTCGATGCGCGTCATGGTGCACGCGAGCGGCAGCGGCTCGCGGCCCGGACGCGTGTAGGTCACGAACTGCGCCGAGTAATCCCAGTGCGTACCGAGCGCGTCGGCGAGCGCCCGCTCGAGCTCGGCGCGCTCGGTGAAGAGCTGGGCGAAGCGATGTCCGTTGAGGCTTTTGGCGCCGGTCGCCAGCAGGCTCTCGGCAGCGGGATTCGCGTAGCGGACGACGAATTCGTCATCGAGCGCAACGACCGCCGTGGCCAGCAGTTCGAGTCCCGCGAAGCGCAGGCAGGCTCCTTAGCGCAGGTTGCCGAGCTCTCGCCGCAGCGCTTCGATGTTCTTTTCGTGCGTCTCGACGCTGTCCTTGAAGGGCTGCAGGCGCTCCTCGACGCGCGCGTAGTTGCGCTCGTTGCCGAAGCGCACGTTCTCCTGCTCGGCGAGATCCGCCTTCGCCTTGGCGAGCGCCTGCTGCTCCTGGGCGAGCTCTTTCTCGAGGATGTCGCGCTGGCGCGCCTTCGCGTTGGCGCTGTCCTGCGGCGTCTCGCGCGGAAAATCCTTGCCGTTCGTATTGCGCGGCGGGGGCGGCTTCGGCGCGGGCGCGACGTTGATCTGCCGTGTCACCAGCTCGCACTTCTGGCGTTCCGCCTCGCGCTTGTCGTTGGTGTAGGTCCAGTGCCCGTCGACGCTCTTGCACTTCCAGATTTCCGTGACCTGCGCATGCGCGGTCCCGGCCGTCAGGGTGACGAGGAAAGCGAGGAGCCGTAGCATCGGATTAGTCTAGCAAATCAATGAAAAAGGGGCGGTCGCCCGCCCCTCTTTAACGCGCGAAAGCCGGATTGGCTTACGAGGCGTAATACATGTCGAACTCGACCGGATGGGTGGTCATCCGGAAGCGCGTCAGCTCGTCGTTCTTGAGCGCGATGTAAGCCTCGAGCATGTCCTCCGAGAACACGCCGCCGCGCGTGAGGAACGCGTGGTCGTCCTCGAGGTGCTTGAGCGCTTCCTCGAGCGAGGCGCAGACGTTCGGCACCTTCTTCGCCTCTTCCGGCGGCAGATGGTAGAGGTCCTTGTCCACCGGGTCGCCGGGGTGGATCTTGTTCTGCACGCCGTCGAGCCCCGCCATCAGCATCGCCGCGAAGGCGAGGTAGGCGTTGGCGGTCGGATCGGGGAAGCGCACCTCGACGCGGCGGCCGTTCGCGCTCGATACGTACGGGATGCGGCACGCCGCCGAGCGGTTGCGCGCCGAGTACGCGAGGTTGATCGGCGCCTCGAAGCCCGGCACCAGGCGCTTGTACGAGTTGGTGCCCGGGTTGGTGATCGCGTTCAGCGCCTTCGCGTGCTTGATGATGCCGCCGATGTAGTGCAGCGCGAAGTCGGACAGTCCCGCGTAGCCGTTGCCGGCGAAGAGGTTCTTGCCGCCCTTCCACACCGACTGGTGCACGTGCATGCCCGAGCCGTTGTCGCCCACGACCGGCTTCGGCATGAAGGTCGCCGTCTTGCCGTACGAATGCGCCACGTTCCACACCGTGTACTTCAGGATCTGCATCCAGTCGGCGCGCTGCACGAGCGGCGCGAACTTGGTGCCGACCTCGCACTGTCCCGCGGCCGCGACCTCGTGGTGATGCACTTCGACTTCGACGCCCTGCTGCTCGAGCGCGAGCGAGATGGCGTTGCGGATGTCGCCCAGCGTGTCGACCGGCGCCACGGGGAAGTAGCCGCCTTTTACGGGCGCGCGGTGGCCCATGTTGCCCGACTCGTAGTCGATGCCGCTGGACCACGGCGCTTCCTCGGACTTGATCTTCACCGAGCAGCCGGACATGTCGACGTTCCAGGTGACGCCGTCGAAGATGAAGAACTCGGGCTCTGGCCCGAAGTACGAGACGTCGCCGAGACCCGTGGACTTGAGATACGTTTCCGCGCGCTTCGCGATCGAGCGCGGGTCGCGGTCGTACGGCTTGCCGTCCATCGGCTCGAAGACGTCGCAGGTGATGTTCAGCACCGGCTCGTCGGTGAACGGGTCCATGCGCGCGGAGCTGGCGTCCGGCATGAGCAGCATGTCCGACGCCTGGATGCCTTTCCAGCCGGCGATCGAGGAGCCGTCGAAGGCGTGGCCTGATTCGAACTTGTCCTTGTTGAAGTACCTCACCGGCACGGTGACGTGCTGTTCCTTGCCGCGCGTATCGGTGAAGCGGAGGTCGACGAACTTCACCTCCTTGTCTTTGATGAGTTTCAGGACGTCATCAGGCGTCGTGGTCGCCATCGGGGAATCTCCTCGCTGAAGTGGCTTCTGCTAATTGGTGTGGCTAACTAATTGGTGTAGGTGCTGTAGACCCGCGGTTGAGCAGGTTCCATGCCAAATTGATTCTGGGAGCGGCGGCCATTCTAACGGCGCAATACGCACCGGGAGGGGGCATTTGGGCATCGCTCGCACTTTCAGGGTGCATGGTGCGCCGGACCTATAATTTCCCGCAAGCATGGACGAGATTAAGAAACGCGCCGCCGAGCGGGCCAGGCAGATGGGCCTGCCCTACGCCGGGGCCCTGCTCCCCACGGAGGCGCACGAGTTGATGAAGGCCGGGGCGAAGCTCGTCGACGTGCGCACCAAGCCCGAGGTGCTCTACGTCGGGCGCGTGCCCGGCGCCGCCAGCGTCGAGTGGCAGACCTACCCCGGCAACCGGCCGAACCCGGAATTCATCGGCGAGCTGGCGGCCGTCGCGCCCAAGGACACGCCGCTCATGTTCCTTTGCCGCTCCGGAGCGCGCTCGCACGCGGCCGCGGAGGCCGCCATGCGGGCCGGCTGGAAAGAGACTTACAACGTCCTTGAAGGCTTCGAAGGCGACAAGGACGCCCAGGACCACCGCGGTACCGTCGGCGGGTGGCGCAAGGCCGGCCTGCCTTGGGTTCAAAGTTGAGCACTTTCTAGAGGAGGAGAAATCCATGAGTCGTCGCAAGTTTCTGACGGGCGCCGCTGCCGCGGTAAGCGCCGCCGCCGTCTCGCAGGCCGTCGCGCAGACCCCGTCGCTGCCCAACATCCGCTGGCGTTGTGCGTCGAGCTTTCCGAAGAGCCTCGATACGATCTTCGGCGGCGGCGAGGTCGTCGCGAAGCGCGTCGAGGCGATCACCGGCGGCAAGTTCCAGATCCGCGTGTTCGCGGCCGGCGAGATCGTGCCGGCGTTCGGCGTGGTCGACGCGATCCAGCAGGGCACGATCGAGTGCGCGCACACCGCGAGCTATTACTTCGTCGGCAAGAACAAGGCGTTCGCCTTCGACACGACGCTGCCGTTCGGCATGAACCAGCGCGAGCAGAACGCCTGGATCTACTACGGCGGCGGCCGAGACCTGATCCAGGCGTTCTTCAAGGACTTCGGTCTCGTCTCGTTCCCGGCCGGCAATACCGGCGCGCAGATGGGAGGCTGGTGGCGCAAGGAAGTGAAGACCGTGGCCGACCTGAAAGGCGTGAAGATGCGCATCGCCGGCCTGGGCGGCGAAGTGATGGCGCGGCTCGGCGCCGTGCCGCAGCAGATCGCCGGCGGCGACATCTATCCGGCGCTCGAGCGCGGCGCGATCGATTCCGCCGAATGGGTCGGCCCGTACGACGACGAGAAGCTCGGCTTCTTCAAGGTGGCGCCGCACTACTACTTCCCCGGCTGGTGGGAATCGAACTCGATGTACTCGTTCTACGTCGGCCAGAAGGAGTGGGACAAGCTGCCGAAGGAGTACCAGGCCGCGGTCGAGGCCGCGTGCTACGAGGCCAACATCGACATGATGGCGAAGTACGACGCGAAGAACGTCCCGGCGCTCGAGCGGCTGGTGAAGAACGGCGTCAAGCTGCACCAGTTCTCCAGCGACATTCTCAAGGCGGCGCAGCAGGCGGCCTACGAGCTCTACGAGGACGAGGCGGGCAAGAACCCGGCGTGGAAGAAGATCTACGAGCCGTGGAAGAAGTTCCGCTCCGACCAGTTCCTGTGGCACCGCGTGCAGGAGTTCGCGTACGAGAGCTTCGTGTACAACAACCCGCTCGGGCGCAACCCGAAGAAGTAGCTTTACCTTCCTTCGCGCAGGGCGCGCTCGATCTCGGACGCAGCGTCGTCCGATTTCGGCTCGCCGTGGGCGGGCGGCTGCGGCGCCGGGCTGGTCTCGACCGGCTCGCCCAGCTGGCGGCGCAGCTCTTCCTCGCCGGTCCCTTTGACCGTCGCCGCCGCGGTGACGTTGCCGCTCACCAGGGTCGGGAAGGCGATGACGGTGGCGACCATCAGCACCTGGATCACCACGAACGGAATCGCGCCCCAGTAGATGTCGGCGGTCTTCACGCTCTTCGGCGCCACGCTGCGCAGGTAGAAGAGCGCGAAGCCGAACGGCGGATGCAGGAACGAGGTCTGCATGTTCACCGCGAGCAGCACGCCGAACCAGATGAGGTCGATGCCCAGCTTCTGCGCCACCGGCGTGAGCAGCGGCACCATGATGAACGCGATCTCGAAGTAGTCGAGGAAGAACGCGAGCAGGAAGATCATCACGTTCACCACGATGAGGAAGCCGAGCGCGCCGCCGGGCACGTGCAGCAGCAGCCGCTCGACCCACAGGTCGCCGTCGACGCCGCGGAACACCAGGCTGAACACCGTCGAGCCGACCAGGATGAACATGACGAAGCTCGTCATGGTCGCGGTCGACTCGACCGCCTCGCGCAGGAGCTTCCAGGAGAGCTTGCGCTTCGCGAGCGCGAGGAGGAGCGCGCCCGTGGCGCCCATGCCGCCGCCTTCGGTCGGGGTGGCAACGCCGAGGAAGATGGTGCCGAGCACGAGGAAGATCAGCACGAGCGGCGGCACCATCGAGGTGACCACGCGCAGCGCGAGCTTGCCGCCGTGCAGCGTGCGCATCTGCGGCGGGCAGCCGGGCGCGGCGGCGGGCTTCACCATCGATACGATGAACACCCAGACCGCATACGCCGCGGCAAGGCCGAGTCCCGGGAAGAGCGCGCCCTCGTACATGTCGCCGACGGAAACGCCCATCTGGTCGGCGAGCACGATGAGCACCAGGCTCGGCGGGATGATCTGCGCCAGCGTGCCGGAGGCGGCGATCACGCCGGTCGACAGGCGGTTGGAATAGCCGTAGCGCATCATCACCGGCAGCGAGATGAGCCCCATCGCGAGCACCGAGGCCGCCACCACCCCCGTGGTCGCCGCGAGCAGCGCGCCGACGAACACCACCGCATAGGCGATGCCGCCGCGGATCGAGCCGAACACCTGGCCGATCGTGTCGAGCAGATCCTCGGCCATGCCGCTGCGCTCGAGGATGAGACCCATCAGCGTGAAGAACGGGATGGCGAGCAGCGTCGAGTTGCCCATGATGCCCAGCACGCGCTCGGGCAGCGCCTGCAGCAGGGCCGGCTGCAGCATGCCGAGCTCGACGCCGAGATAGCCGAAGGCGAGGCCTGTGAAGGCGAGCGAGAACGCCACGGGATAGCCGATCAGCAGGAACACCACCAGCCCGGCGAACATGATCGGCGCCATGTACTGCGCGAGCATCAGGCGGCGTGCGCCTTCTTCTCGAACTCCGACTCCGGCACCAGGCCCTTGAGGAAGCCGACGCGCTTGATCACCTCCGAGACGCCCTGCAGGGCGAGCAGCGCGAAGGCCACCGGGATGAGCAGGCGCACCGGCCAGCGGATCAGGCCGCCGGGGTCGGAGGAGTACTCCTGGATGGCGTAGGAGTTCACCAGCGACGGCCAGCTGTACCACGCGATGATCAGCGTCGCCGGCAGCAGCATGAACAGGCCGCCGAGGATGTGGATCCAAGCCTGCACGCGCGGCGAGAACCGGCTCGCCAGCACGTCGATGTTCACGTGCTCATGGCGCTTCAGCGTGTAGCCGGCGACGAGCAGGAATACCGCGGAGTTCAGGTACCACTGGATCTCGAGCCAGGCATTCGAGCCGATGTTGAGCGCGTAGCGCGCCGTCGCGGCGGCGGCGCAGATCACCACGGCGGCGAGGCCGAGCCACGAGACCCAGCGGCCGATAAACTCGTTCAGTCCGTCGATCGCGCGAGCGAAGCGAAGCAATCCCTGCATCAGAGAGACCAGTTCACCCAGCCGGTATAGGCGGTCACGAGCACCACGAGGCCGAATACTATCCGGTACCAGGCGAACGGCCGGAAGTCGTGCGTGGAGACATAGCGAATCAACCAGCGCACGACGACGAAGGCCGAGACGAACGCGGCCACCGAGCCGACGCCGAAGATGCCGACGTCGGCCGACGAGAAGAGTTGCCGATTCTTAAGGAAGTCGTAACCGCCCGCGGCGACCAGCGTCGGCACCGCGAGGAAGAACGAAAACTCGGTCGCGGCCTTGCGCGA
>DATMIG010000475.1:0-5446 GCA_035554335.1 Burkholderiales bacterium
TCGGCGATACGAACGTGAAGGTGAAGGGCACCATTACCAACGTCGCGCAGCTCTCCGCGCTCGACCTCGCCATCGAGCTCCAGGGCAAGACGATGTCCGAGCTCTACGACGTGATCGGCCTCGCCTTCCCGGAGACGAGCCCGTACAAGACGAAGGGGCGCCTCGTGAAGGGCGACCACACGATGGCCTACGAGAAGTTCAGCGCGACGGTCGGCGAAAGCGATCTGGCCGGCAGCCTGCACTTCGACCTCGGCGGCAAGCGTCCCTTCATGAAGGGCGAGCTCAATTCCAAGCGCCTCAACCTCGCCGACCTCGGCCCGCTGGTCGGCACCGACCAGCCGAAGAAGTCCGGCGTGCTGCCCGACATGCCCTTCGATTCCGACCGCTGGGACTCGATCGACGCCGACGTGAAGATCCAGGCCGGCAGCATCGAGCGGCCGAAGGCCCTGCCGCTCGAGGACCTCGCCACCCGCATCCAGATGCGCGACAAGGTGCTGACGCTCCAGCCCTTCACCGTCGGCGTGGCGGGCGGCGTCATCTCGGGCAGCATCAAGATGAACGGCCAGAAGGAGCCGATCGCGGCCAGCACTGCGCTGCGCGTGAAGGACCTGCAGCTGCCGAAGCTGTTCCCCACGCTGCAGCAGAGCCAGCAGTCGATCGGCGACATCAACGGCCTGGTCGAGCTCTCCGGCACCGGCGATTCGGTGAGCAAGATGCTCGGCTCGGCGAACGGCAAGATCGGCCTCTTCATGGACGGCGGCAAGATCAGCCGCTTCATGATGGAGCTCGTCGCGCTCGACGTATGGGGCGCGGCGAAGGTGAAGCTCGAGGGCGACGAGCCGATCGACGTACGCTGCGCCATCACCGACTTCGCCGCCAAGGACGGCGTGCTGAACACCAACGTCTTCGTCTTCGACACGGCGGTGGTGAACGTGGGCGGCGAAGGCACCATCAACCTGAAGACCGAGGCGCTCGACCTCAAGCTCAACCCGGATCCGAAGAACCACAGCATCGCCTCGCTCAACAGCCCGCTCTTCATCAAGGGCTCGCTCGGCGCGCCGAAGTTCTCGGTGGAATGGAAGCGCGTCGGCGTGAAGGGCATCGCCGCCACGCTGATGGGGCTCGTCTCGCCCGCGCTCGCCGTGCTGCCGCTCATGAAGGAGGGCGACAACAAGGAAAGCCCCTGCGCCCAGCTCATCGCCGAGGCCACCAAGTCGAACAAGGCGCCGAAGGAAAAGCAGCAGCAGGCCGCCGCCAAGGCCGCGCAGGAGAAGGCGCAGAAGGCCAAGGACGAAGAGGACAAGAAGAAGAAAAAGGACAAGCAGCCCGAATCCGCCACCGGCGCCACGCGCCAGAAGCAGGGCGCTCCCGCCTCCGCCGACAAGTAACGAACTGGATCATGGCGAGCGTCGCCGGGATGCCGGTATATATTAGGGCATGCCCATCTCGCACCTAGAGCACTTCCTGGTCGCGTCCGACGACATCGACGCCACGCGCGACTGGTACGCGAGAGTGCTCGGCATGAAGTCCGGGCCGCATCCGGACTTCGGCTTTCCGGTGCACTGGATGTACGTCGACAACATCGACATCGTGCACATCGGCCCGAGCGCGAGGCAGGCGGGAGACATCCAGAAAAAGTACCTCGGCCGCACGTCGCAGGACGCTGGCATCGGCACCGGAGCCGTGGACCACATCGCCTTCCGCGCGACGGGGCTGCGCCAGATGCTCGAGCACCTGAAGCGCGAAAAGGTGGCGTTCAGCCAGCGCCGCGCGAACGGCCAGGCGCTGTTCCAGCTTTTCCTCTACGACCCGAACGGCATCAAGATCGAGCTGAACTACGCCGCGCACGAAGCCGAGGGCATCTCGCCCGAGCTGATGGCGTCCGATCTGATCGCGCAGCGTTGAAGCGCCTTCTCGCCTTCGTCTTCCTTCTCGTCGCGACGACGGCGCTGGCGCAGCCGTATCCATCGCGCCCGGTCAAGCTGATCGTGCCGTTCCCGCCGGGCGGCAACACCGACATCGTCGGCCGCCTGATCGCGCAGAAGCTGAGCGATGCCTTCGGCCAGCAGGTCTACGTGGAGAACCGCGGCGGCGCCGGCGGCACCATCGGCGCGGAAGCGGCGGCGAAGTCCCCGGCGGACGGCTACACGCTTTTTTTCTCGACCACGGGCACGTTCGCGAGCGCACCCTCGATGCAGCCCGCGCTGCGCTACGACCCGATCAAGGATTTCGCGCCGATCACCACGCTCGCCAATGCGCCGGTGGTGATCATCGTCTCGTCAACCGCGAAGGCAAAAACGCTGCGCGAGCTGATCGACGTGGCGAAGGCGCAGCCCGGCGCGCTCAAGTTCGGCTCGGCGGGCACCGGCCACTTCGTGCACGTCGCCGGCGAAATGTTCAAGGACGCGGCGCGCGTCGAGCTGCTCCACGTGCCGTACAAGGGCATCGCTCCGGCGGTGATCGACCTTCTCGCCGGGCGCATCGATGTCATGTTCGACGCCTTCGCCGCGTACGAGCCGCACCTGCGCAGCGGAAAGCTGCGCGCGCTGGCGGTCGCCAATCCCTCGCGGCTCTCGCGCCTGCCCGATGTGCCGACCACCGCGGAAGCCGGACTGCCGGGCTATGAGCTTGCCAGCTGGTTCGGACTCGCCGCGCCCGCGGGGGCGCCGGCCGAGGCGGTGGAACGAGTCAATGCCGAAACGCTCAAGGCGATCGCGCAGGCCGATGTGCGCGAGCAGATGGCGAAGCTCGGCCTGGAGCCCGGCGGCAGCACGCCAGCGCAATATCGGGCGATGATCGCCGACGAGCTTGCCCGCTGGCGCAACGCCGTGCGGGTCGCCGGCATCAAGCTGGAATAGCTACTCGACCGCCCAGAGGACGGCGGCGATCCCGACGATTCCGGCCGGCACGCCGTAGCGCGAGAGCGCGCCGACCTGTCCCCGCGCCAGCACCGTGACCGGAATGTCGGTGCGCGCCATGACGCCTTGCGCGATGGACGGGTTCAGCCATCGCAGCCATTGGGGATGACGGCCGACGCCCATGACGATCTCGTCGACGGCTTCGCGCATGGCCACGGCGGCTATGCGCTCGGCCGGAGCGCCGAGATCGGTGAGCGCCGCGAACGGCGTCCTGGCGCGCGTGAGGGCCTCGATGGCCGGGGCGAGCGCATTCGCGCTGCGTTCGGCGCGCAGCGCGGCGCGCGCCGACCCCGAGGAAAACTGGGCGATGTGGCGCGGCATGCGCGGCTGCACGTTCAGCACGACCGCTTCGACATCCACGCCGGCGCCGTGCAGCGCGATCACATGGTCCATGGCCGCGAGCGCGGCGCGGGAGCCGTCCACCGGGATGAGCAGTTTCATTCGAAGAGCTCCTTTCTCTTGCGCAGCGCAGCCGCGGCGAGCACGCCGCCGATCACCAGCACGTAGATGGCGGCGCGCAGCGCCGGCTGGTGCGCGAGCCATTCTTCGACGAGCGGCTCGCCGAGGATCATCTTGGCGGCGGTCCAGGCCAGCACGGCGCCGCCGATGTAGAGCAGGGCGGGGAAGCGCTCGATCCACCCGATGATGAGCGTCGAGCCCCAGACGACGATCGGGATGCTGATGACGAGGCCCAGCACGACGAGCAGGGCGCTGCCGTGCGCGGCGCCGGCGACGGCCAGCACGTTGTCCATGCCCATCACCGCGTCGGCGACGACGATGGTGCGCATCGCGGACCAGAAGCCGGTCGCGGGCTTCACGTCTCCCTTGCCGCCTTCGTCTCCGGTGAGCAGGCGGTACGCGATCCACACCAGGAGGAGGCCGCCGGCGAGGAGGAGGCCCGGGATCTGGAGGAGCCACAGCACGCCGACTGTCAGGCTCGCCCGGACAACCACCGCGCCGACGGTTCCCCAGATGATGGCCCGCCGCTGCAGCGCCTTCGGCAGGCTGCGTGCGGCGAGCGCAATGACGATCGCGTTGTCGCCGGCGAGCACGAGGTCGATGACGACGATGGCGGCAAGCGCGGCGAGGAAATCCATCCGGCGATTGTTCTGCGCCCCGCGCGCGTTGAAAAATGACGTTGTGCAATGCATTCATCGCGAATCGCGATGGCGTTGCGCCGCCGGTGGCGAGCGCCTATCATTCGTCTACCCAGAGGGGAGTAGCTCTCCCGCGCGGTGGTCGTCAATCCGGAATCGTTCGTAATCATCGATTCCCGGCCGCCGCGGCACCAAACCCGTCGGTTTGCTGCGAGCGAGACCTCGGTTCGACAAGGAGCCGAGATGTCCCGCGCCAGGCTGCGCCGCTATTTTCGCCATGGGCTGTTCCCGCAGCTGCTTGTCTTCGAGGCCGTCGCGCGCCTTGGCAGCGTCACGCGCGCTGCCGAGGAGCTGCACCTCGCCCAGCCCACCGTGTCCATGCAGCTCAAGAAGCTTTCGAGCGCGCTGGACGTCACGCTGTTCGAGCCCGACGGGCGTGGCATCCGGCTGACGCCGGCCGGCGAGGAACTGCGCGGCGCGTGCGCCGAGCTGGTCCGCCTGTTCGGCCACATCGATGAGCGGCTGGAGCCCTTCCGCCGCAAGGGGGCCGAAGTGCTGCGCCTCGCGGCCGAGCCGGAAGCGCGCCCGGTGGCATCGCGGCTGGTGGCGGAGTTCTGCGCACGCCACCCCGGCGTGCAGGCCAGCGTGCACATCGCCGGCCGCGCGGAGCTTCTACAGCGCCTCGCCGCCAACGTCGACGATGTGTACCTCTTCGAGCTGGAAATCGACGGGCTGCCCGACGAGCGCCGCTGGAGCGTGGCGCACGCGAAGGGCCGCGAGCTCGCGCGCACGGCGGCCCTTTTCGTCCGCGAGGCATTGCAGACCGGCGCCTATGCGCCGGCCGGCGCGCACGGCGAAGGAGCGTCGCAGGGCGGTGCTATCCTTGGCCCATGACGCTGGCAAGGATCGCGCTCGGTGTGTGCGCCGCCCTGGCGCTCACGGCGGCGGGTTTCGACGCCGATGCCAAGGGCCGCAGCGGCGCCCATAGCGGCTCCGGATCGGGCGGGCATCATTCGCATCACCACCACCACCGCGGCGGCTACGGTTTCCACACGCGGACGTTCGTCGCGACCAGGCTGATCGTCTGGCCGAGCGGCTACTACGGTGCGAGCTACTATGCGTATCCGTCGTCTCGCGTGCCGGCGCCGGTGGCGGAGTACTGGTATTACTGCGAGCCGTACGCCGCCTACTATCCCTACGTGCAGGAATGTCCGACGGAATGGCAGCCCGTGCTGCCCGTTGCACCGTCGCCCGAAAGCTGACCCATGGCCACCAGACCCGAGACCACCACCAACGACATCAAAGTCGATCCGAATTCGCTGTTCCTCGAAGAGATCTTCACCGACCGGCGCATCGGTACCATCCGCCGCCTGACGCCGGTGAAGGACGACGGGCAGCAAGACACCGCGAAGCAGGTCCTCTACATCGGCG
>DATMIG010000476.1:0-10496 GCA_035554335.1 Burkholderiales bacterium
AGCCAGGGCACGCAGGTCGAGCTCGCCCATGACGGCCTGCGGGCCGACCAGTTGCTGCAATCCGGCAGCTACGCGGTGGCCGTGCTGGACATCGGCCTGCCGGGCATCGACGGCTACGAGGTCGCCAGGCGCGCGAAAGACCTTCCCAACCGCAAGAACATCCTCCTCATCGCCCTCAGCGGCTACGCCCAGCGCGAGGACCGCGAACGCTCGCGCGAGGCCGGCTTCGACCTCCACCTCGCCAAGCCCGTCGCCTACGAGGACCTGCGCCAGGCGCTCGCCAAGCCGCCGGTGGCGGTCGCCGCGGTCCGCCAAAATTAGGGACAGACCCTAATTTTTATTTAATTAGGGTCCGTCCCTATTTTTCTTTGGGCGTCCGCGGCCGCGCGGTTTTGTGCCAGCTGCATAGCCACCACGCGTCGCCTTTCGAAGGTCTTGAAGCATCTGCGCCGGTAGCGGTGCATCGCAAAGCTCGCGGTAGGCAACGGCTCGCCGATCTGCGCCGTCAGCCAGGGCTGTATATACAGGGTGGGGAGTTATGAACGCGCTCTCGCTTCCGCGAGCGTTCAGCCGGTAGCTCGACCATCGGTACTCGTCCGGATGCTTCACCATTCCCGGCTTCACCGGGTTGCAGTCCACATACCGGTAGCAGGCGAGCGCGTAACGCTCCGTGGGCACCAGGCAGGAGTAGAACCGGCCTTCCCATAACGTGCCACTGCGCTCGCGCCGTGCATTGACCCCCTGCACGTACCGCTGGCCCACGTTCTTCATTAGCCACGCGCAGGAGTTAGCGCTGTGCGGCGTCAAGAACAAGTGCACATGGTTCGTCATGAGGCAGTACGCGTGCAACGAGCAACCGCAGCGCGGCACGAACTCTCGCAGCAGGTTCACGTAGGCGTGGTAGTCGGCGTCCTCGAAGAAGCAGTCATTTCCATCGTGTCCGCGCTGGACGATGTGGACACTGAGATCCGGGACTATCAATCGCGCAGCGCGCGGCATATCGGTCCAAACGACCTGCGCGCCCGCCGGTTGACCCAGAAATTAGGGACAGACCCTAATTAATTAAAAAATAGGGTCTGTCCCTATTTAACCCGTTTCGCGGTTGCCTCCGTTTAAGGAAGCAAAGGAGGCATGACCATGAAGAAAAGCGTGACGCTGTTGGCGGTGGCGGGGGCTTTTGCGTATATGGACGGGGCGCTCGCGCAGGCGATCAGCCGGGTGACGCTCTATCCGGGCAGTGCGACGATCGAGCGCGCGGCGAAGGTGCAGGTCGGGGTCGGCAAGGTGCAGATGGCGGGCCTGCCGGCCAACTTCGATCCGCGCACGCTGCGCGTCGAGACGGACGCCGGCATCCACGTTGGCGAAGTCGCGGTGCAGGACGTGAGCCGCGCCGAAGCGGTCGGCAAGCGCGAAGCCGAGCTGGAAGAGCGCATCCAGAAGCTGAAGGACGAAAAGGCGGCGCTCGAAGTGGACGTGAAGACCGCCGAGCTGGTGCGCGACTACCTGAAGAGCCTCAATTCACGAACACCAGACGCCAAAGCGCCGCCCATCGACGCCAAAGCGATCCCGGCGGTGCTCGACGCCATCCGCCGCGGCGGCGCCGACTCCTACGGCACGATCCAGAAGATGGACGTCCGCAAGCGCGAGCTCGACAAGCGCATCGCCGTGCTGTCCGCCGAGCTGGCGCGCATCCGGAACGGCGCGCGCGAGGAGCGCACGGTCACCATCACCTACACCGCGCAGAAGCCGGGCGAGCTGCGCGCCGCCTACCAGGTGGCGAACGCCGGCTGGAAGCCGCAGTACCGCGCGGCGCTCGACTCCAACACCTCGCGCGTGGAGCTCGAGCGCCAGGCGGCGGTCGTGCAGCGCACCGGCGAGGACTGGCGCGGCGTGAAGCTGCGCCTCTCCACCGGCCAGCCGCGCGCCGCGGCGATCGTCGATCCGAATACCTGGCAGCTCGTCATCCGGCCGCCGCTGCAGCCCCAAGCCGGTGAAATGCGCCAATACGAAATGGCGAAGGCGATGCGAGCCGATCGCGCCGCTGCTTCGGTCGCGGCGGCCGCGCCGGCCGAAGCGCCGCCGCCGATCGCGGAATTCCAGACCGAATACACGACCGAGTTCGACGTGCCGGGCACGGTCGACCTCGCCGCCGACGGCCGCCAGGTCAGCGTTTCGCTCGCGAAGCAGCAGATCGCCGTCAAGCAGCGCGTGCGCGTCGTGCCGCGGCGCGATACCGCCGCCATGGTGACGGCCGAAGCCGATCTGCCGGAAGGCGTCTGGATCCCGGGCGACGTGCAGCTCTACCGCGACGGCGGCTACATCGGCTCGACCTACTGGCAGGCGCAGGCGAAGGAGCGCATGGTGCTGCCCTTCGGCCGCGACGATCGCGTGCAGGTGGCGGTGAAGCGCCTCAAGGACCGCAAGGGCGCCGCGGGGCTGCTCAACCAGAAGAACGAGCGCCAGGTGGCGAGCCTCTACACGGTCACCAGCCGGCACAAGGTTCCCGTCGAGCTCCTCGTCCTCGAAGCCGCGCCGGTGCCGGTCGACGACAAGATCAGCGTCGAGAGCGTGCTCGAGCCGAAGCCGAAAACGGCGAATTGGGAAGACCACAAGGGCGTGAACGCCTGGGAGCAGCCGCTCGCGCCCGGCGAGACGCTCAAGTTCGTCGCGGACTACACCATCACCTATCCGAAAGATGGGGTGGTCATCGGGTTGCCGTAAAAATAGGGACGGACCCTATTAAAAAAATAATTAGGGTCTGTCCCCAATTCTTCAGGAGCGCTCGATGCAGGCGTGCAGCAATTCGAGCGCGTGGCACGCGAAGGCGTGCATGTTCTTCTCGCGGTCGCTGCTGCGCGTCTCGAGCGTGATGACGGCGTCGACCGGGCCGCGCACGGCGAAGCAGGCATGGCCGGCGGCGTCGCCGTAGCGGTTGCCGCTCGGCCCGCTCGCGCCGGTCTCGCTCAGGCCCCAGGTCGCGCCGCATTTGGAGCGCACGCGCTCGGCGATCATCGAGGCATACGGCTCGCTCGCCGAACGGAAGCCCGACATCGAGAGCTCGTCGATGCCGAGCAGGCCCTGGCGGCTTTTCGCCGTGTAGACGACGCAGCCGCCGAGGTAGTACGCCGAAGCGCCCGGCACCGCCACCATCGCCGCGTTGATCAGGCCGCCCGCCGACGACTCGACGATGGCGAGCGTCTGCGCGCGCGCCGTCAGCGACTGTGCGATTTGTCCTGCGAGCTTCGACATCCGGCCATCCACGTGGCCAGCTTACAATGCCGCGCGCATGCGGCGGCTCTTCCTACTCCTCTTTCTTCCCATCCAGGCGCTCGCGCAGCCGGTGATCGGGTATCTGGGGGCCGACTCGCCGGAGCGCTCGGCGCCGCGGCTGGCGCCCTTCATGCGCGGCCTGGCGGAGCTCAACTTCGTCGAAGGCCGCAACGTAAGGATCGAATACCGGTGGGCGAACGGGAACGACGCGAAGCTGCCCGCGCTCGCCGCCGAGCTCGTGGCCCGTCCGGTCGACGTGGTGGTCGTTCCGGGCAGCGTGGCGGCGGTGTCCGCCGCGAAGAAGGCCACCTCGACGATCCCGATCGTGTTCCTGGTCGGCGTCGATCCGGTGGCGACCGGCCTCGTCCGCGGCATGAGCCATCCCGGCGGCAACGCGACCGGGGTGACCTCGCTCAACACCGATAGCGGACCGCGGCGGCTGCAGCTCCTGCGCGAGCTCGTGCCGGCGATGAAGAGCTTCGCGGTGCTCGTCGATCCGACCAGCCCGAAGACGAACGAGAACCTGGTGAACGACCTGCAGGTCGCCGCGCACGCGCAGCGCCTGCAGCTCAAGGTGGTGCGCGCGGCGACGGAGCAGGACCTCGCCGTGGTGTTCGAGAACCTGGCGCGGGAAGGCGTGGACGGGCTGATCATCGCGAACGACACGTTCTTCCTCACGCGCGGCGCGGAGCTCGCCGCGCTTGCGATGCGCCACGGCATTCCGGCCATCGCCTCGGCGGCGGAGTTCGCCGAGGCGGGCGGCCTCATCAGCTATGCCGGGAGCTACGCCGAATCGAACCGCATCGTCGGCATCTACACCGGCCGCGTGCTGCGCGGCGACAAGCCGTCCGACCTGCCGGTGCAGCAGCCGGCGAAAATGGAGCTCACGATCAATGCCAGGGCGGCGAAGGCGCTTTCCCTCACCGTTCCGGCCGCGGCGCTCGCGCGCGCCGACCGGGTGATCCAGTGATGCGCGCGATCGCAATCCTCGCGCTCCTCGCCGCGACGGCGGCGTGGGCGCAGATGCCGAAGGTCTACCGCATCGGCGTGCTCGAGACGACCTCGGAGGCCGCCAACCGGGCGAACCTCGCCGCCTTCCGCAAGGGCCTGCGGGAGGCGGGCTACGTGGAGGGCCAGAACTACGTCATCGACTATCGCTCGGCGGAGGGGCGGGCGGATCGCTTCCCGCAGCTCGCCGCCGAGCTCGTCAAGGCGAAGCCCGACGTGATCGTCACCCGCGGCTTTGCCGCGGCGCGCGCGGCGAACGGCGCGGGGCCGGTCCCGGTCGTCATGGCGAGCTCCGCCGATGCGGTCGCCGCCGGCGTCGTGAAGAACCTCGCCCACCCGGGCGGCAACGTCACCGGGCTCACCACTCCGATCGCCGAGGTCGCCGGGCGGCGCATCGAGGTGCTGAAGGAGCTCGCGCCGCAGACCAGGCGCATCGGCGTGCTGCTGAACCTGTCCTCGGCCCCCACGCTCGCCGAGCGGCGCCAGATCGAGAGCACGGCGAAGGCGTCCGGGATGGAAGTGCGGGTGTTCGATGTGCGCGACGCGAACGCGCTCCAGCGCGCGCTCGACGAGGCCGCGGGCCAGCGCGTCGATGCGCTGGTCGTCAACTCGGAAGGCGTGCTGATCGCGAACCGCGACACGATCCTCGACTTCGCCCGCCGGCATCGGCTTCCGGTCATGTACGCGGCGCGCGAATACGTCGAGGCCGGCGGCCTCATCGCGTACGGCGTCAGCTATCCGAATCTCTATTACCGGGCGGCGTCCTACGTCGACCGCATCCTGAAGGGCGCAAGGCCGGGCGATCTGCCGATCGAGAAGCCGACGAAGACCTCCCTCGTCATCAACGTAAGCGCGGCCACCGCGCTGGGAATTCCGATTCCCAGCAAGCTGCTGCTGCGCGCCGACGAGCTCATCCGCTAGGCGATGCGCACCGCCGCACTGCTCCTCGCGTGCGCGCTTCCGCTGGCCGGCTGGGCCCAGTCGCCCATCCTGCATCGCATCGGCATGCTGGAGACCACCTCCGAAGCGGCGAATCGCGCGAATGTGGAGGCCTTCCGCAAGGGATTACGCGAAGCGGGCTACGTGGAGGGCGAGAGCTACGTCATCGACTATCGCTCGGCCGAGGGCCGGCAGGAGCGCTTCCCGCAGCTCGCCGAGGAGCTCCTCGCCCTGAAGCCCGAGGTCATCGTGACGCGCGGCTTCGCCGCGGCGCGCGCGGCGAAGGAGGCGGGCGCGGCCGCCGTGGTGATGGCCACCTCGGCCGATCCGGTGGCGGCCGGCGTAGTGAAGAGCCTTGCGCATCCGGGCGGCAGCGTGACGGGGCTCACCACCCTCGTGAGCGAGCTCGCCGGCCAGCGCGTCGGCGTCCTGAAGGAGCTCGCGCCGCAGTCGAAGCGCCTGGCCGCGATGCTCAACCTCGGCAACCCGACGGCGGCGGCCGAGCGTCGGCAGATCGAGAGCGCCGCGAAGGCGCACCGCATCGAGGCCATCATCTACGACGTGCGCAACGCGCAGGACCTGCAGCGCTCGCTCGAAGCGGCGTCGCAGCGCGGCGTGGACGCGCTGCTCATCAACGGCGAGGCCGTGCTGCTCGCGAACCGCGGCATCATCCTCGACTTCGCGCGCCGCCACCGGCTGCCCGTGATGTACGCCGCGCGCGAATACGTCGAGGGCGGCGGCCTCATCGCGTACGGGGTGAGCTACCCGCATCTCTACTACCGCGCCGCGTCCTACGTCGACCGGATCTTGAAGGGCGCGAAGCCCGCCGACCTGCCGATCGAGAAGCCGCACAAGATGTACCTGGTCATCAACGTGAGCGCGGCGACCGCGCTCGGCATTCCGATCCCGAGCAAGCTGCTGCTGCGGGCGGACGAGCTGATCCGCTGACTACGAGCGCGGGGAGAAGCTGGCGCGGCTGTCGGGCGAGCGCGCGGAGTAGGCGGACGAGCCGGCCGCGCCGTTGCTCAGGACTTCCTGCTTGAGCACATAGCGCAGCACGTACTCCAGCGTGTTCACGCCGTACGGCTTCGTGATGTAACCCTCGCAGCCGAGCTCGAGGCCGAGCGATACCGACTCGGGCGCCGTCTCGGCGGTGACCATCACCACCGGCAGGTGCGCGTAGCGCGGATGGCGGCGAATCGCGGACAGCGCGTCGAAGCCGTTGCCGTCGGGCAGCATGACGTCGAGCAGGATGGCGTCGGGCAGCGCTTCGTCCAGGCTCCTGAAGAGGTCCTGCACGCCGGCAGCCGTCTTCACCGGGTAGTGCGCCATCGTCAGGCGCAGCATGGCGAGCGCGAGCTGGTCCGGATCGTCCTCGACCACCAGCACCACGGTCTCGGCGGGCGACTTGTTGATCGGCTGGCGGTTCGCCACGCGCCACTCGTTCACGTAGACGCCGGCTCGCGTGAGCGAGATGTCGGCGTAGGAGGCTTCCGGCGGCAGCGCCTCGCGGTCTTCTTCCTCGATCGGCGGCGCGCTTTTCTCATCAGCGAGCTCGTCGAGCGTCTTTTCCTCCGGCAGCTCCGCCGGCTCGATCAGGTTCAGCGTCTCGAATTCGTTCAGCCATTCCTCGACGCGCTGCGCGGGAAAGCGCGCGAGATGCGCGCCGATGACTTCGCGGTGGCCGTCGAAGTCCACCATGCCGAGAATGCGGCGGTAGTCGAGCGGAAGCCGGACCGTATTCCGGCGCGACCAGAGCGAGTGACCTTCCGCGGTCAGCCGGTAAAACCGTTTCGATTGAACCTTCAAATGCATCCCCCTCAAGTCCAACGAGAACTGTGCGCCGAGGGGGGAAGGCGGACAACCCAGTGTTTATTCTATTTGTCCGAACGACTTATCTGATTGTCCTGAAGGCGCAAGAAACTGTGCGCGCACGCATGCCAGGCCCCTGAATTTCTTACAGTTCCACACAGTCAGGGGAGGAGCGAGGGGGAGGGCCGGACTTCCCCGCGCTCGACCTTCAGGACCGTCGCCGTGAGCTTTTCGTGGCTCGGCGCCGGCACGCCGATCTCGGCGCCCTTGCGTGCGATGAGCCCGTTCATCTGCTCGATCTCGGTGCGCCGGCCCTTGATGATGTCCTGCGCCATCGACGGACGCTGGATGTCGTCGCGCGCGCTGCCGGTGCCTTTCGGGATGAGCACCGACTCCACCTGGTCGTTCGCCGCCTGGTCGCCTTCGTCGGCGCGCACGAGGACGTCGGGCTCGATGCCGCGCACTTTCTCGAGCTGGTAGCCGAGCGCGCGGCCGACGCGGATGCCTTCGGCGGCGAGCTTGATCTGGAACTTGCGGATCGCGGCATTGCGCGCGCAATCCGGCGTGGTGAGCCCGGTCGCGGCCGTGACACCGTTGCCCATGCCGTTCTGGCAGAGCTTGGTCCAGCGCTCGCCCCACAGATTCGTCGTGGCCTTGGCGCTGTCGATCCCCTTGAACCATTCGACCAGCTCCTCTACGCGCGGCGTGATGCGGCCATGCGGTTCGCCAATGCGGAAGATGGTGTACTTGTCGCCGCCCTTCGCCACCGTGCGGCGGATGCGCGCGGCTTCGTACATGTCGACCGAGATGAGCGACGCGACGACGCCGACCACGCGGCCCCAGCCGACGATGCCCGCTATGGCTTCCTCGTTCAGGCAGTTCTGCAGCGAGACGATGAACCCGCTCGGCGAGAGGTACGGCGCGATCAGCGCCGTGGCCCACGCGGTGTCGTACGACTTCATCGACACCATGGCCACGTCGAACGGCTTCTTCTCGCCCTGGAGCTCGGTGATGTGCAGCGTCTTCGCCTTCGTGACGGTGAAGCGCTCCTCCGGCGTCATGCCGTCGAGCTCGAGCCCGCGCGCGCGGATGGTCTCGACGTTCTGCGGCCAGGCGTCGATCAGGGTGATGTCGTGTCCGAGATGGGCGAGCGTGCCGCCCACGTATCCGCCGAGCGCGCCGGCGCCGACGACAGCAATGCGTTTGGCCATGCCAGGATGATATCTTGTCCCTATGAGGATCGACCCGCTTGCCGGGGCGCTGGGCGCCGAGATCCGCGGCGTCGACCTGACGCGCCTGACCGACGACGGCTGGCGGGAAGTGCACGATGCCTTCCTGCGCTATTCGGTCCTCGCCATCCGCGACCAGCAGCTCGAGCCGCACGACATGATGGAGATCGGCGCGCGCTTCGGCGAGCCGTGCCCCTATCCCTTCGTCTCCGGCATCGACGGCTTTCCCTTCATCTTCGAGGTGGTGAAGGAGGAGAGCGAGACGGTCAACTTCGGCGGCAACTGGCATAGCGACACGACGTACCTGCCGACGCCGCCGCTCGGCACGCTGCTCTACGCGGTGGAGACGCCTTCGCACGGCGGCGACACGCTCTTCGCCAGCACGGCCGCCGCCTACGAGGCTCTGTCGGACGGAATGAAATCTTTGCTGAACGGCCCGCGCGGCGTGAACAGCGCGGGACTGAAGCACAGCGGCGGCCGCCACCAGCTGCACCAGACGATCAGCAGCATGAGGCTGCACGACATCGACTCGGGCGCGCGGTACGAGGCCGAGCACCCGGTCGTGCGCACGCATCCGGAGACGAAGCGCAAGGCGCTCTACGTTTCGCGCAGCCACACCATCCGCTTCCGCGACATGAGCGAAGAGGAGAGTCGGCCGCTCGTCGAGTACCTGCAGGCGCACCAGACGCGGCCCGAGTTCACCTGCCGCGTGCGCTGGTCGCCGGGCACGCTCACCGTCTGGGACAACCGCTGCACGCAGCACAACGCCATCAACGACTACCACGGCCAGCGGCGCCGCATGCGGCGGCTGACGGTGGGACCGCAGACACCGCAATGAGCCGCTCCGCCGCCATCGCGGCGATCGAGAAGTACTTCGACGCCGGCGGCTTCATCGCCGACCTGTCGCGGCGCGTTGCCATCCCCACCGAGAGCCAGAACCCCGGGCGCGCAATGGAGCTGCACCGCTATCTCGACAGCGAGATGTCGGAGAGCCTGGCGCGCATGGGCATGACCTCGCGCATCCTGCCGAACCCGCAGGGGAAGGGCGGACCGTTCCTCATCGCCGAGCTGATCGAGGATCCGAAGCGGCCGACGGTGCTCATGTATGGCCACGGCGATGTGATCCGCGGGCAGGACGAGCAGTGGCGCGCCGGATTGGATCCGTGGGCGGTGAAGCAGGAAGGCGAGCGCATCTACGGCCGCGGCACGGCGGACAACAAGGGCCAGCACACGATCAATCTCGCCGCGATCGAGGCGGTCCTGCGCACGCGCGGCAGGCTCGGCTTCAACCTCAAGGTGCTGATCGAGACCGGCGAGGAAATGGGCTCGCCGGGCCTGAAGGAATTCTGCCGGCAGCACCAGAAGGCGCTCGCCGCCGACGTGCTCATCGCTTCCGACGGTCCGCGCCTGCAGCCCGGCCGGGCGACGATCTTCCTCGGCTCGCGCGGCGTCATCAACTTCACGCTGAGCGTCGATCCCGGCAAGGGCGCGCACCATTCGGGCAACTGGGGCGGCCTGCTCGCGAATCCCGGCATCATCCTCTCGCACGCCATCGCCTCCATCACCGATGCGCGCGGCTCCATCCGCGTGCCGGAGTGGCGGCCGAACACGCTCACCCCCGCAGTGCGCGCCGCGCTCGCCGATTTGCAAATCGACGGCGGCGAAGACGGTCCATCGATCGATGCGGAATGGGGCGAGCCGGGCCTTACGCCCGCCGAGCGCGTGTTCGGCTGGTCGAGCTTCGAGGTGCTGGCCTTCGTTACCGGCAATCCGGACCGGCCGGTGAACGCGATCCCGTCGCGCGCGAGCGCGACCTGCCAGCTGCGCTATGTGGTCGGCATCGAGCCGGATGAAATCCTGCCGGCGCTGCGGCGGCATCTGGAAAAAAACCGCCTTCCGATGGTGAAGGTCGAGCCCGCGCGCGAGGTGGTGATGCACGCCACGCGGCTCGACCCGGAATCACCGTGGGTGAAATGGGCGGCGGCATCGATCGAGCGCACGACCGGGAAGAAGCCGGCGATCCTTCCCAACCTCGGCGGCTCGCTGCCGAACGAAGTCTTCGCCGACATCCTCGGCCTGCCGACGGTATGGATCCCGCACTCGTATGCCTCGTGCTCGCAGCACGCGCCGAACGAGCATCTGCTCGCGCCCGTCGCGCGCGATGCGCTGCGCATCATGGCCGGGGTTTACTGGGATCTGGGCGAGAAGCCATGATCGCGGCACGCAACCTGCAAGCTG
>DATMIG010000477.1:0-14804 GCA_035554335.1 Burkholderiales bacterium
CTCGGGCGCGTCGCGGCCGACGAAGCTCGCCGACAGCACGCCGATCTCGGCGGCGCCGGTCGGCAGCCAGCGCATGATGTCGGCGTCCTTGAGCTGCAGCGATCCGCCGTCGTGCACGGCGACCTTCATCTTGCCCTTGGAGAGCGCCTCGACGTCGGCGGCGAACTGGTGGAGCTGCTTCGTCTCGTTGCGCGAAGGCGCGAAGTTGTTGTTCAGCTTCCAGCTCACCGTCTGGCCGGCGGCCAGCGTGGCGAAGAGCGCGCCGGCGACGGCCAGCGACATGCGAAGTGCGACTTTCATTTCTGTTCCCCGTTGGGTTTTGTTTGGACGGCATGATAATTCGCTCGCGCGGCCTCGGGCGACAGGAGGCCCGCGGCCATTTCGCTGCGCACGGCCTGCGGATCGCGCCGGCGCGGATCGCCGAGGCCGGCGCCACCGGGCAGCTCGAGGCGCAAGCGCCGCTCGCGCGGCACGAGCTGCACGCCCTTCGCACGCAGCGGCTCGCCTGAATCGAGGCTGACGCGCCCGGGCGCGCCATCCTTGCCGCCGCGGCGCCCGCGCGCCGCGTTCTCGACCCGGTCGAACATCGCCGCGACGAGGAAAGGGGCCTTGCGCACGTGGCCGATCTCGAGCACCTGCCCGAAGCCGCCGCGATGCTCGCCCGCGCCGGCGGAGTCGGGACGCAGCTCGCGGCGCCAGACGACGAGCGGGCTGCCGGCCTCGATCACTTCCACCGGCACGGTGCGCAGGTTGGTCGGGAAGGCGGTGGCCGAGAGGCCATCCTTGGATGGACGACCGCCGCATCCGCCGCTGTGGACGGTGATGGTTTCGAAACGCGCCGGATCGTCCGGCGCATTGCGGAACTGCGGACCCCACAGCGCGGCGCCGCTCTCGGCCTGGCAGCCTTCCGGAAGAAACGCATCCAGGCAGCCGATCATCAGGTCGGGAAGCATGTGGCCGACGATGTGGCGCGCCGACACAGGCGAAGGATGGCTGGCGTTCACCACGCTGCCTTCGGGCGCGGAGAAGCGCACCGGCTCGAGCGAGCCGGCGTTGGTCGGCACGTCGGGCGCGAGGACGCACTTGATGCCGAACCAGGCGTACGCCTTGGAATAGTTGAAGGGCACGTTGATGCCGTACTTGCTCACCGGCGACGTGCCATCGAAATCCACTTCCAGATCACCGCCAACGACGCGCATGCGGGCGCACAGGTCGAGCGGCTGGTCGTAGCCGTCGATGCGCATGCGGTACGCGTGCTCCCCGGCCGGCAGGCGGCCGATCGATTCGCGCATCGCGGTGCGCGAAGTTTCGATGACGTGCTCGGCGATCTCCGCCACATCCTCCATGCCGAACCCGGCGAGCGTCTCCAGCAGCCGGGCTTCGGCTGCGCGGTTCGCCGCGGTCAGCGAGCGCAGGTCGCCTTCGACCTGGTCCGGCTCGCGCACGTTGGCGCGGATCATGGCGAGGATGCCGGGCTCGACTTCATCGCGGCTCGTCCAACGCACGGGCGGCACGTTGAGCCCTTCCTCGTAGACATTGACCGCATCGGGGCCCAGTCCGCGCCCGCCGACGTCGACCATGTGCGCGGCGCCGGCGACGATCGCCACCGGCCGCGAGCCGCGAAAGATCGGGCGGATCACGGAAAAGTCATGCAGGTGGCCGCAGTTCAGCCAAGGGTCGTTCGTGATCCATGCGTCGCCGGGTTTCGTCTTCGCGAGCGGAAACCGATCGAGCACGTGGCGCACGACACCGGCCAGCGTGTGGATGAACCCGGCGGTGCCGGTCTGCGCCTGGGCGATCATGCGGCCCTGCAGGTCGAAGATGCCGGCCGAGAGATCGCCCGACTCGCGCACGATGGTGCAGAACGCGGTGCGCATGATCGACTGCGCCTGCTCCTCGACGATGGCGAGCAGCCGGTCCCATAGGAGCTGGCGCTGGATGGGGTCGAGCGTCATCGCTTGTGCCTTTGCATCACGATATGTCCGCCTTCGACCACGCGCGCGCTGAACCCAGCCGGAACGAAGGTCGTGCTTTCGGATACGGCGATCACGGCGGGGTCATCCATCACCTGCCCGGCCCGCAGTGCCTGGCGATCCCCTTGAGCGGGCGGCCGGTAGGCCGCGGGAGGAGCCGAGGCGCTGACGCGCCAGCCGAGCACCTCGACTTCCAGCGCGCCGAGCGGCTGTCCATAACGCGCCGTGTACTCGCGCTCGAAGGTTTCGCGGAGCGACGTCGCGGTCATCTTTTCGATCGGCACTTCGAGCTCGTAGCCCTGCCCGACGTAACGCATGAAGGCCGAGGTCCTGATAGTGATCGACGCGCGGCTCGCCGCACGCGCGACGACCGCGACGGCCTGCTCGGTGATCTCGCCGAGCAGCTGCTCCACGCGCGCCGCGTTGAAGGCGGAGAGCCGCGCCGGCAGGCTGCGCACGATCTCGAAGGCGATCGGTGCGCGCAGGAAGCCGATAGCCGAGCCGACGCCGGCGCCGGCGGGGACGACGATCGTATCGATGCCGAGGCGGGTCGCGACTTCGCCGGCGTGCAACGGACCGGCGCCGCCGAAAGCGATGACGGTCTGCGCACCCAGGTCGCGCCCGCTCTCCTGGACATGCGCGCGCGCCGCGTTGGCCATGCGCTCGTCGACGATCTCGCAAACGCCGGATGCGGCGCGCCGCACTTCGAGCTCGAGCGGTTTCGCGACGTCGCTTTCCAGCGCGTCGCGCGCCTTGTCGCGCGAAGGCCGCACCGCGCCGTCGCCGAACGATTCGGGATCGATGCGCTCGAGCACGAGATCGGCGTCGGTGACGGTGGGTCGCGTGCCGCCGCGTCCGTAGCACGCCGGCCCGGGCACCGAGGAAGCGCTCTCGGGCCCAACCTGCAGGCGCCGCATGCGATCGACGTGGGCGATCGAGCCGCCACCGGCACCGATCTCCACCATCTCGATCACCGGGATGCGCACCGGCAGGCCGCTTCCCTTGAGGAAGCGATAGACGCGGTCGAGCTCGAACTGGCGCGCGGTCTCGGGCCCGTGGCGTCCGGTCAGGCACACCTTCGCCGTGGTGCCGCCCATGTCGAAGGCCATCGCCTGGTCGAGCTTCATCTCCGCGGCGATCGAGGTCGCGAACAGCGCGCCGCCCGCGGGTCCGGATTCCAGCAAGCGGATCGGCTGCTCGCGCGCCGTGTCCGGCGTGATCATGCCGCCGCCCGAATGCATGAGGAAGAGCGGCGCCGTGAAGCCGAGGGCGGTGAGCTTCTCCTCGAGGCGCGCGATGTAGCGCGCCGCCACCGGCTTGACGTACGCATTGGCGCAGGTGGTGCTGAAGCGGTCGAACTCGCGCATTTCCGGCGAGATGTCCGACGACAGCGTGAGGTGTGCGTCGGGAAGGCGCGCGCGGATGATCTCGGCGGCGCGGCGCTCGTGCGCCGGGTTCACGTAGCTGTGCAGGAAGCCGATGGCGACGCTGTCGATTTTCGCTTCCACGAGGCGAGCGGCGATCGCCTCGACGTCCTGCTCGTGCAGCGGCAGGAGCAGGTCGCCGGCTGAGCTCAGGCGCTCGCGCACGGTGAAGCGCAGCTCGCGCGGCACCAGCGGCCGCGGCTTGTCGATGTCGAGGTCGTAGAGGTGGAAGCGGCTCTCGGCGCCGATCTCGAGCGTGTCGCGGTGGCCTTCCGTGGTGATGAAGGCTACGCGCGCGCCTTTGCGCTCGAGGAGCGCGTTGGTGAGGAGCGTCGTGCCGTGCACGATCAGGCCCACGTCCTTCGGTGCGAGGTTCGCCAGCCGCAGCACCGCCTGCACGCCGGCGATGAAGCCGGCTTCCGGCTCCTGCGGCGTCGTCAGGACCTTGCGGGTGAAGCGGCCGCGCCCGGATTCGAGCGCGACATCGGTGAAGGTGCCGCCGATGTCGACGGCAAGGGCGGCGCGGCTCGAGCTCACGTCAGGTGACGGCCGCGCGCCGCTTGTACTCGGCGCGATCCCACGCCTTCGTCGCCAGCACGTCGCGCAGGATCTCGACGGCGTCGAACACGTCGACGTAGCGCAGGTAGAGCGGCGTGATGCCGAAGCGGGCGATGTCCGGCGGGCGGAAGTCGCCGATCACGCCACGGGCGATGAGCGCCTGCATGAGCGCATAGCCCTCCGCGTGCGCAATGCTCACCTGGCTGCCGCGCTTCGCCGCCTCGCGCGGGCTGACGAGGCGCAGCCCCTGCCCGGCGCAACGTTCCTCGACCAGCTGGATGAAAAGATCGGCAAGCGCGATCGACTTGGCACGCACCTCGCGCATGTCGACGGCTCGCATCAGGTTCACCGCCTCCTCCAGCGCCGACATGGCGAGGACGGCGGGCGTGCCGCAGACGTAGCGCGACACGCCTTCGGCCGGGCGATACGCCGGCTCGAAGGCGAAGGGCGCGGCATGCCCGAGCCACCCCGACAAAGGTTGCGTAAAGCTCTGCCGATGGCGGCGAGCGACGTACAGATAGGCCGGCGCACCCGGTCCGCCGTTGAGGAACTTGTAGCCGCAGCCGACGGCGAAATCGGCGCCGGCGGCATCCAGGTCGACCGGCACCGCGCCGGCGGAATGCGAAAGATCCCAGACGACGAGCGCGCCGTGGTCGTGCGCGAGCTTCGTCAGGCGCGCCATATCATGCATCGCGCCAGTGCGGTAGTTGACATGCGTCAGCATGAGCACCGCAGTGTCCGGACCAAGCGCCTCCTCCACCCGCGAGGTCAGCCGCAGCTCATGCTTCGCCCGCAGCTGCCCGATCACACCCTCGGCGATATAGAGATCGGTCGGGAAATTGTCGGGCTCGGAGACGATCACGCGGCGCTCCGGCCGCGCCGCGAGCGCGGCCGAAAGCACCTTGAAGAGATTGACCGACGTCGAGTCGGCGGCGATCACCTCATCGGGCTGGGCGCCGATGATCGACGCGATGGCCGCGCCGACGCGCTGCGGCAGCTCGATCCAGCCGGCCGTATTCCAGCTACGGATAAGACCTTTAGCCCACTCCTCCGAGATCACGCGCTCGACGCGCGCCTTCGCCGCGCGCGGCAGCGGGCCGAGCGAATTGCCGTCGAGATAGATCACCCCGTCCGGCAGGTCGAACTTCTCGCGCAAAGGGGCGAGTGGATCGGCGGCGTCAAGCCGCGCGCAGTCTTCCCGATTCAAGGAATGGATTCCGACTGACTTTCTTGCCGCCGAGTTTATCGTGTCCCGGACGGGACGGCCCTGCAAGTCGAAAGAACCGACCTTAGGAGGCCTCGACCACCTCCTCGCCGAGCGCGAGCGTCGCGCGCGGTGATGCACGCCCAGGCGATGCAACTGCGCCCGGCGCGTCGGAGCCGATCTTCCGGCTCCGACGTTTGACGCTGTGGGCTAGGCTACCTGGAAAGCCAGGGATTCAAACGAGCGGTTTGTGACGTGGTTGTCGAGCTTCCAGCGCGCGCTCGCGTCCATCATGGTCTCGAAATCGTTCTTCGAGACTGGCGCATCGACGTAGCGCTCGCCCCTGCCGAACTGAGAGTAGTCCCACTTATAGCTTTCGAATTCCTTCGGGACGCTGTACTTCCAAAGCGGCAGGTATTTCTTCAGGTCCTTTTGCAGGAGCTTCTCCGCCCCGGCGATCGCGCGCAGGTAGCGCGTGACCTTCTCGGGAGCGGTGCTTTCCTTCACCCACCAGATCACCGGGAACTCGCCGCTGACCACTTCGCGCAGGCCGAGCTGCTTCGCCATGTAGATCTGCGGCGGCAGCAGGTTGGCAGCCTCGACCGTGCCCTTGAGCAGAGCTTCGAGGCGGGCGCCGAAGCCGCCCACGTTCACGGCGTTGATGTGCTCGAGCGGCAGGTGCTTCTCCAGCACATAGAAGAGGCTGAAATGGCTGCCGGCACGCAGGCCCACGCCGATCGGAATGTCCTTGAGCTGCTCCGGCCGCGTGATCTTCGAGCCCTCTCTCACGAAGATGCCGCACGGCGACATGCCGTGGGAATCGGAAAGGAACTTGCCCATGCCCGCACCGGCCATGCACAAGCTGCCCCAGCCGCAGGCCGACGTGACTTCGGAGTTCGGCAGGAACTTGCCCAGGCGCAGATCCTGTGCCCGCGGCATGTCCTTGTCCTGGATGCTTCCCTGGCGCGCCTGCTGGCGATGAAGCACTTCCCAGTCAACCTTCACGTCGAGCCCTTCCTTCGCGAAGAGCCCTTCTTCCATCGCCACCCAGTCGTTCAACCGCATTCCGGTCGGGGTGGCATCCATCTTGATAAGCGCGCTCGCCATGCTGATCCTCGTCAGTAGGAAATGAGATGCCACTGTAGAAAGGATGCCGCCGCAGTGTCCATTCGATGGAGCGCATGCAGCTCATGTGCAGCGCTCATGCAGTCACTCGAGGCTGATGTGAGCAACCCTGGCGATCCTGCGGAAGTTGCTGAAATCGTCGTTGATGATCTTCACCAGCTGCTTGCCGTCGCCGATCAGCCGGTCGAAGCCCGCCGCCGACAGTTTGGTCTGGACGTCGGGCTGCTGCATGATCTTCATGACCTCGGGCGTGAGGACGTTCAGCACTTCGGGCGGTGTGCCCGCCGGGGCGAGGATGCCGTACCAGCTATCCAGCTCGTAACTCTCGAGGCCCTGCACGCCGGACTCGCGGAAGGTCGGGATTTCGGGCGCCGCGGAGGCGCGCTGCGCCCCGGTGGTCGCGATGGCCTTCAGCTTTCCGCTCTTCACGTGGGGCAGCGCGCTGCCCAAGGTCACCACGCCGAGCTGCACTTGTCCGGCGATGACGTCGACGACCGCCGGCGCGCAGCCGCGGTACGGCGAGTGCAGCATGCTCACTTTTGCGAGGAACTTGTATTCCTCGCCGGCGAAGTGCAGCGGGCTGCCCAAACTGCAGGATGCGTACGCGAATTTCTTCGGGTTGCTTCTCAGGAGGTCCGTCAGCTCCCGCAGGTTCGCCGCCTTCACCGAAGGATTGGCTATGAGGACGAGCGGCGTGGTGGCGACGAGCGCGACACCCTCGAAATCGCGCTCGACATCGAACGACACGCTTTTGTTCAGCACCGAGGTCGTGACGATGAACTGGTTCGCCAGGGCGAGCGTGTAACCGTCGGGCGAGGCCTTGCGCACCGCGTCCATGCCGATGCTGCCGCCGCCGCCCCCTCGGTTTTCGACGATCACCGGCTGGCCCCACGCGTCCGACAGCCTCTCGCTCAGGACGCGGCCCAGGATGTCCGAGGTACCGCCCGGCGGGAACGGCACGATGATCTTGATCGCCTTCTGCGGATAGGAACGCTCCGCCTGTGCGACCGCGAGCGCAGGCAGAACCGACAGGCATAGCGCCATGCTGAAATGCAGAAACCGCTTCATGAAGTGAGCCTCCTCGCTCAACTAAACGGCGTGCGCCTCTTTCTTGAGAGGCATTTGCGCCAGCCACTTCTCGATTTCCGCCGGATCGGAGAACAGCGTTTGCAGCTCGGCACGCGCCTCTTCCTCGGTCTGCAGCACCGATTCCACGACACCCTGTTCCACGCCGCTGCGATCGGTGGCGAACTCGAGCCGGATGCCGAACGGGTCGTAGAGGTACGCGGACCAGAAGCGCCCGCCTAGCGGCACGGGGCCGATCACGTCCACCCCGCTGGCCTTTACGCGCTCGATCAGCGCGTCGAACCTCTCGGGCCGCACGTGGAAGGCGACGTGCTGCATGCCTCCGACATGGTCGCGATTTTGCCGGGGCAGACCTTTCGGATACTCGAAGACCGCAAAGAGCGAGTCATTGCCCATATCGAAGAAGTAATGCCGCAGGTTGTCGTAAGGCGGCTGGCCGCGATCGCGCTCGTAGGGCACGCGGCGAACGTGCACCAGGCGGAACCCCATCACGCGCGTATAGAAGTCCATCGCCGCCGGCATGTCGTCGGCGACGATCGCCAGGTGATCGACACCTCTAGTAAACACGGCTGGCCTCCTGCTCGAGCGTGTCGAGGAAAGGCTGCAGGGCCCGCAGGAAGCCGGCGCGATTTTCTCCCGCGATGTTGTGGCCGGCGTCCACTTCGACCACCGACAGGCGCGGATTCGCCGCGCGCATCTTTTCCTTCGTCTCGGGCGCATACATGTCGGACTTGCTGCCACGCATGGAAAGGATCGGGCAGCGCACCTCGCCGATGAGCTGCCACATGTCCACGCCCAGCTTCGGGCGCTCACCTGTCTCGATGAGCTTTCTGAATTGATCGCGGAAATGGGTATCGCGCTTGACGATGAAGCCGCCACTTACCGGCTTGAGGTAATGCTCAAAGCGTTCGCGGGTGCTCTGGCCGAAATAAGCCATCGCCTCGTCGATGCTCGCGAACTTGTCGGGCACGTTAGCCACGGCCTGCGCGACTCTCTTGGAGCCTGCCGGGGCGTTCTCCGGCGTGAAATCGACGAGCGCGAGGCCGGCTATGCGCTCCGGATGCTTGGCGGCCATATACGTGGTGCTGCGGCCGCCCATCGAATGGCCGACGAGGGCGACCTTCTTCCAGCCCAGGTGGTCGAGCACGCGGCCGATGTCCTCGCCCATCGTCGGAACCGAATAATCCTTGCCCCGGCTCCAGTCGGAATCACCGAAGCCTCGCATGTCCATGGCCACCACCTCGCGGTCGGACGACAAGTCGCGAGCCGGCTCCAGCCAATCCCAGGAGCAATAAGACAGCCCGTGGACGATGAGCACCGGCACACGACCCGGCTTACCGAGCTTCCTGAAGTGAATCGAGACGTCGGCGGACGTTATACGGCCGGTGGAGTGCGCAATTGCCATCGAAGGGACCTCGGGCGCGGTTGCAGGTTCGCCAATTAGAACCCAGCCCGTCAACTTGTCCATGGCATGCGAGGCATAGGTATCATGAACTTCATGCATACGGGCAGCCTGCAGGTCAGCCAGCTGCGCCTGATCAACGAGATCGCGACGAGCGGCAGCCTGACGGAGGCGGCGGAACGCGTCGGCCTGACGCAGCCGGCGGCGAGTCACGCGCTCGCGCGGTTGCGCCAGCAGCTCAACGACCCGCTGTTCGTGCGCACCTCCAGCGGCATGCGGCCCACGCCCTACGGCGCGCGGCTCGCATCATCCGTGCGCACCGCGCTCGAGGCGCTCAACGGCGCCTTCGAGCGCCACACCGACTTCGAGCCGTCGACGTCGCGGCGTTCCTTCAACCTCTACATCAGCGACAACGGCCAGCTCGTGGTGCTACCGCGGCTCCTGGCGCGGCTGAAGGAAGTCGCGCCGCACGTCAAGATCCGCGCCCGCGCTTTTCCTTCCAAGGCTTTGCACGCTTCGCTGGAATCTGGCGAAGTCGACCTGGCAGTCGGCTCCTTCACCGGCCTGGTCGCGGGCTTCAAGCAGAAACGCCTCTTCCGGGAGACTTACCTCTGCGTCGTGCGCCGCGGCCATCCGCTGTTCAAGGACGGCATGACCGCCGAAGCATTCGCGGCAGCACCGCACGCCCTCGCCGACGAAGCCGGTCTCGCGCACGAGCTCCTCGACCGCTGGCTGAACAAGCAGGGAGTCCAGCGCGAGGTGAAGCTCTCGGTTCCGCAGTTCATGGTGCTGCCGATGGTCATCGCGAGCTCCGATCTTCTCGTCCTGATGTCGAGTCGCGTCGCCGATCAGTTCGCGAAAGTGCTTCCCCTGAAGCTGCTCGAGCCGCCGCTCAAGCTGCCGTCGTTCGACATTCGCCTTTTCTGGCACGAGCGCTATCACGACGATCCGGCCAACCGCTGGCTGCGAGGCGTCTTCGTCGAATTGTTCAGCGACCTGCCGCCGATCGCTACGGGCAGTTAGCCGACGCGCCCGCGCTTCCGATGTTTACCGCAAAGCGGCGTTGATCTTGTCCAGCAACGCCGACCCCGGGCACAGCTCCTTCGCGCCGAGCTTGTTGAACGGCCTCTTGTCGGTGTTGAGGTGGGCGTGGAGGTCTTCGGCCTCGGGTGAGACGTACAGCAGGCCGGTCAGGACCTCGCCCTTTTCCGCGGCGCGGGCGATGTGGGTGATGGCGTTGACCTTGTCGGTCGGGTCGTAGTCGGTGGCGAGCTTGCGCAGGCGAATGATGCTGCCCTCGGCGCCGGCGGGGACTTCGATGACGTCGCCCTCGGCGTAGTCGGCGCCGATCGCCTCGCGCGTCGGCCAGAAGTCGAGGCGGTTGACGGCCTCGTTGTGCTCGCGGACGTAGTCGTAGCTCTTGGTCGAGCCGGCGTGGTTGTTGAAGGCGACGCACGGGCTGATGACGTCGATGAACGCCGCGCCCGGATGCGCGATGGCGGCCTTCACCAGCGGGATGAGCTGCTTCTTGTCGCCCGAGAAGCTGCGCGCGATGAAGGTGGCGCCCATCAGGAGCGCGAGGCTCACGGTGTCGACGGCGGCGTCCTTGTTGGTCGCGCCCTTCTTCGCCTTGCTGCCCTTGTCGGCGGTGGCGGAGAACTGGCCCTTGGTGAGGCCGTAGACGCCGTTGTTCTCGAGGATGTAGGTCATGTTCACGCCGCGGCGCATGACGTGCGCGAACTGGCCGAGGCCGATCGAGGCGGAGTCGCCGTCGCCGGACACGCCGATATAAACGAGCTCGCTGTTCGCGAGGTTGGCGCCGGTGAGGACCGACGGCATGCGGCCGTGCACGGTGTTGAAGCCGTGCGACTGGCCGAGGAAGTAGTCGGGGGTCTTCGAGCTGCAGCCGATGCCGGAGAGCTTGGCGACGCGGTGCGGCTGGATGTCCATCTCCCAGAACGCCTGGATGAGCGCCGCGGAGATCGAGTCGTGGCCGCAGCCGGCGCAGAGGGTGCTGACCTTGCCTTCGTAGTCGCGGCGCGTAAAGCCGATCTTGTTCTTGGCGAGGGTCGGGTGGTGGAGCTTCGGCTTGGCGACGTACGTCATGGGTCAAATTCCTTGTTCAAGCGATTGTTGTTAGCTTCTTTTTCGCATGCCCCCATCATACCGCGCGCCGGACGCGGTACGCTGCGGGGAAGCAAGGGGGAGATGCATGGGAGACGCTGGGAAGGCCGCGCAATCGGTCGGCGTCCACGGGGGGGTGGCATGGGATGACGCGGCCCGGCTGCGGCTCATCGCCGACAGCATCCCGGCGATGTGCATCGCCTACGACGAGAACCTGGTCTGCCGCGCCGCCAACCGGCGCTTTGTCGACTTCATCGGCCGCTCGGCCGAGAGCCTCGTCGGCCGGCCGCTGCGCGAGATCATCGGCGAGGGCCCCTACCAGGAGGTCAAGCCGCACTTCGACAAGGCGCTCGCCGGCGAGCGGATCACCTACCGGCGCATACGCCCCATGCGGGACGGCAGCCGCCGGCAGATCGAGGTCGAGCTCACGCCTTATATCGGCGAAGGCGGCGGGGTGCGCGGCCTCTTCGCCGTCAGCGCCGATGTCAGCGGCGCGCGGCGCGAGGAGCAGCTGCGCACGCTCGCGCTCTCGGTGGCGGCGACGATCGCCGACGCCGACTCCACGCGCACCGCCGTCCGCGCGGTGATCCGCGCCATCTGCGAGTCGGAGGACTGGGACTGCGGCCGTTACCTGCGGCCGTTCGGCGACGGCGCGTTCCTGCGCCAGGAGGAAGACTGGGGCATCGGCGAGCCGCGCGTGCAGCGCTTCCTCGAGCTGTCGCGGCGCGTCGAGTATCCGCGCGGGCGCGGACTGGTCGGCACGGTGCTCGAGACCGGCGAGCCGATCTGGGTGTCGGACACGACGCAGGATGCGCGCGCGATCCTGCGCTCGCGCATGAAAGGTCATTCGCCGCTCGGCGCCTTCGTCTTCCCGTTGAAGGCCGGCGGCCACACGGTCGGCGTGCTGTCCTTCAACAGCCAGGAGCGCCGCCCGGTCGACGAGCGGCTGCTCGCCATGATCGTCGGCCTCGGCTCGCAGGTGGGGGAGTTCCTCGAGAGAAAGCGCGCCGAGGAGGCGCTGCGCGAGGAGCGCGTGCGCCTGCGCACCATCGTCGAGTCGGCGAACGAGGCGATCCTCGTCTACGACCGCGAGGCGCGCATCGTCTCGGCGAACGGCGCCGCCGAGCGCATCCTCGGCCTGCCGAAGGAACGGCTGATCGGCGCGCCCGGCTTCGTGGCGCTCCTGCCCTGCGTGGACGAGAGCGGCGTGCCGATCGGCCCGGCGGATCGCGCCTCCGAGCGCGCGGTGCAGAGCCGCAAGACGGTCGCCGGCCGCCTCATCGGCATCCGCCGCGAGAGCGGCCTGACCACCTGGGTGGCGGCGAACACCGCGCCGCTCTTCGACCCCGACAGCAGCGCGCCCTACGGCGCGGTCACCACGCTCACGGACATCACGGGGCTGAAGCGCGCCGAGGCGCTCGCGCGGCTGGAGCAGCGCGTGGCGCGTGCCTTCGACGCCGCGCCCGACGTGCCCTCGGCGCTGCGCGCGGCGATCCAGGCGGTCTGCGAAGTCGAGCGCTTCGATACCGGGCGCTACCTCGAGATGCGCGGCTCGCAGCTGCGCCACCTGACCGACTGGCACGTCGACCATCCGCTCGCCGCGCACTATCTCGAGCTCGCCCGCGCCATGGAGTACCGCCCCGGCTACGGCGTGGTCGGCCACGCCTGGCAGGATCGCGCGCCGGTCTGGGCCGAAGACATCGAGCAGGACCAGCGCGCGGTGCCGCGCTGGACGGCCGCCGACACCGGCGTGCGCTCGGCGCTCGCGGTGCCGGTGCTCGCGCAGGACGAGATGATCGGCCTCTTCATGTTCACCAGCCGCGAGCGGCGCAAGCCGGACGAGAGCCTGCTGCAGACCATGCAGCTCCTCGGCGGCCAGATCGGCCAGCTCGTGCGCCGTGCGAAGGCGGAAGCGGCGGTGCGCGCGAGCGAGGCGCGCTTCCGCAGCCTGTGCGAGCTCTCCTCCGACGTCTTCTGGGAGCAGGACGCGGAATACCGCTTCACTTCCGTCGTCGATTCGGCCGGCGGCCTCGCCATGGACGCCATCGGCCGCCGGCGCTGGGAGATCGACCACACCAACATGACGGCGGCCGACTGGAAGGCGCACCGCGCCCTCCTCGCCGCCCACCAGCCCTTCCACGACCTCGAGCTCTGCCGCATCGACAGCTCCGGCGCCGAGGCGTGGTACAGCGTGAGCGGCGAGCCGGTGTTCGACGAGGCCGGCGCCTTTACCGGCTACCGCGGCGTCGGCCGCAACATCACCAAGCGCAAGGTGGACGAGCAGCGCATCCGCCACCTCGCGACGCACGACGAGCTGACCGCGCTGCCCAACCGCACCTCGTTCAGCGAGCTCCTGAACGGCGCCCGCGCGAGCGCCGCGCGCCACGGCCGCGCGCTCGCGGTGATGTTCGTCGACCTCGACCGCTTCAAGGTGATCAACGACACGCTCGGCCACGAGGTCGGCGACCAGGTGATCATCCAGGCGGCGCGGCGGCTGCGCGAGACGCTGCGCTCGAGCGACGTGGTGGCGCGCCTCGGCGGCGACGAGTTCGTGGTGATGATCCCGGAGCTGGAGGGCCCGCCGCAGGCCGAGGCCGCGGCGCGCAAGGTGCTCGCCGCGCTGGCGCGGCCGATGGCGGCCGGCGGCCAGGAGCTCGCGCTCACCGGCTCGGTCGGCATCGCGCTCTATCCGCACGACGGCTCCGACGAGCAGGCGCTCATGAAGGCGGCCGACGTGGCGATGTACAGCGCCAAGGCGGCCGGGCGCAACAACTTCAAGTTCCACCACCTCGAGGCCGACCGGCGCTCGATCCAGCGCCTGGCGATGGAGACGGCGCTGCGCCGGGCGCTGGAGCGCGACGAGCTGGTGCTGCACTACCAGCCGCGCGTGTCGGTGGAGACCGGCCGCGTCACCGGCGCCGAGGCGCTCATCCGCTGGCAGCACCCGGAGCTCGGCCTCGTGCCGCCGGGCGAGTTCATCCCGCTCGCCGAGGAGACCGGCATGATCGTCGACATCGGCCGCTGGGCGATCGACACGGCGTGCGCGCAGGCGGTGGCCTGGCGCACGCAGGGGCTTGCGCCGCTGCGCATCGCGGTCAACGTGTCGGCGCGCCAGTTCTCGGGCGACGACCTGGCGCGGCACGTGGCGGACACGCTCGCCGCGCGCGGCCTGCCGGCGGAGCTGCTCGAGCTCGAGATCACGGAAAGCCTGGTCGCCGAGAGCATCGAGCGCGCGGCGCAGGTGCTCGGCCGCGTGCGCGCGCTCGGCGTGCGCGTCGCGCTCGACGACTTCGGCACCGGCTACTCCTCGCTCTCGCAGATCAAGCGCTTCCCGATCGACATCCTCAAGGTGGACCGCTCGTTCGTGTCCGGCCTGCCGGCCGACGCCGAGAGCGCGGCGATCGCGCGCGCCATCATCGCCATGGGGAAGAGCCTGCGCATGCACCTCGTCGCCGAAGGCGTGGAGACGGGGCAGCAGCACGCGTTCCTGCAGGCGCACGGCTGCGACGAGATGCAGGGCTTCCTCGTCAGCCGCGCCGTGCCGGCGGCCGACTTCGCGGCTTTCGTGCGCCGCGGCGGCTAGTACCTCGGGCTGATCACTCGAAGCGTAATCGGGGTCAGGGCGCTAACGGACGGTGAATTAGCGCCCTGACCCCGAATTCAGGCGGCCTTGTCCTTCTTGATCGGCCGCACGTTGAGCGCCGAGACCACTTCGGCGATTTCCTTCTGGATGAAGCGCGCGGTGATCGGCGTGCCGTCGTAGTGCAGGATCGAGATCAGGTTCGCCGGGTTGATGCCGGCGTCGTTGACGAGCAGGGTCTTCAGCTGGGCGTCGCGGTTCTGCTCGACCACGAAGACCTTGGAGTGCGAGGCGACGAAGTCGAAGATTTCGTCCTGGAACGGGAAGC
>DATMIG010000478.1:0-11229 GCA_035554335.1 Burkholderiales bacterium
TCGACTGCTTCTACGAGGGCGACAACATGCTGGTCATCCACCCCGACGAATGCATCGACTGCGGGGTGTGCGAGCCGGAGTGCCCGCCGGAGGCGATCGTGCCCGACTCGAATGCCAAGGCGGAGAAGTGGCTCAAGGTGAACGCCGATTTCGCCGTGAAGTGGCCCAACATCACGCGCAAGGGCACGCCGCCCGCCGATGCCGACGAGCACAAGGGCGAGGCGGACAAGTACCAGAAGTACTTCACCCCCGAACCCGGCAAGGGCGAATAGCGTCCTAAATGGGGTGAAGCTCCTCGCCGCATTCACCCTCGTTCTCCTCGCCGCCTGCGCGAACGTCGACGGCTACACCCTGCGGCCCGGCGAGTCCACGGTACACGACGTGGAGATGGTGATGGGCCAGCCCGCCGACAAGCGCGCCGGCCCGGACGGCCAGACGATCTACTGGTATCCGCAGCTCCCGTACGGCCGCGCCAACTATGCGGCGCGCATCGCGCCCGACGGCACGCTGATGGCGATGGAGCAGCGCCTGGTCGAGGGCAACATCCAGCAGGTCGTGCCGGGGTGGTCCGCCGAGCAGGTCTACGAGCTCCTCGGCCCGCCCTACCAGCCCGAGAAATACGCGCGCTCGGGCCGCACGTCCTGGACCTACCCGATGTGGGTGCGGGGATACGGCTATCCGAAATGGTTCGTGGTCTACCTGTCGACCGCCGAGCAGAAGGTCGTCGAGACGTACTTGATGGACGACCCCACCGCGACCCCGCGGGGCCTCTTCCGCCGGTAATTGGGGTCAGACCCCAATTAATTTTGAATAGGGGTCTGACCCCTATTTCAGCGGGGCGACGAGCTTTCGCAGCTCCGTCTTCAGTACCTTCCCGTAGTTGTTCTTCGGCAGCGCTTCGACGAAGCGATATTCCCGCGGCCGCTTGAAGCGCGCGATGTTGTCGAGGCAGAGCTGGTCCAGCTCTTCGGTGCTTACGGCCTGCTTCGCTACCACGAAGGCGACGACTTCCTCGCCCCATTCCGCGTGCGGGCGGCCGATCACCGAGCACTCGGCCACCGCCGGATGGCGCAGCAGCACTTCCTCGATCTCGCGCGGGTAGATGTTGGAGCCGCCCGAGATGATCATGTCCTTCGAGCGGTCGCGAATGGTGAGGAAGCCGGCTGCGTCCATGCTGCCGACGTCGCCGGTATGCAGCCAGCCGCCGCGCAGCGCCTTCGCGCTCGCCTCCGGGTTCTGCCAGTAGCCGGCCATCACGCAGTCGGAGCGCGTGACGATCTCGCCGAGCTCGCCCGCCGGCAGGTCGCGCTCGTCGCCGTCCACGATCTTCACCTCGCAGCCGGTCCGCGCGAAGCCGCAGGTGGCCAGCCGCTCCATCGCGTCCTTGCGGTGCATGTCCTGCGGCAGGCCGGTGATGGTCATCGGCGCCTCGCCCTGGCCGAAGAGCTGGTAGAGGCGCGAGCCGAAGAGCTCGATGGCGCGCAGCGAGTCGGCGACGTACATCGGCGCGCCGCCGTAGATCAGCGTCTTCAGGTGCTTGGGCGGCCGCGCGGCCTTGCTCGCGAGCAGGCGCACCACCATCGTGGGTGCGGCAAAGAAGGACGAGCCGTGCCAGTAGTCGAGGAGGTCGAAGATCTCCCACGGCTCGAAGCTCGCGCTTTCCGGGATGACGTTGACGGCGCCCGCGGCGAAGTGCGGGATGGCGTAGCAGCCGGAGCCGTGCGAGAGCGGCGCCGGATGCAGGATCGAGTCGTTCGGGCCGAGCTGGTCGATGTCGGCGAAATACGCGTGCGTCATGAAGAGCAGGTTGCGATGCGTAAGCGTCGCGCCCTTCGGCACGCCGGTCGTGCCGCTCGTATAGAAGAGCCACGCGCCGTCGTCCGGCCTCACGTCCGCCGCCGGCATCGGCTCGCCATTCAGCCTGGCGAGCTCGGTGATCGGCAGCGCCTGCGGGATCGAGAGCTCGCTCGAGGTGAAGCACGCCTGCGCGCCCGAGTTCTCGACGATGTAGGCGAGCTCCTTCGGATGCAGCTTCGCGTTCATCGGCACGGCGACCAGGCCGGCGTGCCAGCACGCGAACATGAGCTCGTAGTACTCGGGACAGTTCTTGGCCGCGATGCCGACGCGGTCGCCCGGCGCGAGGTTCAGCTTCGCGCGCAGGCCGCCCGCGAGGCGCGAGACGCGGTCGCCAAGCTGGCCGTACGAGACGACCGGCGTCTTGCCGAGCGCGATGGCGCGCGAGTCAGGCGCGAGCCGTGCGCTTTTCGTGAGCAGCTGCGCGAGATTCACGGATGCCGAAGAGCGTCTGCGCGTTGCGGGTCGTCTCCTGCGCCACTTCCTCCGCCGGCCGCCCGAGCGCGCGCGCCACGGTGGCGAGGATGTGCGGCAGGAACGCCGGCTCGTTGCGCCGCGCCTTGGGCTGCGGCCGCAGGTCGCGCGGCGTGAGATAGGGTGCGTCGGTCTCGAGCAGCAACCGGTCGCGCGGGATCTCGCGCACCAGCTCGAGCAGGTGCTGGCCGCGGCGCTCGTCGCAGATCCAGCCGGTGATGCCGACATACAGGCCGAGCTCGAGATACGCGACCAGCTCCTCGCGCTCGCCGGTGAAGCAGTGGGCCACCGCTTTGCTCACTTGGTGAGCCCGCAGGATCTCGGCGAAGCGCGGATGCGCATCGCGCGAATGCAGGAAAAGCGGCATGCCGAGCTCGAGGCCGAGCTCGAGCTGGGCAACGAACCACTTCTCCTGGTCCGGATGCGGCGAATAGTTGCGGTTGAAGTCGAGGCCGCATTCGCCGATGGCGACCACGCGTGCGTTCCTGGCGATCTCCCGCAGGGAGGGCAGCGTCGATGCATCGCATTCGCGCGCATGGTGAGGATGGACGCCGGCGGTGGCGTAGAGATCGAAGCGCTCGGCGATCTGCGCCGCCGTGCGGCTCTCCGCCACGGTCGTGCCGGTCACCACCAGTGTGTCGACGCCGGCGCTCCTCGCGCGTGCGACGACCGCTTCCAGGTCGTCGCGAAAGCTGGCATGCGTGAGGTTGGCCCCGATATCGATCATTCGAATCCGCGGGGAAGGCCGAGACCCATGCGGATCTTCAGGTCCTTGATCGTCTCCTTGATGCTGCCGCAGAGCGGCAGCGCGAGGCGCGCCAAATCCGCCTCGTGCAGCACGATGCTCATGTCCTTCTCGGCCCACGGCATGCCGGAGAGCTCGGCGCGGTTGTCCATCGCCCAGTTCTGGCCGCTGCCGGCGCGCAGCGCGGCGCGCATCTTGTCTGCGTTGACGCCGAGCGCTTCGCCCAGGCGCAGGCCTTCGTCGTTCGCCGACGTGCACGCCCAGAGGAGGAGGTTGTTCACCATCTTGCCGACCTGGCCGGCGCCGGCGGCGCCGAGATGGAAGATGTCGGAGGCGAAGGCGCTAAAGGCGGGCCGGCACGCCTCGAAGGCGGCCTCGTCGCCCGCGCCATAGATGAGGAGCTTGCCGGCGACCGCGGCCGCCTCGCCGCGCGCAAGCGGGATGTCGAGCAGCACCATCTTCCGGCTGCGCAGGCGCTCGGCCAGCTTCCGGGTATACGTCGGCGCCACCGTGGAGCCGATGGCAACGATGAGCCCCGGGCGGGCGCCTTCCACGATGCCGTTGGCGCCGTAGACGACGGCTTCCACTTCATGGTCGAAGCCCACCACCACGATCACGACGTCGCTGGCGCGCGCGACCTCGCGCGGCGAATCGAGCAGCGAAATGCCGAGCGACTCGGCGGCGCGGCGAGCTTCGTCAACGGGGTCGTAGCCGAAAACGTTGTAACCTTTGGCGCGCAGGTGCTTGGCCATCGGCGCGCCCATCTTGCCGAGGCCGAGAATTCCGATCTTGCTTATTGCAGGCATGGCTCGCCGCGGATATAGAAGCGGCCCAGTATAACGACCAGGAGGATTCGAATAGTGAAACCCGTCGTGCGCATCTTTGCGGCCATCGCAGTCGCCGCGCTCTCATTACCGCTGCAAGCGCAGCAGACCTGGCCGCACAAGCCGGTGCGGATGATCCTTTCGCTCGGACCCGGCTCGGGCGCCGACATCGGCGCGCGCCTCTATGCCGATCGCCTCACCAAGCTGTGGGGCCAGCCGGTCATCATCGACAACCGCCCCGGCGGCGACGGCGTGATCGCCATCAACGCGGTGATCCAGGCGAAGGACGACCACACGCTGCTCTGGGGTCCGACGGCGAACTTCGTCGGCCATCCCTACAGCTTCGACCGCCTGCCGTACGACCCGAAGGAGCTGGTGCCCGTAGCGCGCGTTTCCGGCACCGTGGTCACGCTGGGTGTGCCGGCCAGCATGAACGTGGGCTCGCTGAAGGAGCTCCTCGACCAGGCCAAGGAGAAGCAAGGCTCGCTCAACTGGACCACCGCGGTCACCATGACCGACATCATCCTCGAGGGCTTCCTCAAGAAGCAGGGCATCGAGGCCGCGCATGTGCGCTACAAGAACCCGGCCGAGGCGACCAACGACCTCGTCAACGGGCGCATCCAGCTTTACAGCTCGGCGTATGCCATCGTGCGGGCACAGGCGCAGGGCGGGCGGGTGAAGCTGCTCGCCGTACAGGCGCGCCATCGCGTGCCGGGGCTGGATCTGCCGACGGTGGCGGAGCTCGGCTATCCGGGCCTCAACTTCGAAGGCCTGGTCGGCATCATCGCCGCGCGCTCGAGCAACCTGCCCGACGCGGCGAAGAACCGCATCGGCGCCGACATCAAGACCCTCTCCAAGGATGCGCTGATCGCCGAGCGCCTGCAGTCGACCGCCCAGCTCAACACCCCGGGCGACGCCGCCGAATTCGCCCAGTCGATCGACGAGCAGGTGAAGCAGCTCGCCGAAGCCGCGAAGTTCCTCGGTCTAAAGCCAAAGCAGTAGAACCCGAATTCGGGGTCAGGGCGCTAATTCCCTGATCCCGATTTCCTACAGTTTCTTCAGGCGGTAGAGGAGCTCGAGCGCCTCGCGCGGCGTGAGCTCGTCCGGATTCACCTTGCCCATCTCCTCGCGCAGCGGGTCGAGCGCGGGCTCGGTCTCGATGGTCTTTGTCTTGGAAAACAGATCATCCTGGCCGCCGCGGCTCACCGCCGATTCTTCCAGCAGCTCGAGGTATTTCCGCGCGCGGCGGATCACCTCTTTCGGCACGCCCGCCAGCGCCGCGACCTGCAGGCCGTAGCTCTGGCTCGCCGGGCCTTCTTCCACGGCGTGGAGGAAGACGACCGTGTCCTTGTGCTCGACCGCGTCGAGGTGGACGTTCGCCACCTCCTTGTACTCGAGCGCCAGGCGCGTCATCTCGAAGTAATGGGTGGCGAAGAGGCTGAGCGAGCGGTTGCGCTCGACGAGGTGCCGGGCGATCGCCCACGCGAGCGCGAGGCCGTCGAAGGTCGAGGTGCCGCGCCCGACCTCGTCCATCAGCACGAGGCTGTTGGCGGTCGAGTTGTGGAGGATCGACGCGCTCTCGGTCATCTCGACCATGAAGGTCGAGCGTCCGCCCGCGAGATCGTCGGCTGCGCCGATGCGCGTGAAGATCTGGTCGATCGGCCCGAGGCGCACGGCGCGCGCCGGCACGAACGAGCCGATGTGCGCCATCAGAGTGATGAGCGCGACCTGGCGCATGAAGGTCGACTTGCCGCCCATGTTGGGGCCCGTGATCAATAACAGGGACCGGGTCGGTGACAGACGGCAATCGTTGGCGATGAAGTTCTCGATCTGCGCCTCGACCACCGGATGCCGCCCGCCCTCGATCTCGATGCCGCGCTCTTGCGTGAATTGCGGCCGCACGTAGTTGCGCTTGCTCGCCGTGGCGGCGAAGGAGGCGAGCACATCGGCCTGCGCCAGCGCCCGCGCGATGCGCTGAAGCACCGGCACGTGCTCGTTCAGCTCCTCGAGCAGCGCGTCGTAGAGGGACTTCTCCAGCGCGAGCGAGCGGTCGCGCGCCGACAGCGCCTTGTCCTCGAACGCCTTCAGCTCGGGGGTGATGTAGCGTTCGGCGTTCTTCAGCGTCTGGCGGCGACGGTAGTCGGTCGGCACCTTGTCCGCCTGCGCGTTCGTCACCTCGATGTAATAGCCATGCACCGAGTTGTACGCCACGCGCAGGTTCGGGATGCCCGTCCGCTCGCGCTCCTTGGCCTCCATCGCGGTGAGGAAGGCGCCGGCGTCGCCCTGGAGGCCGCGCAGCTCGTCGAGCTCGGCGTGGTAGCCGTCGGCGATCACGCCGCCGTCCACGATGCGCGCCGCGGGATCGTCCTTCAATGCCTTGCGCAGCAGGTCGATGCAGCCGTGCGGTGAGGCAAGGTCGGCGACCAGTTGCTGAAGAAGGATAGGGCTCTGCCCCCGATTCAGCGCGGTGCGCAGGTCCGGCAGCAGCGCGAGGCTGTCGCGCAGGCCGGAGAGCTCGCGCGGGCGGGCGCTCTTCAGCGCGACGCGCGCCGTGATGCGCTCGACGTCCGAGAAACCGCGCAGCGCTTTATGGACGTCGCTGAACGAGTCGACCAGGCAGGCGAGGACCTCGTGGCGATGCTTGAGCGCCTCGCGGCCGCGCAGCGGGTGGTGCAGCCAGTGCCGCAGCAGCCGGCTGCCCATGCCGGTGGCGCACTCGTCGAGCAATGAGAACAAGGTGGGCGATGGCTCGCCGCGCAGGGTCTCGGTGAGCTCCAGGTTGCGGCGCGTCGCAGCGTCGAGGCGGACGTATTCGCCGGCGCGCTCGGCCGTGACGGCGGTGACATGGGCAAGCGCCTGGCCCTGTGTCTTGGCGGCATATTCGAGCAGCGCGCCGGAGGCGCCGATCGCGAGGCTGAAGTCCTCGACGCCGAAGCCGGCGAGGCTGGCGGCGCCGAGCTGCTTGAGGAGGCGGCGCTTGCCGCTCTCGACGTCGAAATGCCAGGCCGGAAGACGCGTGGCGAAGTAGCCGTCCATGTGCACGCCGTCGGCGACCAGCACCTCGGCGGGCGCGATGCGGCGCAGCTCGTTGTCCAGCGCCTGCGGCGCGACTTCCGCGACGCGCAAGGTACCGCTGGCGAGGCTGAGCCACGCCAGTCCCACGGAAGAACGGTCGCGGGAGAGGGCGAGCAGGATGTTGTCGGCCTTGTCTTCGAGCAGCGACGAGTCGGTCAGCGTGCCCGGCGTGACGATGCGCGTCACCTGCCGCTCGACCGGGCCCTTGGCGGTGGCGACGTCGCCCACCTGCTCGCAGATCGCGACCGACTCGCCGAGCTTCACCAGCTTCGCGAGGTACTGCTCGACCGAATGCACCGGCACGCCGGCCATCTTCACCGGCGCGCCCGCCGACTGGCCCCGCTGCGTGAGGGTGATGTCGAGGAGGCGCGCGCCCTTCTCGGCGTCGTCGTAGAAGAGCTCGTAGAAGTCGCCCATCCGGTAGAAGACGAGGATGTCCGGATGCTCGCCCTTGATGCGGAGATACTGTTGCATCATGGGTGTGTGCTCGGCGGGCTGGTTCACGAAGTGGATTTTAGGTCCCGGATGGCCTCCACTTGCGCAGCGCATTCCTTGAGCGCTGCCACCACGTCCGGCACGCGCGACGGCGGCATGTCTTCCAGAGCTTTGACCAGAGTGACGGCGGCAAACGAGCCTATCGGGACGCCGCAGGCGCCGATGCCCGGAACGATCTCTCCCTGGCTGATCGCATAACCGCGCGACTGCGATCGCCGCAGCGTCGACTCCAGATCGCGCCGCCGGGCGGCGGGAAAGCGCGCCAGCTCGCGGCGGTTCTCGGCCACCAGGCGCCGCCGTTCGTCGTTCGGCAGCGCGATCAGGATGGCGATGCCGCCCACGGCGGTCATAAGCGGCCGCCGGCTGCCGACCCGGATGGTCAGCGCCTTCATCGGCACGCCGGCGCGCGCGGTGCAGACGAATTCGGCCCCGCTGCGCAGGCTCACGTAGCCGACACCGCCGAGGCGCTTCACGACCCGCGCGAGCGGCGCCGCGCAGGCCGCCTGGAACGCGGCGTGCGAAGGCATCGAGAGGCTGAGCTCGAAGAGAAGCGGTCCGGGCACGTAGCGACGGTCCGCGGGGCGCTGCTCGGCAAGCCGTTGGCGCACCAGCGAGGAAAGGATGCGATGCACGGTGGTGCGCTCGATGTCGCAGTGCTCCGCTAGATCGAGCAGCCGCCAGCCGAGCGCGCCTCGCTCCGCGAGCTTGCGCAAGACGAGAACGGCGCGCTCGAGGCTCTGGGTACCGTGCCGGCGGGGCGCAGGAAAGTCCACTATGCGAACTTTAACGCGAGCCGCGCGCAAGGCGCCGCGGGCGATGGGCAAGAATCGCCGCATGATCCGACTCCTCGCTTCGCTCCTCCTCCTCACGGCTTTTTCCGCCCACGCGCAGACCTGGCCCGACAAGCCGGTGCGCCTCATCGTGCCGTTCCCGCCGGGGGGCGGTACCGACATCCTGGCGCGCCTTCTCGGGCAGAAGCTCGGCGAAGCGTGGGGCCAGCCGATCGTGGTCGAGAACAAGGCCGGCGCGGGCGGCACGCTCGGCGCCGATGCGGCGGCGAAGTCGCCGCCCGACGGCTACACGATCCTCATGGTGTCGGCGAGCTACTCGGTCAACCCGAGCCTGTATCGGCTCCCGTTCGATCCGCTGAAGGACCTGGTGCCGGTGTCGCTGGTCGCCTCGGTGCCCTTCGTGCTCGTCTCGCCGCCGTCGCTGCCGGCCAATAACGTCAAGGAGCTGGTCGGTCTCGCGAGCAGCAAGCCGGGCGCGATGAACTTCGCGTCGTCCGGCAACGGCTCCGCGCCGCATCTCGTCGGCGAACTGTTTGCGATGAAGACCAATACCAAGCTCGTGCACGTGCCGTTCAAGGGCGGCGCGCCGGCGCTGAATGAGGTGCTGGGCGGCCGGGTGGAGGTCTACTTCAGCACCATCACGCAAGCGCTCGGCTCCATCAATGCCGGCAAGCTGAAGCCGCTCGCCGTGACCAGCCGCCAGCGCTCGGGCGCGATTCCCCAGGTGCCGACGCTGGAAGAGTCGGGCGTGCGCGACTTCGACCTTGTCGACTGGTTCGCCATCCTCGCGCCGGCCGGCACGCCGCAGCCGATCGTCACGAAGATCAGCGAGGAGATCGGCCGCCAGGTCCGCGGTGCCGACATGAAGGCGCGCCTGGCTAAGGAGGGCTTCGACGGCATCGGCAGCACCCCGGCACAATTCGAGGCGCGGCTGCGGCACGACATGGACCAGTACGCCCGCGTGGTGAAGGCAGCCGGCGTGAGGATCGAATGAAAGGCCCGCTCGCCGGCGTGCGGGTGCTCGATCTGTCGCGGGTGCTCGCCGGGCCGTTCTGCTCCATGATCCTCGGCGACCTGGGCGCCGAGGTGATCAAGATCGAAGAGACCACCACGGGCGACCAGACGCGCACCATTCCGCCGTTCCAGCAGGGCGAGAGCCATTACTTCCTGGCGATCAATCGCAACAAGAAAAGCGTTGCCCTCGACGCGCGCACGCCGGAGGGGCAGGAGCTGCTGCTGCAGCTCGCGGCGAGCTGCGACGTGGTGCTGGAAAACTTTCGTCCCGGCGTCCTCGAGCGCCTGGGCCTGGGCTACGAGCGGCTGAAGGCGCTGAAGCCCGACGTCATCGTGTGCTCGATCAGCGGCTTCGGGGCCACCGGGGCGATGAAGGACAAGCCGTCGTTCGACCTCGTCACGCAGGGCATGAGCGGGGTGATGAGCATCAACGGCCATCCCGACGGGCCGCCGACCAAGCTCGGCGTGCCGATGGGTGACATCGCGGGCGGGCTGTGGGCGGCGATCGGCGTGCTCGCCGCCCTGAACGAGCGCCACGCGACCGGCAAAGGGTCACGCATCGATCTCAGCCTGCTCGAAGGGCTCATGGGACTGCTCGGGTATCTCGGCGGCATTCACCTCGTCACCGGCGAGAACCCGGGGCGCATGGGCAACAGCCACCACAACATCGTGCCTTACGGCCTGATGCCGACGCGCGACGGCCACATCGTGCTCGCACTCCACGTCGGCACGTTCTGGCGCAAGTTCTGCAGCGCCATCGGCCGCGAGGACATCTCGGCGGATCCGCGCTTCAAGACGGTGAAGGACCGTCACCGCAATCGCGCCGAGCTGGAAAAGCTGATCGGCGACATCATGAAGACGCGCACCAGCGCGGAATGGCAGCAGGTGCTGGATGCGGCAGACGTGCCCGGCGGCCCGGTGAACAACATCGGTCAGGCGATCGCGCAGCCGATCGTGCGCGAGCGCGGCTTCCTGCGCGAGGTGAAGCATCCGACGGCCGGCACGGTGCGCATGCTGGATTCCCCGGTGCGCTTCCCGGGAGCCGAAATCACGCCGCCGCCGCGCCTCGGGGAGCACACGCGCGAAGTGCTGCGCGGCCTGCCCGGCGTGGACGAAGCCCGCATCGCCCGGCTCATCGCGGCTGGCGTTCTTGCAACCTCCGATAAAGAAAAGGTCGCCAGCGAATGAGCTCGACGCTAGAAGAGAAACCCCAGCACGGCCGCGCCAGCGAGGCGGAGCTCGCGCGCCTGCGCTCGAAGATCGGCCAGAAGGTCACGATCAATGAGGCGCCGTTCCTCACCGAGGTCACGCGCGATTCCGTCCGGCATTGGGCACATGCGACGGGCGATCGCAATCCGCTCTACCTGGATGAAGCGCACGCTGCGAAGTCGCGCCACGGCAGCTTGATCGCTCCGCCGTGCCAGCTCTATGCGTATAGCCGGATTTCGATCGGCTACCGTGGCGGGCTGCCCGGCGTGCACTCGTTCTTCGCCGGCTCGCACTGGCGCTGGCACGAGCCCATCCGCATCGGGCAGCGCATTGACCCGCAGGTCACCTTCAAGGACCTGATCGAGCTGCCCAGCCGCTTTGCGGGAAGGATGTTCAAGCAGCTCTCCGACATCCGCTACATCAACGGCGAGGGACGCGAGCTCGCGCAGGCGGAGTCGTGGGGCATGCGCGTGGAGCGCGTCGCCGCCCGCGACAAGGGCAAGTACAACAAGACGGAGCTGGCGAAGCCGTACACGCGCGAGGATCTCGACCGGGTCGCGGAGCTTTACGCGCACGAGAAACCGCGCGGCGCCGACACGCTGTGGTTCGAAGACGTGAAGCAGGGCGACGCCGTGCCGGAAATCGTTCGCGGCCCGTACACGGCGACGACCGCAGTCGCGTTCGAGCAGGCGTGGGGCGGGCTCTTCATCAAGGCCCACGGCTACTGGTTCGATTACCTGCGCCGCCA
>DATMIG010000479.1:0-2161 GCA_035554335.1 Burkholderiales bacterium
GCTCGGCTCGGCGCTCGCCGCCCTTGCCGGCGTGATGAACGGCCTCTACTACAACGAGATCAACTTTTCGATCGGCCTCCTTCTCGGCGTGATCGGCTTCTCCGCCGCGGTGGTCGGCGGCCTCGGCAACATCTACGGCGCGATCCTCGGCGGCTTCCTCTTCGCCGCGCTGCAGACCATCGGCGCCGTCACGCTGCCCGCGATCTTCCCGGGCCTGCCGAGCGCTTATAAGGATGTCTTCGCTTTTGCCGTGGTGATCGGGTTCATGGCTTGGCGGCCCACCGGATTGATCGCCGAGAGGACCGCGGAGCGCGTATGACGGTTTGGTTCTGGGGTTGCCCCCCTGATAAGGGGGGTGGCGCGAAGCGCCGGGGGGTTTCGGCTTTCAAAAGCAAAACCCCCCGCTCGCCTTCCGCTCACGACCCCCTTATAAGGGGGTCAGACTGAAAACCGTCCCGGGCCTCATCGGCATCGCCGCGATCGCCGTCTTCAGCTACTTCTTCCTGCACGCCGAATCGCAAACGGCCGTGCTCGGTCTCATCGCGGTCGCGGTGGTCGGCGTGCCGGTGCTGGGACGCTTCGGCTGGATCGAGCGGGCGTCGCGCTCGCTGGAGGCCAACAAGCCCGGCGGCCGCATCGCGATCGCCGTCGCGCTCGCCGCCATCGTGTGGCTGTTCCGGGAAGAGAACTTCGCGATGCTAATGCTCGCATCCGTTCTCTTCTATACCGTCGCCTGCCTCGGCCTCACCGTGCAATTCGGCTACGCCGGCGTGGTGAATTTCGCCGGCGCGGCGTTCCTCGGCGTGGGCGGCTATACATCCGCCGTGCTCGGCCCGCACCTGCCACACATCCTCGTGCTCCTCATCGGCGGCCTGCTCGCCGCGCTCGTTGGCTCGATCCTCATCCTGCCGATCCTGCGCACGCGCGGCCATTACGCCGCGCTGATCACGGTCGCCTTCGGCATCCTCTTCCGCCAGTTCGTCGAGGTAAACGACGCGCTCGGCGGTCCGCAGGGACTGCAGGTGAAGGGGATGAACCTCCTCGGCTGGGATCTCAATTCCGCGATCGGCGATTTCTCCTTCTATACGAACTACGTGATCATGGGCCTGGTGCTTGCCGCGCTGGGGTTCGTCGTGGTGCGGCGCCTCGAGCGCTCCTGGGTGGGGTTGAACCTCGACGCCGTGCGCCTCGACGAGACGGCCTGCGCCGTGTTCGGCATCGACGTCGCGCGCTGGAAGATCCTCGCCTTCACCTTCGGCAATTTCTTCGCCGGCGTGGCGGGCGCGGCCTACGCGATGATGACCGGCTTCGTGGCGCCGAACAGCTTCACCTTCGGCGACTCGCTCATCATGGTGTCGATCGTCCTGCTCGGCGGCCTCGGCAACGCGTGGGGCGTGGCGCTCGCCGCGGCGATCATGCTGGTGATGCCGGAGAAGCTGCAGGCGCTGCAGGAATACCGCTTCCTGCTCTATGCCGTGCTGGTGATCGTGATCCTCATGGTGCGGCCGCAGGGCCTCATTCCGCGCCGGCCACGCGAGTACTTCTCGTGATCCTGAAATGCGCCGGCCTGACGGTGCGATTCGGCGGGCTGGTGGCGCTCGACCGCCTCGACCTCGAGCTCGCGCAGGGCGAGATCCTCGGCCTGATCGGCCCGAACGGCTCCGGCAAGACCACCTTCTTCAATGCGCTCACCGGGCTCTACCGCGCGAGCGGCAGTGCCGCCTTCCAGGGCGAGGAACTGACGCAGATGAAGCCGCAGCGCATCTACGGCGCCGGCATCACGCGCACCTTCCAGCGCTCGCGCCTCGCGCTGCCGCTCTCGGTGTTCGACAACATCATGATCGGCAACCACCGCCTGCTGCACCACGGGCTGTGGTTCAACCTGTTCCGGCGCAACGCGCTGCGCGCGGAGCTGCAAGCCAACGTCGAGAAGGCGCGCGCGCTCGTCGGCACGTTCAGCCCGGCCCTCGTCGAGCGCCTTTTCGACCCGGTGGCGGGCCTGTCGATGATCGACCGGCGGCGCATCGAGATCTGCCGTGCGCTCGTCTCGGAGCCGAAGCTGCTGCTGCTCGACGAGCCCTCGGCCGGCATGACGCACGAGGAGACGCGCGAGCTGATGGACGACATCCTCCTCGTGCGCGAGCGCCTCGCCGGCCTCTCG
>DATMIG010000480.1:0-6013 GCA_035554335.1 Burkholderiales bacterium
CAGCCGGAAGGTCCCACCAGCACCACGAACTCGCGATCGGCGATCTCGAGGTTCACGTTCTTGACGACGTGGTTGCCGTCGAAGACTTTGTTGAGGTCTTTTAGTAGGACTCGCGCCATGGGTTCCGTTTTTCCGCCGCCCCCCTGTCAAGGGGGGAAGCGAGCTTGCGAGCGGGGGGTTGGTTTTTCATCAGCCTTTAACGGAGCCGGTCATGCCGGCGACGTAGTGCTCGACGAAGAACGAATAGACGATCGCGACCGGGATCGAGCCGATCAGCGCGCCGGCCATCAGCGCGCCCCAGAAGAAGACGTCGCCGCGGATCAGCTCGGAGGTCACGCCGACCGGCACGGTCTTCTGCTCGGGCGATGAGAGGAAGACGAGCGCGTAGATGAACTCGTTCCAGGACAGCGTGAAGGCGAAGATGCCGGCCGAGAGGATGCCCGGCACGGCGATCGGCAGGATGATGTAGACCATCGCCTGCCAGCGCGCCGCGCCGTCGATGCGGGCACACTCCTCGAGCTCCTTCGGGATCGCCTTGAAGTAGCCCATCATCAGCCAGGTGCAGAACGGGATGAGGAACGTGGGATAGGTGAGGATCAGCGCCCACGGCGTGTCGCCGATGCGGTAGTCGCGGATGATTTCGGCGAGCGGGATGAAGAGCAGCGTCTGCGGCACGAGGTAGGTGACGAAGATCGCGGTGCCGAGGATGCCGGCCCAGCGGAACGTGAGCCGCGCGAGGGCGTAGCCCGCGATCACGCCGCAGAAGAGCGAGATCAGCGTCGCCACGAAGGCGATCAGCATCGTGTTCCACATCCACGTGCTGAACAGCGTCTCCTGCAGCAGGTTCCTGACGTGGTCGAGCGTCGGGTTGGAGGTCCAGAACGGCGAGTAGAGCGGATGGTTCCACGGGCGGTAGAGCTCGCCGTCGGGGCGCACCGTCGTCACCACCATCCAGTAGAACGGGAAGAGCAGCGCGACGATGAACGAGCCGAGCGGCAGGTAGAACCAGACCCACTTCTTCCAGCGCGCGCCTTCGATCATTTACCGGTTCTCGACCTTGCGGATGTACCAGAGCTGGAACACGACGACCAGCAACAGCGCGGGGAACATGGCGAGCGAAATCGCCGCGCCTTCGCTCAGCAGGCCGGTGCCGATGCCGATCTGGTACGCGTAGGTGGCGAAGAGATGCGTCGCGTTGGCGGGCCCACCGCCGGTCAGCACGTAGACGAGCTGGAAGTCGGCGAACGTCTGGATGACGGAGAAGAGCACGACCACCATCGTCACGGGCAGGAGCAGCGGCCAGGTGACGTGCCAGAAGCGGTTCCAGCGGTTCGCGCCGTCGATGGCGGCCGCCTCGTGGAGGTCGGGATTGATCGTCTGCAGGCCGGCGAGCAGGCTGATGGCGTAGAACGGCACGCCGCGCCAGACGTTCACCGCCATGATCGACGCCATGGCGAGGTCCGGGTCGCCCAGCCAGTTGATGCGCGAGTTGATGATGTGCAGCTTCCAGAAGAGCCAGTTGAAGACGCTGAAGGTCGGGTCGAACATCCACTTCCAGGCGAGCGTGGAGAGCACCGTCGGGATGATGAACGGCAGCAGGATGAAGGCGCGCACCCAGCTCTTGCCGCGGAAGTGGCGGTTGAGCAGCAGCGCGAGCCACAGGCCGAGCGCCAGCTTGAACACCGTCGTCACCGCCGTGTAGACGATCGTGTTCCAGGCGGCGGTGCGAAAGATGGAGTCGGCGAAGATCTTCTCGAAGTTGGCGAAGCCGATGTAGTGGCCGGGCTCGCCGACCGTCGCGTTGGACAGCGCGAGCCACACGCCGCGCGCGAACGGGTAGGCGATGAACAGCGTGAGGATGACCAGCGTCGGCGCGAGCAGCCAGAACGCGAGGGTGTCCTCGCGCTCCAGCGCCCGGCTGATCGGACCGCGCCGCACCGTGCAGTCAGGCCGGCTTCTTGGCCACCATATGGTTTAGGCTAGGCGCCGCTGTAGATCTTCTGCACCTCGCCGGCCGCCCACTTCACGGCCTCCTGCGGCGACATGCCCTGCACCGCCTTGGCGTACATGTCGGTGATGATGTACTTCGTCAGCACCTCGGCGGACTTGCGGTTCGGCGGGCCGGCGTAGCCCGGCGAGAGGCCCAGCTTGCCGGCGATCTTGAACGGCGCCATCACCGGATCCTCGTCCCACATCTTGTGCTTCTCCCACATCGCGGCCGGCGGCGTGGAGTAGCCCTTCTGCGAGACGAACCACTTCTCGTAGTTGGCCGGCGTGTGGATCCACTTGAGGAATTCTTTCGCCGCCTTCTGGTTCTTCGAGTAGCCCATCACCATGTGCGACTGGAAGAGGTGGAAGCCGAACTGTCCCTTCGGCCCGCGCGGCAGCGGCGAGTGCCGGATGTCGTCGCGCATGCGCGTGCCTTTTTCCGTCTGGTACTGGTCGGGCTTGCGCTGCGTCTCGATGTAGATCGATGCGCCGTTCAGCGTCGCCGAGATGGTGCCCGAGAGGAAGGCGCGGTTGTTGTTGGTGTCGTCCCAGGCGAGGCCGCCTTCGTCGAACGAGTCCTTCCAGAACGCCTGCATGAACTTCACCGACTCGAGCGTCTCCTTCGAGTCGAGCACCACCTTGCCCTTCTCGTCGACTTCCTTGCCGCCCCACGACCAGAGGTACGGATAGCTGAACGTCGGCGCGTCGCCGAACGTGTGGCCGAGCGTCTGGCCGAGCGGCCGGCCCTTCGCCTTCAGCTTCTTCCCGGCGTCGTGGTACTCCTGCCAGGTCTTGGGGAATTCCGGGTAGCCCACTTCCTCGAACCACGACTTGCGGTAGGCGATCTCGGCGCCGATCACGGCCCACGGCACCGACAGCGTCTTCCGGCCGTCCTGCGTGTTCGCCTTGGCGACGTTGTAGTAGCCGCCCTGCGCCTTGCCGATCGCCTCGGCAACATCCGACACGTCGGCGGCGCTCGCGCCGTAGATGTGCGGATGGTTGTTGAACAACATGAAGACATCCGGCCCGGTGCCCGACTGGATCGCCGACGTGACGCGCGGCTGCAGGTCGTTGCCGTTCACCGTCTCGAGCGTGATCTTCGCGCCGAGGGCCTTCATCGCCTCCGGCAGCATCTGCTTGCGCAAGAGCTCGTCCGACGCCGGGACGAAGTCGTTCCACTTGATCCAGTGCACGCTCGCCTGCTGCGCGAACGACGGGGCTTGATGCGTTGCGAGAATTCCAGCGAGGCCTGCACCCGAGGCCTGCAAGAACTTGCGGCGGGTGAACTTGCCCATCTGAGTCTCCTCCTCCAAGAGTTGACTACGCCACTCTAGCCGAATTCGGGGTCAGGACCGCAACTAAAAGTTCGGGGTCAGGACCGGAACCCCGGCGTCGACCCCATTCGTCAACCCGATGCATTGGGTAGCCGTTGAGCCGGCATGGCCAGGCAGCCGCGCCTCATCGTCCCCGACATTGCGCTGCATATCGTTCAGCGGGGCGTGGATCGTCAGGATTGTTTCAGCGAGGAGACGGATCGCCTCGTCTATCTGTCCCTCCTGAGAGAGCTCTGCGCGGAGACGCGGTGCGCGGTCCACGCGTACTGCTTGATGACCAACCACGTGCATTTGATGCTCACGCCGGCGACGGACGACGGACCGTCGGTCCTGATGCGCAAGGTCGGCCAGCGATACGTTCCGTACTTCAACCGGCGCTACGGGCGCACTGGCACGCTATGGGAAGGGCGCTTCAAGTCGTGCCTGGTGGAGTCGGCGCGCTATGTCCTCGGCTGCCACCGCTACATCGAGTGCAATCCCGTGCGCGCGGGGATGGCGCGCGACCCCGGCGAGTACCCGTGGTCGAGCCATCACGGCAACGTTGGCCTTGCCGTCGATGTGTTGTTGACCCCTCACGCCGAGTACATGGCGCTGGGCCTCACCGCGTCGGCCGGGCGCGCGGCCTATCGATCGCTGTTCGACACGCCGCAGGACCCCGCGGTGGTCCAAGCGATCCGCGAGGCGACGAACGGCGGCTACCCGCTCGTCGGAGAGGCGCTCAAGCGCAAGCTGGCCAAACATGCCCGCCGAACGCTAGAGCCCCGCAAGCCGGGACCCCCGCCCGCGAGCGCGCAGGCGGGCACCAATGGATCGCTGCCCTTCGAGGGAGATTCGGTCCTGACCCCGAACTAGTAGCCGAGCGCGCGGGGCAGCCAGAGCGAAAGGCCGGGGAAATACGTGACGATGAGGAGCGCGGTGCACATGGCGCCGTAGAACGGCCATAGCTCGCGCGAGACCTCTTCCATGGTCACCTTTCCTATGGCACAGCCGACGAAGAGGGTCGGTCCCACCGGCGGGGTAATGAGGCCGATGCCGAGGTTGAGCAGCATGATCATGCCGAAGTGCACCGGGTCGACACCCATCGCCTTCACCACCGGCAGGAGGATCGGCGTGCAGATGAGGATCATGGGCGCCATGTCCATGAACGTCCCGAGGAGGAGCAGCAGGACGTTGATCAGCAGCAGCATCGCGTACTTGTCGTTGGTGATGCTGAGGAAGAGCTGCGTCGCCTTCGCCGGCAGCTGCATGATCGCCATCAGGTAGCCGAAGCCGGCGGCGAAGCCGATCACCATCATCACCATGGCGACGGTCTTCGTGACGCGGTGCAGGAGCTTGGGCAAATCGCGCCACTTGTATTCCTTGTAGATCACCATCGTGCAGAAGAGCGCGTACACGCATGCCACGGCGCCGGATTCGATGGCGGTGAACACGCCGGACAGGATTCCGCCCAGGATGATGACGATGGTGATGAGTCCCCACACCGCGTCGAGTGCGATCGTCAGCGCTTCTCGCACCGGCACCACGCGGCTCGCGGGAAAGTTGCGCTTGCGCGCGGTATAGAGGATGAGGCCGATCAGGCACGCGCCGAAGAGCAGGCCGGGAAATATGCCCGCCATGAAGAGCGCGGCAATCGAGACCGTGCCGCCGGTGGCGATCGAGTAGATCACCGAGTTGTGCGACGGCGGCACGAGGATCGCCTGGACGGAGCCGCAGATGGTGACGTTGGTGGCGAAGACCTTCGAGTAGCCGTTGCGCACCATCTCGGGAATCATCACCGAGCCGACCGACGCGGTATCCGCCACCGACGAGCCCGAGAGACATCCGAAGAGCGTCGAGGCGACGACGTTAACCAGCGCCAGCCCGCCGCGGATGAAGCCCACGAACACTTTGGCGAGGTCAACCAAGCGCCGCGCGACGCCGCCTTCCGACATGATGGCGCCGGCCAACACGAAGAACGGAATGGTGAGCAGCGCGAAGTCGTCCATGCCGTCGGAGATCTTCAGCATCACCGCTTCGAGCGGGATGTCAATCCACAGCGCGGTGACCAGCGTCGCCAGCCCCATGGCGTACGCCACCGGGATGCCGAGGAACATCAGCACGAGGAACGACACCAGGAGAACGATGGCGTCCATCAAGAATCCGTTTGCGGTTGGTCGCGGAACGTGAACGAGTCCTCCGGCGGCTGTCCGAGCCACAGCCGCTCGATGCAGAAGAGCAGCGTGATCACGCCGGCCGCCGGAATCGGCATGTAGGTGACGCCGGCGGAGAGCCACGGGAACTCGGCGATCGAGTTCTGCCACACCGTCTGCACCAGCTGCACGCCCCACTTCACCATGAAGACGCCGATGATCCCCATGCCGACGTCGCCCGCGAAGACGAGGCGCTGGCGATTCTGCGGGGTCACCATGTTGAGGAGCGTGCCGACCGTGATATGCGCGTTGGCGCGGTAGGCCGCCGCGCCGCCGATGAACGAGAACACGATCATCATCAGGATCCCGGCCGGCTCGGGCCAGCTCGCCGCCGAATCCATCACGTAGCGCATGAACACGCCGTAGGGAATGATGATGGTGATCACGACCATCGCCACCGCCGCGAGCACGATGCAGACGATGTAGAGCCACTCCATCGCCATGCGGTAGGTCCGTCGCATAGTCAAAAAAAGGGCCGCTGTGAGCGGCCCGTATTTCGGG
>DATMIG010000481.1:0-3402 GCA_035554335.1 Burkholderiales bacterium
CACCAGGTCGAAAAGCGGCCGGTGCGTGAAGAGCACGATCGGCTTCTGCGCCGGCTGCGTCTTGAGGTCCGCCGCCAGCCAGGCGAGCTGCTCTTCGCCGATCTGCGCGCGCGGGTCGGAGACGTTGTCGACGACGACGAAGTGCACGCCCTTGTGGTCGAAGCTGTAGTGCGTGCGGCCGAAGAACTCCTGGAACGCGCTTCCGTTGTCGAGCGACGCGTCGTGCTCGCCCGGCATGAAGTAGAGCGTCTTCACGTCGAGCTCGCCGACGATCTGCTTGAACTCGCGCAGGCGCTTCCTGCGCTCGACCGGGTTGTCAGTGGTGTGGGTGAGGTCGCCCGTGAACATGATGAAGTCGGGCTTCTCGCCGAGGCTGTTGATGGAGCGCACGGTCTTCGACAGCGTGCCCTTCGCGTCCGGATTGGGCGCGCCTTCGAAGCCCCAGTGCGTGTCAGACAGTTGCAAGAAGAAGAAGTCGTCGTCGCCGTGCGCGCTCGCCATGCCCGGCAGCGCCGAGCCGAACACCACGCCCACGCCACCGATCCCCGCCAGCTTGAGAAAGTCCCGCCTTGCCATCCGATGTTTCATTCGTGCCTCCTGATCCGCGGTTGAAGTAAAGTCGCCTGCCTTACGCCGTAGATACCGGCGGCACGAAGCGGCTATTCCCGGGAATAAAAGCGTGCCGGCGCCGGTATAGGCGGTATGGCCCGTGTCCATGTGCTTGCCACCACGAGAAAGGAAGCGCGTTCCGAAGTGTCCGACGAGCGCAGCAGGACCGAGCGATTCGAGCGGATCTTCGTGCCGCATCTCGACGCGGCCTACGACTTCGCGCGCTGGCTCTCGCGCGACGAGCGCCACGCCGAGGACATCTGCCAGGAAGCTTGCCTGCGCGCATTCAAGTCGCTCGACCGCTTCGAGGGCGAGAGCGGGCGCGCGTGGCTGCTCGCCATCGTGCGCAATACGTTCTACACCTGGTTCGCCAAGAACAAGGCCGACGCGGCCGCCGTGCCGTTCGACGACGACGGCACGGTCGCCGGCGCGGAGATCGAGGCCTCAGTGGAATCGATGGAGCGGATCCTGCAGCAGCGCGATGCGCGCCGCCGCGTCAACAGCGCGCTCGAGCAGCTGCCGCCGGAATTCCGCGAAGTGATCGTGCTGCGCGAGCTGGAGGATTTGTCGTACAAGGAGATCGCCGAAGTCGCCAGCGTGCCGATCGGCACCGTGATGTCGCGGCTCGCCCGCGCGCGCAAGCTTCTGCTTCAGCACCTCCGCCCTACCGAGGAGTCGTGACATGGACTGCACCGAGACGCGGCGCCACCTGCATCCCTACCTCGACCAGGAGCTCGACCGGGCGAACGTCGCCGCGGTCGACGAGCACCTCGCCTCGTGCGAGCACTGCAAGGGCATCTTCGCCACCCAGCTCGCGCTGCGCTCCGGCCTGCGGCGCCATGCGAGCTACCATCGCGCGCCGCGCGCGCTTGCCGCACGCATTCGGGCGCGCGCCGGCGGGGAGCGCAAGGCGCGCTGGCAATGGCCCGCGCTCGGGCGGTGGCTGCCGGTCGGCGCCGCGGCCGCGGCGGCCGCGGTGATTTCATGGACCGCCGCGCTTCAGTACGCGAGCGTGCCCGCCAGCCAGATCGCCACCGAGCAGGTCGTGAGCGCCCATGCGCGCTCCATCGTCACCAGCCAGCTCATCCAGGTGGCGAGCTCGGACCAGCACACGGTCAAGCCGTGGCTGTCGAGCAAGCTCGACTTCTCGCCGCCGGTACCGGACCTGTCCGCGGCGGGATTCCCGCTGGTCGGCGGGCGAATGGACTACCTGAACGATCGCGTGGTCGCCGCCCTCGTCTACCGCTCTCGGCAGCACATCATCAATCTCTTCGTCTGCCCGGATCGGCACGCAAAGACGGTGGCGATGGAAAGCCGGGCGAAAGACGGCTACAACGTGCTGCGCTGGACCGATGGCGGCATGGCGTTCTGGGCCGTCTCGGACGTCAATGCCGCCGACCTGAAGCACTTCGCCGACCAGTACGCGAGCGCCGAGTAGGCTCGCCGTGCGCCGCCAACTGCGAGTCGCGCGGCCGGTGCGCGATCTGGCGCGCAGCCTGGAGATGTACCGCCGCGGGCTGGAGCTCTCCGTGCTCGGCCATTTCGAGGACCACGCCGGCTTCGACGGCGTGATGCTCGGCGTTGCCGGCGCCGATTACCACCTCGAATTCACCCGCTGCCGGCGGCACGAGGTCATCCCGGCGCCGACCGCGGAGGATCTGCTGGTGTTCTACGTGCCGGACGAGGCCGAGTGGCAATCGGCGTGCGAGCGCATGCAGCGCGCCGGCTTCAGGCTGGTCACGCCGTTCAGCTGCCGCGTCGTGCCGCAGCGGGAGGCTTGGCCGCCGAAATAAATCGGCCGGTCGGCCGGTATGTCTCCGCATACCCCTCTTGCGGAGCACACCGATATGAAAAGCCGTGACGTCCTCGCCTGGTCGCTCGCCCTCCTCGCCGTCGGCGCCATCGTGGCCGGCGCCTTCCTCACGCTCGCGGCGCTGCGCCCTGACGGCGCGCCTTTGCAGTTCGACGCGACGGATGTGAGCGGCGTCGATTGGGGGCGCGATTTCCACCTGACCGGCGACGACGGCCGGCCGCGCGAGCTGGCGGATTTCCGCGGCAAGGTCGTCGCCCTCTATTTCGGCTACACGCGCTGCCCGGACGTGTGCCCGACGACCATGGCCACGCTCGCGCAAGCGGTGCGGCTGCTCGGAACGGACGGCGGGCGCGTGCAGGCGTTGTTCGTCACCGTCGACCCACGACATGACAAACCGCAGGTTCTCGCCCGCTACGTGCGCGGCTTCGACCCGGACTTTCTCGGTCTCTACGGCGACCGCCCGGCCATCGCTCGCACCGCGGACGAATTCAAGGTGGAGGTCGGCGAGCACCATTCCATTCCCGTCTTCCTGCTCGACGGCAACGGCCGCCTGCGCCTCGTCGTTCATCCCGAGGCGAGCGCCGAGTCGATTGCGCACGACCTGCGCCTTTTATTCCCGATGAAATAACGCGGTGAGGTTCAACATGACGCCAAGACTTTTCTTTTCCATTTCTCTCCTCGCCGCCAGCGCGGCCTGCGCCAGCGGCGGCACCACCGACTGGTATGACATCGGCGCTCGCGACGGCCGCCTCGGCGTCTGGCCGCAAGACGAGTACCTGCAGTCGCGATTCAGCACGCCGCGCGATCGCGAGCTCTACCTCCGCGGCTGGGATGCCGGCTTCGCGCAACGTCCCGGACCGGCGTCGTGACGCGCGTACTCGCACGCGCCGGCGTCTATTCCCGGCAATCGACCGGGCGAAATCGGCGGCACAGAAAGAAATAAGCGCGCGCGCGCATCGGTACTGGCTCCTGAAGGAACA
>DATMIG010000482.1:0-11816 GCA_035554335.1 Burkholderiales bacterium
GCCAGGTTGCTCAGCTTCTGAGTCGTCTCACCGCATCAGGATTATCCGCGGGGCGTTTTCATTATGAGGATCGCCGCTCTTTTCATCCTCGCCATCGACTTCGGCGGCAAGAGCGCGGTCCTGTTCGACGACCTCGATCGCGGGTTCGCAAGCCTGTCGGTGGGCCGCCGGCTCGGCCTCACTATCATCTGTCTCAGCGTGCTTATCGCCTTCCTCCTGACGTGGATCGCTCGCCGCCGATGACGATCGCCGACCAGTGGCTCGCGCGCTTCGAGAGCGCGCTGCGCTCGCGCGACGTCCAAGGTCTTTTCGCCGCGGAGAGCCACTGGCGCGACGTCCTGGCCCTGAGCTGGCGGATCCAGACTGTGAGCGGCGCCGAGGCGATCGCGGCGCAGATCCAGTCGTACGCCGAGCGCATGCGGCCGGCGAATTTCCGCGTCGACCCCGATCGCACCGCGCCGCGGCAGGTGACGCGCGCCGGCACGAAGTGCCTGGAAGTGCTCTTTCGATTCGAGACGTCCATCGGCGAAGCGAACGGCGTCCTGCGCCTGGTCGGCGACGAGCCGAAAGCCTGGACGTTCCTCACCGCGTTGCACGAGCTGAAGGGACACGAGGAGCACACCGGCCGCCTTCGTCCTCCCGGCTCCGCCTGTTCGCGCGACTTTTCGGGACCGAACTGGCTCGACCGGCGCAAGGCCGCCGCGCGCTACGACGATCGCGACCCGGCCGTGCTCGTCGTCGGCGGCGGGCAGGCCGGACTCTCGATCGGCGCGCGGCTCACGAGCCGTGACATCGACACGCTGGTCGTCGACCGCTGGACGCGGGTGGGCGACAACTGGCGCAAGCGCTACCACGCGCTAACGCTGCACAACCAGGTGCACGTCAACCATCTGCCCTATATGCCGTTCCCGCCGAACTGGCCCGTCTACATTCCGAAGGACAAGCTCGCCAACTGGTTCGAGTCCTACGCGGAAGCGATGGAGCTGAACTACTGGACCGGGACGGAATTCGAAGGCGGCGAGTACGACGAGCACGCGAAGCGCTGGACGGTGACGGTGGACCGGCAGGGCGAGAAACGCGTGCTGCATCCGCGGCACGTCGTCATGGCGACCGGCGTGAGCGGCATCCCCAATGTCCCGCGCATTGCGGCGCTCGATGGCTTCCGCGGCAAGGTGATCCACGCCCATGAATACGCCGACGCCGAGCCATGGCGCGGCAAGCGCGTCGTCGTGATCGGCACCGGCACGAGCGGCCACGACATCGCGCAGGACCTGCATTCGGCCGGTGCGCACGTCACCATCGTGCAGCGCAGCCCCACCCTCATCATCAACTGCGATCCGAGCGCGCAGCTCGTCTACGGGCTCTACAGCGAAGGGCCGCCGCTCGAGGATTGCGATCTCATCACCGTGTCGGTGCCGCTCGCCGTATCGAAGCGCACGCACCAGCTCGCCACGGCGCACGCCAAGGAGCTGGACAAGGACATCCTGCACCGCTTGGAGCGCAAAGGCTTCCGCCTGACCGACGGCGAAGACGGCACCGGCTGGCAGTTCATGTACCTCACCAAGGGCGGCGGCTACTACTTCAACGTCGGCTGCTCGGAGCTGATCGCGGAAGGCAGGATCCGCCTCGCCCAGTTCACCGACCTCGACGAAGTGCTGAAGGGCGCAGAGCTGGTCGTGCTCGCAACCGGTTACAAGGGGCAGGAGGAGCTGGTGCGCCGCCTCTTCGGCGAGGAGACGGCGAAGCGCGTCGGACCGATCTGGGGATTCGGCGAGGGCCAGGAGCTGCGCAACATGTTCCAGCGCACGCCGCAGCCCGGCTTGTGGTTCATCGCCGGCAGCTTCGCGCAGTGCCGGATCTACTCGCGCTACCTCGCGCTGCAAATCCAGGCGAGCGAGCTCGGACTGCTTTAGGCGCGCTCGTCGGGCGGCGCGATTTCCGTGACCAGGTCCTTGACGAGCGGCTTGTTCGGCAGCGGCTCGAGCGTCATCTCGGCTTCCGTCATGCGCGTCGTGCACGCGTAGACCGTCTTGCCGTCGACCTGGATCATGCATTCCTTGCAGGCGTTGGCGTTGATGCACGAGAAGCGGATGGCGAGGCTCGGGTCGCGGTGCACGCGGATCCAGCGCACGCCGTCGAGCACGGTCTGCCCCTGCTCGAAGGGCACGTCGTAGTTCTCGTAGCGTCCCGCGGCGCCGGGCGCGCCGCGCCAGACTTTCAGCTTAGCTTGCACGTGTTGCCTTCCAGCCGGATCGCCTGGCGCCGCTGCCAGCGAGTGTCGCCCTCGGGGAAATCATCGCGCTGATGGGCGCCGCGGCTCTCCTCGCGCGCGAGCGCGGCGCGCGTGACGCACTCGGCAACGAGGCGCATGTTGCGCAGATCGTGGATGTCCACCCACTCCGCATCGAGTCCTTCGTGCGGTGCCGGCAGCGGCACGTCCAATCCTTGGATGTGCGCCAGCGCGCGCTGCAGCCCAGCGGCGGTGCGCAAGGGCCCCACGTCGCGATTCATCACGCGCTGCAGCTCGACGATCGCGGCGGCCGGATTGAGATCGGGACGCTTTGCATCCAGCCGTGCCGATGCGAGTGCGGGCATGGCGGTCTGGGACGCCAGCGCCGCCGCGCGCGCACCGGCACGCCGGCCGAACGTCACCGCCTCGGTGATCGCATTGCCGGACAGCCGGTTCGCGCCGTTCGCACCGCCGACCGCTTCGCCGGCCGCGAAGAGATGCGGGACGCTCGTGCGCATGTCGGTATCGGTACGGATGCCGCCCATGTGGTAGTGCGCGATGGGCGCCACCTCGATGTTCTGGCGCGTGAGGTCGATGCCGTTCGCGGCGAGGCGATCGATCACCGGGCCGAATGCCGAGCGCAGCTCCGCTTCGCCGCAGTGCTGGAAGGATAGCCACGCGCCGCCGTGCGGCGAGCCGCGGCCGGCCTCGACTTCCTTCAGGATCCCGTACGTGGCGATGTCGCGGGCCGAGGTGTACTTCCCCGCCTCGGGCAGGAATTCCCGGCCGTCGGAGTTCAGCAACCGCCCGCCGAGCTTGTAGCGGAAGGGGTCCCACATGATCGGATCCATGCCGACCAGGCGCGGCGCGAGGTGGCCGATCGGGAAGAACTGCACGAACTCCATGTCGATGAGCTCCGCGCCCGCGCGCAGGGCGAGCGCGTAGCCGTCGCCGCCCATGTTGATGGAGGCGCTGTTCCGGGCGTAGAGGCGAGTGAGTCCGCCGGTGGCGATGATGGTCGCCTTGGCGGCGAGCGGTACGGCGCGGCCGGTCGAGACGTGCACGGCGTGAGCGCCGACGCACACCCCGTCGCGCACCGCGATGTCCGTGACCAGCAGGTCGCCGACGCGGCGGATCTCCGGCATGCGCTGCACCCGGGCGCGCAGCGTCTTCGACACCGCGGGGCCGGTGTTGAGGAAGTCGACATACACGCAGCGCTTGCGGTCGTGGCCGGGCGCGTGCACCTGCGCCATGTGCCCGTCCCGGCGCGCCCAGCCGATGCCCCAGCCGTCCATCTCGCGGATGCAGTCGGGCCCGTCCTCGCAGAGCAACTGCGACAGTGCCGGATCGCACAGGCCGCGGCCGGCCTTCAGCGTGTCGGCGAGATGGTGCTCCCAGTGATCCGGCTCCTCCTCGCCGACGGCGACGGCGACCGTCATCTGTGCCATGACGGTCGCGCCGCCGCGGCCGATCAGGCTGCGGTCGACGAGAAGCACGCGGGCGCCGCCGCGCGCGGCCGCGATGGCGGCGTACATGCCGGCCGCGCCGGCACCGATGACGAGGACGTCGGTTTCCATCCAGGCCCTTATTTTCTTCCTCGCGCCGCCCGGCGGGGCCCCCGCTTTCGCGGGGACGGCGGTCATTTCGCGATTGCGCCGCGGTCGATCTGGACGATGCGGTCCACGACCCGCTCGGAATGCTGCACGTCCGATTCCGTGAGGACCACCGTCATGCCTTCGCGCTTGAGGGTGCCGATCACCTCCGCCAGGCGCTGGGCGAGCACCGGCGCCACGCCCTCGAAGGGCTCGTCGAGCAGCAGGAGCCGCGTGCCGCACATGAGCGCGCGACCGAGCGCGGCGAGCTTCTGCTGCCCGCCGGAGAGCTGCAGGCCCTTGCGGTATCCCAGGGCGCGCAGCTCCGGTATCCAGCCGTAGACCTTCTGCAAGCGCTCGCGCGCCTCGGGGCTTTGGGTGGCCCAGGCCGGCACCATGATGTTTTCCTCGACCGTCAGGTCGGGGATCAGGCGCCGGTCCTCCGGCATGTAGCCGATGCCGAGGTGCGCACGCTGGTGGGTGTGGAGACTCCGCATGTCGCGGCCATCGAATGTGAGTGAGCCGCCGGCGGGCTTCAGGATGCCCATGATGGTCTTCATGAGCGTGGTCTTGCCGGCGCCGTTGCGGCCGATGAGGCCGGTCATCGAGCCGGGCGCGAGCTCGAGCGACACGTCGCGCAGGATATGCACGGCGGCGATCGACACGTTCAGCCGGTCAATCCTAAGCATGGCCGCCGGACACATAGCGCCGGACGTTCTCGTCGGCGAGCGCCGCCTGGGGCGGCGCGTCGGCGATGATGCGGCCGTCGTAGAAGGCGAGCACGCGCTGCGCGAAGCGGCTCACCACTTCCATGTCGTGCTCGACGAAGAGCACGGTGGCCCCTTCCGCGCGCACCGCGTCGAGGACCATCTGCATGATGCCGAACTTCTCCTGCGCGGAGACGCCGCTCGTGGGCTCGTCCAGCAGGAGGATGCGCGGCTTGGCGACCATGGTGAGCGCGATGTCGAGCAGCTTGCGCGCGCCGCCGGGAAGCACCTGCGCGTTGCGGTTGCGGTAGTCGCCGAGACCGAAGCGGTCGAGGAGATGCTCCGCGACCTCGTGTGCCGGCCTGCCATAGCCGGGCACGTCGGCCTCGCGGCGATGGAAGAAGCCCGCGAGCCGCGCGTTGCGGAGCACGATGCCGAGGCCGACCAGCATGTTCTCGTAGACCGTGAGCGACGGGTAAAGCTGCGGGATCTGGAACGAGCGGCAGATGCCGAGGCGTGTGATGTCGCGCGGCGGCAGGCGCGTGATGTCGCGCCCCTCGTATTCGATCGTGCCCTGGTCCGGCTTGATGTAGCCGGTGATCATGTTGATGAACGTGGTCTTGCCGGCGCCGTTGGTGCCGATCAGCCCGACGACCGAGTCCTTCTCGATCGCGGCGCTGACCTCGGCGGCCGCGGTGACGGCGCCGAAGTTCTTGCACAACCCGCGCGCGTCAAGGATGACGGGCATGGCGCTTGAACAAGGACCAAAGGCCTTCCGGCAGGAACACGATGATGAGCAGCAGCGCGGTACCGAGGCTCAGCTGCCACGTGTTCGGCGAGAGGTCGTACGCAGTGGTGCGAATCGCGCCGTAGATCAGCGCGCCGGCGAACGGCGCGATGACGTTGCCGGTGCCGGCGAGGATGGTGATGAAGATGAATTCGCCGGAGGTGGTCCAGAACGCCATCTCGGGGTCGATGTGTCCGACGGTGGTGGCGGCCAGCGCGCCGCCCACGCCGGCGAGCACCGCGGCGATCACGTATTTCACGTGCACGGCATAGCGCGCGGAGGCGCCCATGTACTCGACGCGGATCTCGTTGTCCTTGATGGCCGGCGCAAGCCGGCCGAGCGGTGTGCGCAGGTACCGGTGCACGATCAGGGCGAGCAGGAAGGACACCACGGCGGCGCTCGCCATCACCGCATAGCGCACCCATTGCGGCCCTGGCCGGATGCCGAAGAGCGTCGAGGGCAGGATGTTGAAGCCGTCGGTCGAGCCAAGCGCCTCGTTCTTGACGAGCAGGCCGTAGAGGATCATCGACAGCGCGAGCGACAGCAGGCCGAAGAAGATGCCGCGGTATTTGGCGAGCAGGAAGCCGAGAACGAACGCGGCGAATCCCGCCACCAGCGCCCCGGCGAGCATCTGCACGAAGATGTCCGCGACGCCGACGAAGCGGCCGAGCGCGCCCGCCGCATAGGCGCCCAGGCAGTAATAGAGCGCCTGGCCGAACGAGACGAGCCCCGCGCGCAGGAGGAGCATCAGGCCGAGCGCAACGAGGCCCTGGGCGAAGGCGATGGTGACGATGAACATCGCCCACTGCGGAATGAACGCACCGCCGACGAGCACCCCGGCGAGGACCGCGCCGACGAGGACGAGCGTGCGGTCGCGCCTCAAATCTTCCTCGGCTCGGCCAGGCTGAAGAGCCCGCGCGGACGAAAGGCGAGCACCATCGCCATGACGAAGTAGATGACGAAGAGCTCCACCTGCGGCATGTAGTGCACGGAGAGCGAGCGCACCACGCCGACGATGACGGCGCCGAGCGCCGCACCTGGCAGGCTGCCGAGCCCGCCGATCACCACCACCGCGAACGACAGCACGATGATGTCGACGCCGAGGCCCGGCACGACCGACACCGTCGGCGCCGTGAACGAGCCAGCCAGCGCGGCGAGCAATGAGCCGAAGCTGAAGGTAGCGAGGTAGTAGCGGTTGACGTTGATGCCCATCGCGCGGCTCACCTCGGGATCGTGGATCACGGCGAGGAGCAGCTTGCCGACGCGCGTGCTCTGCAGGAGCCCCATCAGGCCGAGCCCCGAGACGAGCGCCAGGACGACGAGGATCAGGTTGTAGGTCGGGTAGGCAAGGCCGCCGACCTCGAAGCTGCCGAGGAGCGCGTACGGCTCCGCGACGAAATAGGGATCCACGCCCCAGATCAGCTTGATGACGTCCTCGAGGATCAGGAAGAGGGCATACGTGATGAGCAGGATCACCACCTCGTCCTTCGCGTACATGAAGCGCAGGATGCCGCGCTCGATCAGCGGCGCCACCACCAGCGTCACGATCAACGCTGCCGCGAGGAGCACGACATACGACAGCATGGGCGGATAGCCGCGCGCGAGCCACGCGCCGGCGAGCGAGGCGCCGGCATACGCCCCCAGCGCATAGAAGCTGCCGTGCGTGACGTTCACGATCTTCATCACGCCGTAGATGAGCGTGAGCCCGAGCGCGGCCGTGAAAAGCCACGCCGAGTAGATGATGCCGTCGACGCCTACGGAGAGAAGCTGGTCCATACAAAAAACGGCCGCCGCGGCGCGCGGCGGCCGTCCGTGATCACGACGCTATTTCTTGAAGCCGTTCTTGATCCAGTCGGCGGACTTGATGCCCTCCGGCGGATTCACCTTCTCGGCCGGGTAGCGCTTCACGTTGACCACCGTGAGTTTGCCGCCCTGCATCTTGGTCTGGCCGTAGGCGGTCTCCATGATGGCCTGGTGGCCGTCGCCGATCGCCATGCGCACCTGGCCGCCGGGGCCTTCGAACGTCAGGCCCTTCAGCGCCGCGGCGACCTGCTCGCTCGACGGGCGCTTGCCGCCGTTCGCGTCCTGCGCCTTCTCCCACGCCGCCTTCACGCCGAGGAACGCCTGCGCCATCTGGTACGACGCGTAGTTCGGCTCGTCCTTGTACTTCTTCTGGAAGCCGCCGTGGAACCACTTGTTGTACTGGTTGTTCGGCGCATACGGGCCGAAGGGTCCGCGCGCGCCGAGCACGGTGCCGTCCGGAATCTGCTTGCCGAGCTTGTGCATCGCCGTCTCGCCCGTCGTGAGAATCGTCAGGCTCTGCTTCATGAGCCCGCGCGGCCCGGCCTGCAGGATGAGCGCCTCGAGGTCACCGTCCCAGAAGCTGGAATGGATGACGTCCGGCTTCGCGGACAGGAGCGCCGAGATCTCGGCGTTGTACTGGCCGGCGAAGAGCTTCGGCATCTGCGAGGTCTTGGTCTCGATCGAAGGCACCAGCACCTTCATCGCGCCCTCGAAGTCGCTCCACGAGTCCTGGCCCCAGGCGTAGTTCTGGTTGATGCCGGCGATCGACTTCGCGTTCGGCTTCGCGTCCTTCACGTAGAGCGCGGCGCCGACGGAGTCCATGGTCGCCGTGGGCGAGGTGCGGAACACGTAGTTGTACTTGCCGTCCTCGAAGATGCGCGGCGTGCCGCAGTCGAAGAAGTTGACGAGCTTTTTCAGCTCTTCCGCCACCGGCGCGATGGCGAGGCAGTTGCCGCTCGACACGTAGCCGATGACCAGGTCCACGTTCTGACGCTGCACGAGGTTCCTGAATTCCGTCACCTGCGTCGTCGTGCTACCCGCCTCGTCGAGCAGCACGATCTCGAGGCTCGCGCCGCCGAAGCCCTTCTTGTTGTAGGGCGCGGGCGCGCTGCCCGCGTTCAGCTGCTCGACGACGAACTCCGCCGCGTTCTTCGCCGGCACGCCGAACGGCGCCGCCGCCGGGCCGGACAGGAAAGTGACGACGCCGATCTTCACGTTTTGCGCCATCGCCACCGGCGCGATGGCGAGGCAGTTGCCGCTCGAGACGTAGCCGATGACGAGGTCGACGTTCTGCCGCTGCACGAGGTTGCGGAATTCCGTCACCTGCGTCGTGGTGCTGCCGGCCTCGTCGAGCAGGACGATCTCGAGCGCCGCGCCGCCGAAGCCCTTCTTGTTGTAGGGCGCGGGCGCGTGGCCGCCATTCAGCTGCTCGACGACGAACTCAGCCGCGTTCTTCGCCGGCACGCCGAACGGCGCCGCGGCGGGACCCGACAGGAACGTGACCACGCCGATCTTCACGTTCTGCGCCATGGCGACCGGCGCGACCAGCGCCAGCACCAGCGTCAATACCGACTTCTTCATGCAACCCTCCTCTGTGATGTATTTTGGCCGAGCAACCCCGCTGCCATCAGCGCAGCGCGGATGCGTTCAATTTCTTCCTGCGGAAGCTTGACGAGCGGCGGCCGCACGACCGCACGCGGCAATTTGCCGAGCAGCACGAGCGCTTCCTTCATGCGGTTGTGCATGTCCACCCACGGCTCGCTGTAGAACACTTCCACGGTGGGCATGATCCGGTCGTGAATCTGCTTCGCCAGGACGAGATTGTTCGCCTTCACGGCGCGGAAAAGCTGCGCCTGCAGCTCGGCGATGACCGAGCCGCTGCCGGAGAGCAGGCCATTGCAGCCGAGGACGAGCGAGCTGAAGAGCCACGAGCTGTGCGTGCTCAGCACGTTCACCGGCCGCGCGCGTGACTGCAATGCACGGATCTGACGGTCGTGCAGCTGCGGGTTGGCGCACCAGTCCTTGATCGCGCGCACGGTGGGCACCGCATCGAAGATTTTCTCCAGCGTCGAGAGCGGGTAGCCCTGCCCGCCCGCCAGCGGATACTGGAAGAGGATGATCGGCAGCGAGCTTGCGTCGGCGATGCGCTTGAAATGCGCCACCGCCATCTCGGGGCGCTGGCCGAAGTTGTAGATGGCGGACGGAAAGACGAGCAGCGCCGATGCGCCGCCCTGCTCCGCCATCTTGGCGATGCGCGCCGCTTCCAGGCTGCCGTCGGCGTACACGCCGTTGACGATCGGCAGCTCGCCCAGCTCTTCCTTCGAGATCTCGAGCACCCGGCGCTGCTCGTCGAACGTGCACGAGGCCACCTCGGACGCGTGCGCGTTCACGGTAATGGCCGAGACTCCCTCGACGGACGCGACGTCGCGCAGGTGCGCGCGATACGAGCGCTCGTCGATCGAGAGGTCTTCGTTGAACGGTAGCAGCACGGCGGGAATGACCCCGGCCGGCATCCATGTCTGGTGCATACCTCCTCCTCGGAGCGGCGTATCTTAACGCCATATGAAAGATCCCCGACAAGTACGGCTCGCCATCCGGACGGGCAAGTATCGAGGCAACACCGCCGGCCTCGCGCCGGGTCACGTGCAGGGCAACGTCTGCATCCTGCCCAAGGAATACGCAGAGGACTTCCGGCTCTTTTGCGAGCGCAACCCGAAGCCCTGCCCGCTGCTCGCGATGTCGAAGCCGGGCGACCCGATGCTGCCGACGCTGGGCCACGATGTGGACATCCGCACGGACGTGTCGGGCTATCGCGTGTTCCGGGATGGCAAGCTCGCGGAGGAAGTCGCCGACATCCGCGACCTCTGGCGTCCCGACCTCGTCACATTCATCCTCGGCTGCTCGTTCTCGTTCGAGCAGGCGCTGATGGAGGACGGCCTGCGCCTGCGCTACGTCGACGAAGGGAAGAACGTGCCGATGTTCCGCACCAACGTCGACACGGTGCCGGCGGGACGCTTCCGCGGCAAGCTCGTCGTCTCCATGCGGCCCTTCAAGCCGGCGGAAGCGATCCGCGCCATCGAAATCACCGCGCGCTATCCGCGCGTGCACGGCTCGCCGGTGCACATCGGGCGGCCGGACTGATCGGCATCAGCGACCTGAACCAGCCCTGGGCCGGCGATCCGACGGAGGTGCGCGCCGACGAGATGCCGGTGTTCTGGGCCTGCGGCATCACGCCCCAGTCGGTGGTGCTCGACGCCAAGCCCTCGCTCTGCATCACGCACCAGCCGGGCCACATGCTGGTCACCGACCTCGAAAACGCCAGCCTGGCCGACGCCTGATGCGGCTGGTTCGCATCTACACGAAGCCGAACGGCGATTCGGCGATCGAAGTGCGCGAGGTGCCGATGAGCGCGGGCGAGCGGCCGATGTCGCCGACCTTCCAGGGCGGCGCGATGTTCTGCCGCGAGACGGCGGAAGGGCACGTGCAGAGCTATCACAACGCGCCGCGCCGCCAACTGATTTTCCTGACCTCCGGAATCCTCGAGCTCGAATCGAGCGAGGGACAGCGCTACATCTGCCGGCCGGGCGACCTCATCTTCGCCGAGGACACGACGGGCAGGGGACATATCACGCGCTCGCTGCGCGATACGCGCGGCTTCGTCCACGTCGCGATGCCGGAAAACTTCGACGTGACGAGCTGGAGACTTATTTCTTGAGGCTGGCCATCTTCTCCTTCGCCTGAGCGGCGAAGAAGCCGTTCGGGAACTGCTCGAGGTAGAGGCCGACCTCTTCCGCGTCGTCCGAGTCCTTCACGCCGTCCCAGAATTCCTTTTCGGCGGCGCTCGGGGCCGTGGGGGCCGGCCGGCCGGCCGGCGGCGGCATCTTCGCCTTCGGCTCCTGGCCTTTCAGAATGAGGTTCAGGTCCTCGGCGAATTCCTTCGCGTGCTGGTAGCGCTGCTCGGGCGCCTTGGCGAGCGCGACGGCGACCACGCGGTCGATGACTTCCGGGATCTGCATCAGCTTCGAGGGCCAGACCGGATCGTCCTGGATGATCTTCTTCGCGAGGGCCCATTGCGTGCCCTCGAAGGGTTTCTGGCCGGTGAGCAGCTGGTAGAAGACCACGCCGGCCGAGAAGATGTCGGTGCGCCGGTCGATCGGCTGGCCCTGGATCTGCTCGGGCGACATGTAGGACGGCGTGCCGATCACCGCGCCGGCGCGCGTCGACTCGCCGGCCTGCGCCTCGGGATCCTCCACGCGCGCCACGCCGAAGTCGGCGAGCTTGGCCTGCCCCTTCGTGTCGACCATGATGTTGGCCGGCTTGATGTCGCGGTGGATGACGCCCGCCTGGTGCGCGAATTCGAGCGCGCTCAGGAGCTGGTTCATCAGGCGGAAGGTGGTGCCGAGGTCGAAGAGCTCCTTGCGGTCGAAGGCGTCCTTCAGCTCCTTGCCCTCGATGTACTCCATGACGATGAACGCGAGGTCGCCCTCCTGGCCGAAGTCGTACACCTGCACGATGTTCGGGTGGTTGATGCGCGCGACGGCGCGCACCTCGCGCTGGAAGCGCATCGAGTAATGCTTGGCGGTCGCCTCGTCGAGGTTCTTCGTGATGATGGTCTTGATCGCCACCCGGCGGTTGAGCGTGGGGTCCAGCCCGTCGTAGACGAGCCCCATCGCGCCTTTGCCGAGGGCGCCGTTGAT
>DATMIG010000483.1:0-5409 GCA_035554335.1 Burkholderiales bacterium
TCTTCCCGTCCTTCAGCGCGACGAAGCCGTCGTTCAGGTTCGCGGTCGACATCGGCACGTTCTCGCCGAGGCCGAAGGTGTTGTGCTGGTCGACCCAGGTGTAGTAGCTCGCCTCGGCGCTCGTCTTCTCGCCCTCGAAGCCCGGTCCCGGATAGCGGTAGAACGTCCAGCCTTCCGGGCAGTGCTCGCCGGTGGCCTTCGGCCCGTTGAGCGGCGCCTTGCACTTGCGCCGGTCGAAGGACACCAGGCTGCCGTTGGAAGCCGAGCCCCAGGCGACGCCGTTCTTGTCGATGTCGCCGCCGCGGATGCCGTAGCCCGGCTTCGGCAGCGCGTAGAACTCCGCGAGCTGCGTCTTCGGATCGAAGCGCAGGAACCCGGCGTTGCCGCCGAACACGCCGACCGTGTACCAGACGGAGCCGTCGGCGGGATTCGGCATCACGGCGTACGGCCCGGAGCCGCCGGTGATGCGCATGTCCTTCGCCACGTCCATCGGCTGGTCGGGCTCGGTGTACTCGTCGCGCTGGCCGTTGCCGTTCGTGTCGAGCACGAAAGGCGCCCAGCCCTGCGAGCGCGCCGCGTCGCCGGTCTCGTCGAACATCTTGGTGTTCAGCCATCCGGCGACCGGTCCGGTGCCGCTGAACCACAGGGTCTCGTTCGCGTCGTAGCCGAACTGCGGATGATGTGTGCCGAAGCAGGTGTCGACGGTGGTGTACTTCATCGTCTTCGTATCGAGCACCGCCGCCTGGCGCGCCGAGCGCTCGAGCGGGAAGGCCTTCGCCGACGGATGCTCCGAGCCCTTGCGGCACCACGCCGGGTTGTCCATCCCGCGCACGGTGGCGGCGAGCCACACCCGGCCCTGCCTGTCGAACATCGAGTTGTGGTTGTTCGCGCGCGTGTCCCACATCTTCTTGTCGCCCCAGTACGCCGACGGCTGCATGGGGTTGACGGTCGCCGCGTGACCGGGCCCGAGCGACTCCGGCATATCCGGATCGGCCACCGGCATCTTGAAGTAGGTCACCTCGTTCGTCTTCGGATCGAGGATCGGCATCATGTCGGTCGAGTACTCCGGCGAGCCGTAGAGCTTGCCGTACGCGTTCACGGTGGGATGGCGGCGGTCGGACGCGATCAGGTCGTGCAGGTACTTGTCCGGCGTCGACCACTCCCACGAGGTGATGACGATGTTGCGCTCCACGCCCTGCGGGCGCGGCGGCTTCGCCTTCGGCAGCTCGCCTTTCGCGATGCGGTCGGTCCAGTCGCCGAAGTACTGGTACGGCACGCCGCCGAACTGGCCGGCGATGCGGTTCGTCATCTGCTCGCCCGACTGGCCCGACTGGATGCGGCGCACCCAGGCGTCCTTGCCGTGGAGGTCGCCGAACTGCGCGGGAATGGTGCGCGTCGCCTCGTTGCCGAGCTGGTGGCAGCCGATGCAATCCACGTTGTTCATCTGCCGCAGCCAGTTCTCGCGCGTGATGTTCTTCGGGATCGCGGTCGAGCCGCCGAAGTCCTTCGCCGGCGGGATCTTCAGCATCGAGTACCAATAGATAGCCGGGTAGTAATGAGCGGCCGCGGCCTCGCTCGGCGCGGTGACGGCCCGGTGGTCGAGCTTCTGTCCCGGCTTCGCGCGTAGCTTCGGCGAGTCGACCAGTCCGTACCCGCGCACCCAGACGCTGTAGTTGGCGACCGGCAGATCAGGCACGAGGTACTGCCCCTTGTCGTTGGTCACCACGATGCGCGTGAACTTCGTCGGCAGATCGGTGGTTTCCGCGATGACCCACACCCCGGCCTCGGGCCCCTTGGTGCCGGTGACCGTGCCGCCGATGTCCTTCCCGGTGATTTTCTGGGCGAGCACGGGCGTGCTCAGCAACATTGCCGCGAGCAATGCGAACAGGCTTTTCATCTCCCTCCTCCTGGTGGAAGCCCCAGCATACGCCCAAAAAAAAACGGGACCCGAGGGTCCCGTTTTTTGGCGTGGCGTTCCGATCAGACCGGGGGAACGCGCGGGCCGCCGCGGCCGCGGTAGCCCATCACGAGGGAGACCACGAACGCGATCAGGAACAGGAAGAACAGCACCTTGGCGATTCCCGCAGCTGCGCCAGCGACTCCGCCGAAGCCGAGGAACGCCGCGATGATGGCGACGATGAAGAACCCGATTGCCCAGCTAAGCATTTACGCCTCCAACGGTTGTAGGAAAACAACCGGGAAGCTGCAAGCCTCGTGCCGCGCCGCGCGGCCGACAGCCAGCCGTCAGGTGAGCGCCGGCTCCTGTGCGGGCAGCGACACGGCGGGCAGCGAGGGCTCGATGAGCTGCGGCTCGAGCTCGGGCTCCAGTGCCGGCTCGGCATCCAGGGCGGCGTCGAGCTCGCCTTCCTCGTCGAGCGCGCTGTCGATGGCCGGCTTGCCGTACTGCGTCAGGAGGCCGAGGATGCGCAGGTCGTCCTTCGTCACCTCGCGCAGCGGCCCGAGCCAGTTGAGGAATTGCGCGAGGTGCGTGATGCGCTCCGGATGGGCGCACGCCCCTTGCGCATTCGGATCGAAGAGGCTGCCGCTTTGCGCGCGCGCCACGCGGTCGGGAATCACGGAAAGCATGCGCGAGACGATGGCTGCGTTCATAGTTTTTATCTCCTCTGTGTAACCAGCGACGCGAGGGTAACCAGCGCGCGTTCGCTTGGATAGCGCAAAATTCCGCTTCGCATTAGCGCCGACGCGCTACCGCCTGTCGCCTCGCTGCGTCAGGCGCGCCCCGACGAGGCGTGGAAATTGCTGCCAACGGACATGGCGAAATTTCGCACGACGTTGGGCCTGATCCTGTTCGGCGTGTGCGCCGCCGCAGCGGCACAGACTCCCGGGATGGGCGACACGCGCGAGGTGCCGCCGGAGAAGAAGGCGCCACCGACGCCGGAGCACCGCAAGTCGCAGACGGAGTCCGGCGGCGGCCACGAGCTGAAGCGCTGCGACGACTACTCCGGCACGATGCGCGAGGATTGCCTGCGCGGGCTGCGCAACGCGGAAGGCGCCGCCGCTTCGGGCAATACGCGGCGCCCGGAGCCGCCGACCGCGCCGCCGCCCAATAACCCGCGCTAGCGGCTAGCCGCCCTCCACTTTCCCGATCGACTGCACGGCCTTGCGCAGCACGGCCGAGTCGCGCTCGAGGAATTTCTGGAACTCGGGCGCGTCGAGGTACGCCGACGGCGTCTTCATCTTTTCCATCGCGCCGGTGAACTCCGGCGAGTGCGCGGCCTTGCGGATGGCGTCGCGCAACGCGGCGAGGATCGGTGCCGGCGTGCCGGCCGGTGCAAACGCCCCCGCCCACACGTAGAACTCCGTCTGGTAGCCGAGCTCCTTCAGTGTCGGCACATCCGGGAACGCCGGGTGCCGCTTGGCGCCGAAGGAAGCGAGCGGACGCAGCTTGTGCGCCGAGACCTGCGGCACCGCCATGGCCGGCGGCGACGCCCACATCGCGGCGCTGCCGCCGAGCACGAGCTGCATCGACGGCCCGCCGCCCACCGCCGGCAGGCCGCGCATCTTCGCGCCCGCCTCGTGCAGCAGCATTTCCATCGGCAGGTGCGAAGGCCCGTAGAGGCCGGAGTGCGAATAGACGATGTCGTCGGGGTGCTTCTTCGCGTCGTCGAGCAGCTCCTTCACCGACTTCCACGGCTGCTGCTCGCCGACCACCAGCACCGGCGGATCGGCGGCGAGGAGCGCGAGGGGCGCGAACTGGTCCATGGTGTACGACACCGGCCGGCCGTACATCTTCTCGACTTCCGGAATGGTCGTGATCGACACCAGCGTGACGAGGATGGTGTAGCCGTCCGGCGTGGCGGAGGCCACCGCGCGGTTTCCGACCGCGCCCGAGGCGCCCGGCCGGTTCAGCACCACGAACGGCTGCTTCAGCACCTGCTGCAGCGAGTTCGCGAGCGGGCGCGCGGCGAGATCGGCCTGCCCGCCCGGCGGATACGGCACGACGATGGTCACCGGCTTCGCCGGAAACGGCTCCTGTGCGTGCGCGGCGAGCGCGATGAGGCACAACAATAAAAAGCGCAGCATGGTCCTCCCTGCAGTCATGGTTTTGGTTGTGTGACGACGATGCGGATCGGCGTCGGGTTGTAATCGTTCACGGGATTATTCACCTGCGGACAGTTCGAGATCACGGCGACCACGTCCGATTCCGCGCGCAGCTCGACGTAGTCGCCCGGCTTCGAGATGCCCGGGCCCATGTCCATGTCGCCGTCGGCGCCCACGGGCACGTACATGAAGAAATTGACGTTGGCGGCGAGGTCCTTCGGTCCCATGCCGTATTTCGCCAGCTCGCGCAGGAAATTGTCGCGGCAGTTCGGCTGGTAGCCCACGCCATAGCGGAAGGTGTTGAGCGCGGCGCTGCAGCAGCCGCCGATGGTGTCGTGCTTGCCGCAGGTGTCGGCGACGATGGTAAAGAGCGGCGTAAGGCCGACGCTGTAAAGCACCGTGCCGATGCCGAGGAAGATGCCGCGCGGGTTGATCTTCATCGTGTCGGCCGCGGCATAGCGGTCGGCATAGTCGTGCGCGTTGTAGCAGAGGAAGTCGACCGCCTGTCTTCCTTCGAGGTCGACGAGCCTCAGGTGCTGGCCCTTGTCGAGGCGCCGGCTCCACGAGCCGCGCGCGGGCAAAACTGTGTCTTCAATGACCTCGGACATCGTTCGGCCCATGCTAGATTCGCCGCTTGCTGAACGTCAAGGAAGAGCTCGCGCGCATCTCGCGCATCCTCGCGCACCACGAGATGCTCGATCTCTGGGGCCATCTTTCGGCGCGCATTCCCGACAGCGACCGCATCGCCGTCACGCCGCGCTTCTCGAAGCGCTGCCTGCCGCGCACCATCACCGCCGCCGACGTATTGATCTGCGATGCAGCGGGCCGCATAACCGAGGGGCACGGCGAGCTTCCCTACGCCTATTCCGTGGATGCGGATCTGTATCGCCGCAGCGACCGCCGCGCCTGCATCTTCGCCGCGCCGCGTTTCGCCATGGCGGCGGAGATCGCCGGCTTTCAGCTGCGGCCGCTCACCCATATGGAGTCGATCACCGGGTTCGGACTGGGAAGCGATCTCGCCACCGCGACCGCGGTACACGAGCGCGGCATCGGCGTGTGGGCGGCGGGGCGCGACCTCTACGATGCGCTGGCGAGCATCTACCACCTGGAGTACCTCGCGCAGACGAATTCGGTGGTCGCCGCCGACCGCGGCGTGCGCGGTATCGCGCGCGAGGACTCCGACAAGCTGTGGAGCCAGTTCCGCGGCCATCATCACTACCGGGAGTTCTTCGACTCGCTGGATCCGGGGCCGGGCCGGCATCCCTATGAAAGCTTCTCGCGAAACGCATCTGACCCGCTGAAGGCGGCGATCGCCTGGAGCTGCCGCGCGCTGTGGGAGCGCGGCAC
>DATMIG010000484.1:0-12352 GCA_035554335.1 Burkholderiales bacterium
ATCTCGACGCACGGCGCCCGCAAAGGCCTGGCCGACACCGCGCTCAAGACCGCCAATTCGGGCTATCTCACCCGCCGACTGGTCGACGTCACTCAGGACCTGGTCGTGACCGAAGATGATTGCGGCACGCAGAACGGTGTCGCGATGAAGGCGCTGGTGGAGGGCGGCGAGGTGGTCGAGGCGCTGCGCGAGCGCATCCTCGGCCGCACGCTGGCGATCGATCTCATCCATCCGGAGACGCAGGACGTCCTCTTCCCGGCGGGAACGCTGATCGACGAGGAGGGCGTGGAGACCATCGACAACGTCGGCATCGACGAGGTGAAGGTCAGGACCGCGCTTTCCTGCGATACGCGCTGGGGTGTCTGCTCCAAGTGCTACGGACGCGACCTCGGCCGCGGTTCGCCGGTCAACGTCGGCGAGGCGATCGGCGTCATCGCCGCGCAGTCGATCGGCGAGCCGGGCACGCAGCTCACCATGCGCACGTTCCACATCGGCGGCGCGGCTTCGCGGACGGCCGTGCAGAGCACGGTGGAGGCCAAGTCGGCGGGCACGGTGCGCTTCACGGCCACCATGCGCTACGTGACCAACGCCAAGGGCGACAAGGTCGTGATCAGCCGCTCCGGCGAGATCATCATCGCCGACGACAACAACCGCGAGCGCGAGCGCCACAAGGTGCCGTACGGCGCGCTGCTTTCGGCCGCGGACGGCGACGCAGTGCGCGCGGGGAAGAACCTCGCGAACTGGGACCCGCACCACCGCCCGATCATCACGGAGTACGCCGGCACGGTGAAGTTCGAGCACGTGGAAGAGGGCGCCACCGTCGCCAAGCAGATCGACGACGTGACCGGCCTCTCGACCCTCGTTGTGATCGACGCCAAGCGCCGGACCACCGCCGCCAGCAAGGGGCAGCGTCCGTCGGTGAAGCTGATCAACGAGGCGGGCGAGGAAGTGCGCATCGCCGGCACCGACCACGCCGTGAACATCAGCTTCCCGGTGGGCGCGGTGATCGCGGTGCGCGACGGCCAGCAGGTGCAGGTCGGCGAAGTGCTGGCCCGCATCCCGCAGGAAGTCTCGAAGACGCGCGACATCACGGGCGGTCTGCCGCGGGTCGCCGAGCTCTTCGAAGCGCGCTCGCCGAAGGACGCGGGCATCCTGGCCGAGGTGACCGGTACCGTGAGCTTCGGGAAAGACACCAAGGGCAAGCAGCGCCTGGTGATCACCGATCTCGACAAGCAGGAGCACGAGTACCTGATCGCCAAGGACAAGCACCTCCTCGTCCACGACGGCCAGGTGGTGAACAAGGGCGAGATGATCGTCGACGGCCCGGTCGATCCGCACGATCTGCTCAGGCTGCTCGGCATCGAGGAGCTCGCGCGTTACATCATCGACGAGGTGCAGGACGTCTATCGCCTGCAGGGCGTGAAGATCAACGACAAGCACATCGAGGTGATCGTGCGGCAGATGCTGCGCCGCATCGAGGTCGAAGAGCCCGGCGACACGCCGTTCATCCAGGGCGAGCAGGTGGAGCGCGCCGAGCTGCTCGAGGAAAACGAGAAGGCAGAGAAGGCCGGCAAGAAGCCGGGCACCTTCCGCAATATCCTGCTCGGCATCACCAAGGCATCGCTGTCGACCGATTCGTTCATCTCCGCGGCCTCCTTCCAGGAGACGACGCGCGTGCTGACCGAAGCCGCGATCATGGGCAAGCGCGACGAGCTCAGGGGTCTCAAGGAGAACGTGATCGTCGGCCGCCTCATCCCGGCGGGCACCGGCCTCGCGTACCACAACATCCGCAAGGCGCAGGCCGCGGAGCCGGTGCTGGCCGAAATCCCGGCCGGCGCACCCGAGACCGCGCCCTCGTCGACGGAGACCACCACCACAGCGGGCGGCGGCTGAGTCGCCCTCCATCCCTTGAAAAAGGCGCCTGCGGGCGCCTTTTTTTTGCGACTATCGGCCGATGCGCAGACAGGAGGCCGCCTGGGTCGGGGAGAAACTGCGCGGCATGCACTGCCGGGTGGTGCTGAACCTCGGCTCCGGCTCCAGGCGTTTCCGCGAGGTCTCCAAGCCCTATATCGACCGCGAGATCTTCGAGCCGGTAGCACGCGCGGGCGCGCGCGTCGTGCATTCGGATCTGAAGGCGGGCGAGGGCGTGGATATCGGCGGGGATCTGTTCGATCCGGCCGTCCAGGCGCGGCTGCGCGCGCTGCGGCCCGACGCCATCGTCGCCTGCAACATCATGGAGCACCTGCCCAAGGGCTACCGCGAACGCTTCGCGGCGGTGCTCGATTCGCTTCTGCCGCCGGGCGGCACGCTGGTCGTCACGGTGCCGTACTCGTATCCGTACCACGCCGACCCGATCGACACGCTCTACCGGCCGAGCCCCGACGAGCTGTGCGCGTGCTTTCCAGGCTATGAGGTGCTCGATGCGCGCACCATCGCCAGCGAGTCCTACGGGGACGAGTTCGTGGCGGGCGGGCCGAAGCGCATGGTGCGCAAGGTGCTGCGCATGTTCTTCCCGTTCGTGCGGCCGAAGCGGTGGCTATCGCACGCGCACCGCTTTTTCTGGCTCTTCCGTCCGTATCGGCTGACGGGCGTGGTGCTGCGCAAGCCGCTGGCGACGGCTAGTTCAGTGTAGCTTCGCGAGCAGGCTGAGCATCCCCAGGACGACGAGCAACGACGCGATCGCGATGATCGTGCCGCTGGCCCGCGGATAGGCCGACACCAAAGGCTCGAGCGGCATGTGCACCTTTTCGCTCGCCTCGACCAGGGAATCCGTGGAGTGCCACTCGTTGAGGTGCCGCTGCAGGTCGGCCAGCCGCGCCGGCGCCGCGAGCATCAGCAGTCCGACCACCGCGGTGAATGCGAACCCGAGCACCAGGATCCACTTCAGGCTCTCCAGGGCGACGGTGGAAAAGAACCAGGCCTGCGTGTCGACCCGGCGCGCCGCGGCGTAGGGCAGGAACTGCAGCCGCCAGAGCACGAGGCCGATGCCGGCCAGCCCCACGACGAGGAACAGGGTGCCGAGGATGGGGCGCCGGCCATCGGGCCGCGCGGGCCGCTCGAGGTCGATGCGCTTGTCGAGGCCGGCGAACACCTGCTGCGTCGATACCCAGCGGTTCATCCGCGTCATGAAGCGCAGCGTCGCGCCCTGGCTGAAGATGAGCGCGCAGCCGAGCACGAAGCTCGCCACGCCGCCGCAGAGAAAGATGGCGATCAGCGCCGGCACGACTATCCGGTCGATGAAGGTGAAAAGCATGGGCCCCCCTTTTTCTTCGTCATGGCTAAACCCCCAGCGTCGGCACCACCTTCGCCGGTGCCACGCTCCATTTCTTCCCCGGCCGGCCTTCGGCGAGGGCCTGCAGCTCCCGGCGCAGGATCTTGCGCCACAGGATGATGCCCGCATCCGAGCGTCCGAGGCGCTCGTTGTCGCGATCGGCGATGCGGCCCTGCCCCGCCTGCACCGCGATGTCCTGCACCATGGCGAGCTCGGGATGGTCGATGTCGACCAGGCGCCGGCGGCCGGCCCACACGTCGTGCACCAGGTCCATCACCTTCGGCGCCGCGCGCACCTTCTGCGCAACTTGCGCCTTCTGCGCGAGGAATCGCTCCGCCTCGGCGCCGGTCACCTTGACGTGGCTCGTGATCAGCCAGAGGTGCGTCTCGTCGTCGACTGGCGTGAAGCTGAAATAGATTTCCTGCCATCCGCCGACCCCGTCGAAGCCGGCGAGCGGCGGCACGATCACGCGCGTGACGTTCGGCACGTAGTGCAGCGTGTGGCGCACCTTGCCGCCCGGGCGAGTGCCGAAGCGCAGCATCCCCCAGTCCTTCTCCTCCGCCGTGATCACGGGCAGCTCGACCGAGAGCTTCGCGTGCGAGCCGCCCGGGCGATGCACGAACGCCACGTGCACTTCGTCGGCGGTGTTCTCGTAGCACTGCAGCCAGTTGCACGGCACGCTCTCCACGTTCCAGCAGTGGATGAGGCCCGGCTGCACCGGCTCCGGGAACGGCGGCCACGCGGGGGGCTCGCCCTCGCCGAAGTACGCGAAGACGAGGCCCATGTGCTCGCGGGTCGGATAGCTCCTGGCCTGCACCTTGCGCGGATAGTTGGCGTCCTCGGCCGGCATCTCGACGCACTGGCCGCTGCAGTCGAACTTCCAGCCGTGGTACAGGCAGCGGATGGCGTCGCCTTCCACCCAGCCGAGATGCAGCTGGGCGCCGCGATGCGGGCAGCGATAGTCGAAGACCTGCGCGCGACCCGATTCCCCGCGGTAGAGGGTGTAGTCCTCGCTCATGATGCGGATCGGCTTGGCGTGGCCGCGCTCGAGGTCCTCGCTGCGATGCACGGCCAGCCAGAACTGCCGCATGAAGCGGCCGCCGGGCGTGCCGGGCCGCGTCGACGTGATGTCCACATCCCCGCTATCCGCGCGGCGGCTTTCGACCAACGAATGCACGCTGCTCATGATGTTTGCACTCTAGCGGCAAACGCCTGTAGTGGAAACCCCGACGCCATGCCCAGAGCGCGGCACGGCTATTGCTGCCTGTTAGCGCATCAACTGCCTGGAGGCTCGCATGGAAAAGATTCGTGAGTGGCGTCGCCAGCAGGAAGGGAAGATGGGCTACATCCTGTTGTGGGCCCTCGGGGTTCCCATTCCCGTCCTGTTCGTGATTTTCCTGCTTCGCGGCTGCACCTAGCCCGAAGCATCGATCAACCTTTATATAGGAGGTGAGCATGAAGTCGTTCATTGCGCTTTGCGCGGTTGCGGGTGTGGTTGCTCTATCGGGCTGCTCGGGAATGGGCCGTGGTGAGACCGTCGGCACGGCCGGCGGCGCGGCCGCCGGCGGCGTGATCGGTTCCGCGGTGACGGGCGGCAGCACGCTCGGCACGCTCGGCGGCGCCGCCATCGGCGGCTACGCGGGCCACGAGGCCGGCGTGAACTACGACAAGAAGCACCAGTAGTTTTCCGCCCTGCGGTGAAAAGGCGCCCCTGTGGGCGCCTTTTTCTTGCGTCCTATAATCCAGCGCATGGAACGGGACGCCACCGTCGTCGAACAGCAGGCGCGCATCGATCTCGCGGCGGCCTTCCGGCTTGCCGTGCGGCTCGATCTCCACGAGGGCGTCTGCAACCACTTCAGCGTGATGCTTCCCGACGGAAAGCGATTCCTGCTCAACCGCTACGGCCTGCACTGGAGCGAAGTCACCGCCTCCAACCTGCTCGCCCTCGACGCCGATGGCCGCATCCTGGCGGGCGAGGGCGAATACGAGAAGACCGCCTTCTACATCCACTCGCGCATCCATCTCGCCAATCCGCATGCGGCGTGCGTGCTCCACACGCACATGCCGTACGCGACTTCGCTCACGCTGCTGGAGGGTGGCCGGCTGGAGATGGTCGAGCAGAACGCGCTGCGCTTCCACGATGACATTGCCTACGACGACGAATACAACGGTCTCGTCGTCGACAACGCGGAGGGTGACCGCCTCGCGCGCGTCCTCGGCTCGAAGCGCGTCATGTTCCTCGCCAACCACGGCGTGATCGTCGTGGGGCCCAGCGTGGCGGAGGCGTTCGACCTGCTCTACTACCTCGAGCGCGCCTGCCGCCTGCAGGTGCTCGCTCGCATGATGGGCGGCCGGATGCGGCCGGTGCGGCCCGAGGTGGTGAGAACCGCCTGCCGCATGATGCGCGACGACGCGCCGAAGTACGCCGGCGCGCATTTCACGGCGCTTAAGCGCACGCTCGAGCGCGAGGAGCCCGAGTATTCTCGGTGAGCGGGTGCAGGTGCGGCCGGCGACGGCCGAGGACCTGCCGGCCATCCATTCGATCTACTCGCACCACGTGCTGCACGGCCTCGCCTCGTTCGAGGAGGAGCCGCCGGCGCCCGCGGAGCTGCGCCGCCGCTTCGACGATGTCCGCTCACGCGGCCTGCCTTATCTCGCCGCCGATTTCGGCGGCGTGCTCGTCGGCTACGGCTATTGCGCTCCCTACCGAAGCCGCTCGGCCTATCGCTACTCGCTGGAAGACTCGGTGTACGTGCGCCACGGCTCCGAGGGACGCGGCGTGGGCAGCGCGCTCCTGGGCGAGCTGATCGTGCGCTGCGAAGGGCTCGGCTACCGCAGCGTCATCGCGGTGATCGGCGACAGCGGCAACTCGGCTTCCATCAACCTGCACGCCTCGTTCGGCTTCCTGCGCGTCGGCACGCTGCGCTCGGCAGGATTCAAGTTCGGGCGCTGGGTCGACAGCGTCCTCATGCAGCGCATGCTCGGCCCCGGCGACGCTACGCCCCCATCGTAACCACCACCTTGCCCTTCGCCTGCCGGCTGGCGAGCAGCTTGATCGCCTCCGCCGCCTGCACGAGCGGCAGCGTCCGGGACACGTGCGGCTTCAGGCGTCCCTCCGCATACCAGCGGCCGAGCTGCTGCATGCTCGCGGCGAACGCCTTTGGCTCGCGCCGCGCGAAGTCGCCCCAGAACACACCCACCACGGACGCGCCTTTCAATAGCGCCAGGTTGAGCGGCAGCTTCGGGATGTCGCCGGCGGCAAAGCCGACCACCAGCAGCCGCCCCCGCCACGCCAGCGAGCGGAACGCGGGCTCGGTATACGGACCGCCGACCGCGTCGTAGACCACGTCGATGCCGCGGCCGGCGGTGAGCGCCTTGATGCGTTCGCGCAGATCCTCGCTCGCGTAGTTGATGCCTTCGTCCGCGCCGTGCTCCCGGCACACGGCGAGCTTGTCATCGCTCGACGCGCACGCGATGACGCGGGCGCCGAGGGCCTTTCCGATCTCGATCGCCGCCAAGCCGACGCCGCCCGCCGCGCCGAGGACCAGCAGCGTCTCGCCGGCCTTCAGCGCCGCGCGATCGCGCAACGCGTGGTCGGACGTTCCATAGGTCAGCACGAACGCCGCGCCGGTGACGAAATCCATCTTCTCCGGCAGCGGCAGTAGCCGGGCCGCTTCGGTCTTCACCTCCTCGGCGAAGGCGCCATAGGTGGTGAATGCCATCACGCGGTCACCGGGACGGAATGCGGTCACGCCGCTGCCGACTTCCTTCACCACGCCGGCGAGCTCGCTGCCGGGCGAGAACGGCAGCGGCGGCTTGAACTGGTACTTGTTCTGGATGATGAGGACGTCGGGGAAGTTGACGCTCGCCGCCTTCACCGAGATGACGACCTCGCCGGCGCCCGGTTTCGGCGAGGGCAGCTCCTCGTAGACGAGCGATTCCGGCGGACCGTACTGCTGGCAGACTACGGCTTTCATCGCCATAGAATGCCACATGCCCAAGATCAGAACCGATGACGGCGTCGCCTTGCATTACGAGGAAGCGGGCGCCGGCACGCCGGTCGTTTTCGTCCACGAATTCGGCGGCGACCACCGCAGCTGGGAGCCGCAGATGCGGCATTTCTCGCGCCTCTACCGCTGCATCGCCTACAACGCGCGCGGCTATCCGCCCTCCGAGGTGCCGGAGGACTGGAACCGCTATTCGCAGGAGCGCGCGCGCGACGACATCCGCAGCGTGCTCGACGGCCTCAGGATCGAGCGCGCGCACATCGTCGGCCTGTCGATGGGCGCGAACGCGACGCTGCATTTCGGCCTCACCTACCCGCAGCGCGCGCTGTCGCTCACCTTCGCCGGCGGCGGCTACGGCTCGCATCCCGCGACGCACGCGAAATTCCAGGAGGATTCGCGCGCCAACGCCGAGACGATCCGCAAGCAGGGCATGGCGCACTTCGTGTCCACCTACGGCGTCGGCTCCGCCCGGGTGCAGTATCAGAACAAGGATCCGCGCGGCTTCGACGAATTCATGCGCCAGTTCAACGAGCACTCCGCGCTCGGCTCGATGAACACGCTGCTCGGCGTGCAGGCGCGGCGACCGTCCTTCTACGACATGACCGCCGAGCTCGCCAAGCTGACGGTGCCGTTGCTCGTGATGACCGGCGACGAGGACGAGCCGAGCCTCGAGGCGAACGTGATGATCAAGCGCGCCGCGCCCGCCGCGGGGCTCGCCGTGCTGCCGAGGAGCGGACACGGCATCAACCTCGAGGAGCCGGCGCTCTTCAACCAGCTGCTGGAGGATTTCTTCCACCAGGTGGAGACCGGCCGCTGGGGCAAGCGCGACACGCGCGCCGCCGTGCAGTCGATCTACGGACCGACCGGGAAACCATGACGCTGCGGGTCGAAAAGCGCGGCGCCGCCGGCTGGATCGTCTTCGACCAGCCGGCGAAGCGCAACGCGATCAACGACGCGATGTGGCGCGCCATTGCGCCCGCCATGCAACGCTTCGACGCCGACCCGGAAGTGCGCGCGGTGGTCTTTCGCGGCGCCGGCACGGAGGCCTTCGCGGCCGGTGCCGACATCTCGGAGTTCGAGAAGGTGCGCTCCGACAGGGGCGCCGTCGCCCAGTACGACGAGCTCCTCGACCAGGTGCTGCATTCGATCCAGGATTCGCTCAAGCCGAGCGTGGCGATGATCCATGGTTTCTGCATGGGCGGCGGCCTCGAAATCGCCGTCGCCTGCGACCTGCGCTATAGCGGCGCGTCGGGCCAGTTCGGCATCCCGGCGGCGAAGCTCGGCCTCGCGTACAACGTCGAGGGCCACAAGCGGCTGCTCGAGACCGTCGGCCACGCCTGGGCGCGCGAGATCATGTTCCTCGGCCGGCGCTATGGCGCGGAGGAGGCGCTGGCGATGGGGCTCGTCCACCGCGTGCTGCCCGACGCCGAGCTCGAGGGCTACGTGAACGACGTGATTCGGACGCTGTGCGACAACGCGCCGCTCGCCATCGCGAACACCAAGACCATCCTCGAGGAGTACGTGAAGTCCGCCGGCTCTCCCGACGCGGCGCGCATGCGCGCCGCCATCGAGCGCTGCGCGAAGAGCGCCGATTACATCGAGGGCCGCCGCGCCTTCATGGAGAAGCGCAAACCGAAGTTCAAGGGCGCATGAAGATCACGAATATCCGCTATCGCGCCGTGTCGGCGCCGATGAAGCGCCCGCTCGCCACGAGCGTCGCCACGCTGACGACCTCGGCGCTGCTCCTCATCGATCTCGAGACCGACGCCGGCATCGTCGGGCGCTCGTATCTCTTCGGCATGGGCCGCCAGAATCTCGCGCCGATGGCGAGCCTCGTCGCCGCCATGACGGAGATGGTGAAAGGCGACGAAGCGGCGCCGCTCGAGATCGAGCGCAAGCTGCGCGCGCGCTATGCGCTCCTCGGCGTCCACAACGTGGTGCTGATCGCGATGGCGGGCATCGACATGGCCGCCTGGGACGCCTTTGCGCAATCGCTCGGCCAGCCGCTGGTCCGCGTGCTGGGCGCTTCGCCGCGTCCGATTCCCGCGTACAACTCGAAAGGGCTCGGCATCATGGACCTCAAGGCCCTGGTCGCAGAGGCGCGCGAGCTGGTAGCGGAGGGATTCCGCGCGGTCAAGCTGCGCATGGGCCGCCCGGAGGCGCGCGCCGACCTGGAAGCGCTGCGCGCGGTAAAGCAGGCGATCGGCCCCGACGTCACGCTGATGGTGGACTTCAACCAGGCGCTGACCGTCGCCGAGGCGATGAAGCGCAGCCACCTGATCGACGAGGAGGGCGGTGTGTACTGGATCGAGGAGCCGATCCGCGCCGACGACTTCGCCGGTGCGGCGCGCCTCGCGCGCGAGATCCGCACGCCGATCCAGCTCGGCGAGAACTTCATGGGGCCCGAGCAGATGGCGCAGGCGCTCGCCGCCGGCGCCTGCGACTACGCCATGCCGGACGCGCAGCGCATCGGCGGCGTCACGGGCTGGATGCGCGCCGCGGCGCTCGCGCAAGGCGCCGGCATGGAGATGTCCAGCCATCTCTTTCCGGAGGTGAGCTGCCACCTGCTCGCCGCGACGCCGACCTGCCACTGGCTCGAGTACGTCGACTGGGCCGATCCGGTGCTGAAGCAGCCCGCCGAGCTCAAGGACGGCCACGTCGTCATTCCCACGCGGCCGGGCGTCGGCATCGAGTGGAACGAAGCGGCCGTGGAGAAGTACCGGATCTGATGTTCGACCGGCATTTCGCGCACTGGCCGCCGGGCGTGCCGCGCACGCTGGAAGTGCCGCGCGAGACGGTCTACGCGAATCTCGCCGCACGGGCAGCGGAACGCCCGGCGCATGCGGCGATCGACTTCTACGGCACGCGCGTCTCCTATGCCGAGCTCAAGCGGGAGGCCGATGCGCTCGCCGGCTTCCTGCAGCAGCGCTGCGGCGTGCGAAAAGGCGACCGCGTGCTTCTCTACCTGCAGAACAGCCCGCAGTTCGTCATCGGCTTCTACGCCATCCTGCGCGCCGACGCCGTGGTGGTGCCGGTCAATCCGATGAACCGCACCGAGGAGCTGCGCCATTACGTGGACGACGCGCAGGCGCGCGTCGCCATCGTGGGACAGGAGCTCTACGAGCGCGTCGCGCCGCTGCCGCTCGCGCATGTCGTCGTCGCCACTTATTCGGATTTCCTACGCGAGGCGAGCGATCTGCCCATTCCGGACTTCGTTCGCGCCCCCCGCCCTGCAACCGGCGGCATTGCCTGGCGCGACGCCGTGGCAGCGGGATTACAGCCGGGCGAGCACCGTGCCGGACCGGACGATCTCGCCGTGATGCCCTACACCTCCGGCACGACCGGCAAGCCGAAGGGCTGCATGCACACGCATGCGAGCGTGCAGGCCACGACGATTCCCTATCTCCACTGGCGCGCGCACGACGGGGAAGTGGTCGTGCTGTCCGCGCTGCCCATGTTCCACGTCACGGGCATGCAGGCCGGCATGAACGCGCCCCTCCATCGCGGCGCGACGATCGTCGCGTTGTCGCGGTGGGATCGCGACTGCGCGGCGATGCAGATCGAGCGGGCCAAGGTGACCACCTGGTCGGCGATTACCACCATGCTGGTCGATTTCCTGTCGAACCCGCGGCTCGCCGAATACGATCTTTCCTCGCTTCGCGCGCTCGGCGGCGGCGGCGCGGCGATGCCGGAGGCCCTGGCGGCGAAGCTCGAGCAGGTGATCGGCCTGCCCTACGTAGAGGGCTATGGCCTGTCGGAGACCATGGCGCCGACGCACATCAATCCCCCGCAGCGCCCGAAGCGCCAGTGCGGCGGCATCCCGATCTTCAACACCGACGCGCGCGTCGTCGACCCGGAAACCTTCAAGGAAATGGGCGCCGGCGAGGTGGGCGAGATCATCGTGCACGGCCCGCAGGTGTTCAAAGGTTACTGGCGCCAGGAGCAAGCCTCGCGCGACGCGTTCATTGACCACGACGGCAAGAGGTTCTTCCGCACCGGCGACCTCGGTTATTTCGACGACGAGGGATATTTCTTCATCACCGATCGTCTGAAGAGAATGATCAATGCCTCGGGCTTCAAGGTCTGGCCGGCCGAGGTGGAGGCGATGCTTTATGGGCATCCGGGCATCCAGGAGGCGTGCGTGATCGGCGCGCCCGACGGCTATCGGGGCGAGACCGTGAAGGCGGTGATCGTGCCGAAGGCGCCGGGGCTGAAGGCCGAGGAGATCATCGAATGGGCGCGCGGCCGCATGGCGGCGTTCAAGGTGCCGCGCATCGTCCAGTTCGTCGACCAGCTGCCGAAGACCGCCACCGGCAAGATCCTGTGGCGCGAGCTGCAAGAAAGAGAGCGTGCAAAGTGAGATGGTTGTTGATGGCGGCGATGTTCATGGCCGCGCCGGCGCTGGCCCAGGTGACGGTGGAGAACGCGTGGGCGCGCGCCACGCCGCCGGGCGCGAAGATCGCGGCCGGCTACCTGACGATCCGCAACGCCGGCGCCGCGGACAAGCTGGTGGGCGCGAGCTCGCCGGCGGCCGAGAAGGTGGAGACGCACGTCACCGTGAAGGACGGCGACATTTCGCGCATGCGTGAAGTGAAGGGCTATGCCGTGCCGGCGAAGGGCAAGCTCGAGCTGTCCCCGGCCGGCTCGCACCTGATGCTCGTGAACATCAAGGCGCCGCTCAAGGAAGGCGACAAGGTGCCGCTCGTGCTGCGGTTCGAGAAGGCTGGCGAGGTGAGGGCCGAGCTCGCCGTGCGGCCGCTAGGCACGACGGGACAAGAGCACATGCACATGCACTAGCGCAGCACGATCTGGGCGATCCACCACGACAGCCCGGCGATGAAAGCCGAGCAGGGAATGGTGAGGATCCAGGCCCAGACGATATTGCCCGCAATGCCCCAGCGCACCGCGGACACCGACTGGGTGGAGCCGACGCCGACGATCGAGCCGGCAATCGTGTGCGTGGTGGACACCGGGATGCCGAGCGCGGTGGCGAGGAAGAGCGCGATCGAGCCGGAGAGCTCGGCACAGAATCCGCTCGCCGGACGGATCTTGGTGATGCGCTGCCCCATGGTCT
>DATMIG010000485.1:0-9715 GCA_035554335.1 Burkholderiales bacterium
GACGAAGAGGTCGACGTCGAAGCCGGGCTCGATGATGCAGAGGTCGACCTCCGGCCGTTCCATGACCAGCCAGTAGATCCGTGGCTGCACCGGCGCGGTCCAGCGCTGTCCCCACCTGCCGAGCTGCACGGCGACCTCGCCCACCTCTTCGCCCGCCGGGGTGAGGCGATACTCGCGCCGAGGCTGGTGAGCACACCGTGCGCCTGCAGCTCGCGCAGGATGACCGGCGTCCAGCGCTGCGCGAACACTTCCGCGGCGACCGCGACCGGGCAGCATTGCCCGTAGACTGTGCCCATGGGAACGCTACGCTAGACCTCGCCCCGGCCGCCGACAAGTTCAGAATATGTACCGACTAGATATGTCCCTTCGCCCGCTCGCCGTCCTCGCCCTCGCCTTCGCCGCCTGCAGCGCGCACGCGCAGGCCTACCCGACGAAGACCGTGCACATGCTGGTGGGCTTCGCACCCGGCGGGGCTAACGACATCCTCGCCCGCATCGTCGGGCAGAAGCTCGCCGACAGCATGCGCCAGCCGGTGGTGGTCGATAACCGGCCCGGCGCGGCGGGGCTCATCGCCGCCGAGGCGCTCGCGAAGAGCGCGCCCGACGGCTATACGCTGATGCTCGGCTCGACCGGCACGCAGACCATGGCGCCGCATCTTACGAAGCTGCACTACGACGCGCTGGACGCCTTCACGCCGATCTCGCTCGTCGGCTCGACGCCGAATGCGCTCGTCGTGCGGCCGACGCTGCCGGTGCAGGACGTGCGCGAGCTGATCGAGTACTCGAAGACGCGGCCGCGCCTGCTCACCTACGCCTCGTCGGGCAACGGCACCACGCTGCATCTCGCGGCGGCGCTCTTCGCCATGATGGCGGACGTCCAGCTCATCCACGTCTCGTACAAGGGCAACGCGCCCGCGCTCACCGACGTGATGGGCGGCCAGGTCGACATGATGTTCTCCGCCCTGCCACCGCTCCTGCCGCTCGCCAAGGCCGGCAAGCTGAAGATCCTCGGCGTCGGGTCGCTCGAGCGTCACCGCAGCGCGCCGGACCTGCCGACCATCGCCGAGCAGGGCCTGCCCGACTACGAGAGCGGCACCTGGTACGGCGTCTTCGCGCCCGCCAACCTGCCGGCCGCGGTGCTCGACCGGCTGGGCGTCGAAATGAAGAAAGCGATCGACGATCGGAAGGTGCGCGAGCAGATCATCGCGCAGGGCGTCGATCCGAAAGCCGACACGCCGGCGGAATTCCGCAAGATGTTCCGCGACGAGTACGCGCGCTGGGGCGCGGTGATCAAGAAGGGCAATATCAAGGCCGATTGAGAAAAATAGGGACAGACCCTATTTATTTTTTAGCTTGGCCTGGACGCGCGCATCGAACTTGTCGACGTTGACGACCACGCGCTCGTGCGTGCCGTCGCCGATGAGGTCGCGCTCGTCGCGTGCCTCGAGCCTGAAGTAGACCGTGCGGCCGTCGATCTTCTCCACCACCGCGGTAGCGACGACGCGCATGCCGACCGGGGTGGCGGCGATGTGGCGGACGTTGAGGACGGTGCCGAGGCTCTGGTGGCCGGGCGGCAGGAGTGATTCGATGGCGGCGAGCGCCGCCGCCTCGAAGAGATTGATCATCACCGGCGTGGCGAGGACGTGCACCGCGCCGCTGCCGACGCGAGGCGCCGTGTGCTGCTCTCCTACGGTGAGCGAGGCTTCGCCCCGCAATCCGGGGTGAAGCCTCGAAAGATCGGCCGCCATGCGGCCATCTTAAGTATCATCGGCGCGTATGTCGCCTGCCCGGGTCGTGGTCGTGGGGTGCGGGTTCGGCGGACTCTGGGCGGCGCAAGGTCTGCGCAGGGCGCCCGTCGCGCTGACGGTGATCGATCGCACGAATCACCATCTCTTCACGCCCCTCCTTTATCAGGTGGCCACCGCCGGCCTCTCCGCGCCGGACATCTCCGCGCCGATCCGCCACATCCTCGGTCGCCAGGACAACGCCACGATGCTGATGGCGGAGGTTGAGCGCGTGGATACGGAGAAGCGCGCGGTCGTGCTGCGCGATGGAAGCGAGCTCGCGTATGACTACCTCGTCCTCGCCGCGGGCTCGGTGAACCACTACTTCGGCCACGACGACTGGGCGCAGCACGCGCCGGGACTGAAGACGCTCGCCGATGCGTTCGAGATCCGCACGCGCATTCTGAACGCGTACGAGCAGGCCGAGCGCGCGAGCGACGCGCGCGAGCGGGCTGCGTGGCTCACCTTCATCGTCATCGGCGGCGGCGCAACCGGGGTGGAGCTGGCCGGCACGCTGGCTGAAATCGCCCGCCACACGCTGCCGGGCGAATTCCGCCGCATCGATCCGGCCAAGGCGCGCGTGGTGCTGATCGAAGGCAGCGACCGCGTGCTGCCGCCTTATACGTCCGAGCTCTCCGAGAAGGCGCGGCGCCAGCTCGAGCGGCTCGGCGTAACGGTGTGGCTCGGCCGCAGGGTGACTTCGGTGGACGCGGCCGGCGTCACGATGGGCGGCGAGCGCCTCGAGGCGAAAACGGTGATCTGGGCGGCGGGCGTAACCAGCTCGCCGCTCGGCCGCACGCTCGGCGTGGCGGTCGATCGCGCGGGCCGCATCGCGGTCGCGCCGGACCTCTCGGTGCCGGGGCATGCCGAAATCTTCGTCGTCGGCGATCTCGCCGCGGTGGAAGGCGTGCCGGGGATCGCGCCGGCCGCGAAGCAGATGGGGCGACACGCAGCGCTCAACATCCGGCGCAGCCTGGAGGGCAGGCCACGCCTGCCGTTTCGCTACCGCGACTACGGCCAGCTCGCCACCATCGGGCGCAACGCCGCGGTAGCGATGCTCGGCAAGCTGCGCTTGTCCGGGTACCCGGCCTGGCTGCTCTGGCTCCTCGCCCACATCTACTTCCTCATCAACTTCAGGAACCGCATGGTGGTGATGACGGAATGGGCGTGGTCGTACTGGACCTACCAGCGCTACGCGCGAATCATCATCAAGCCGCCGGAATAAATAGGGACAGACCCTATTTATTTCTAAATTAGGGTCTGTCCCTAATTATTTTTCCCAGAGCCACGCGGCGCCGCGCACGCCGCTCGAATCACCGTGGCGGTTGCGCGCGAGGCGCGTCGCGACATGGTCGGAGAAGACGTAGCGCGGCCAGAGGCGCGGCACGTCGCGATAGAGCCGCTCGACGTTGGACATGCCGCCGCCGAGCACGATGACGTCCGGGTCGAGCACGTTGATGACGCCGGCGAGCGAGCGCGCGAGGCGCTCGACGTACTGGTCCACCGCCGTGCCGCCTCGCCAGCCGAGGTCCTTCGCCGGCAGCAGCTCGCCCGTCAGCCGCTCGTGCTCGCGCTCGAGCGCCGGGCCGGCGAGGTAGGTTTCGATGCAGCCTTCGCGGCCGCAATAGCAGGCGCGCAGCGGCAGGTCGGTGTCCACCACGCGCGGCAGCGCGTTATGGCCCCATTCGCCGGCGATGGCGTTAGCGCCGACCAGGACTTTCCCGTCGACCACGATGCCGCCGCCGACGCCGGTGCCGAGGATCACGCCGAAGACCACGCGCGCACCCTCGCCCGCGCCGTCGATCGCCTCCGACAGCGCGAAGCAGTTCGCGTCGTTCTCGATGCGCACCTCGCGCCCGATCGCCGCCTCGAGGTCCCTCTTCAGCGGCCGGCCGATGAGCCATGTGGAGTTTGCGTTCTTGACCAGGCCGGTGAGTCTCGACAGCGTGCCGGGGATGCCGATGCCGACCGTGCCTTCGCCGCATTCCTCGGCGAGCGTCGCGATCGTCGCGACCGTGGCCTCGTAGTCGCCGCGCGGCGTCAGCACGCGCTTGCGGAAAACCTCGCGTCCGTGCGGATCGAGCGCGAGCGCCTCGATCTTCGTGCCGCCGACGTCAATGCCGATTCGCATGGCCGACACCATAGTGCATGGCCGCCATTTGCGCGAATGGGGTCGCCGGACGACGACGTCATTCCAATCCCCAACAGCGCCGGGTAGCGAATATTCCACAGCGGTCATGCCCCCATCGGCGCCCCCCGGCTTGCCCGCCCGGGCGATACCCGCCGGCCGTTCTTTGCGCGAACCTGAATCCAACGTGACACACGGTCCCGCGCAGCGAGCCATTCACCTCGCGCCGTTCGCTTCGGGCGAGGCGCCGAAGGCTGAAATCGTGGTCCAGTTCCTGACTGGGACCGACGATTTTGCGCGCCTCGCGCAGCACTGGAACCGGCTGCACGAGCAGGCGACGACGGCGAGCGTCTTCAACTCCTGGGTCTGGCAGTTCCAGTGGTGGCAGCTCTATGGCGGCGAGCAGCCGCTGCGCCTCCTCGTGGCGCTGGAATCCGGCGAGCCGGTGGGCATCCTGCCGCTCTATATCCACACCGTCCGCGTCCTGGGCGTGCCGGTACGGCTGCTGCGCTTCGTCGGCACCGGCGCCGACACGCACCCCGACGACCTCGGGCCGGTGCTCGCGTCGTTGCGCGAGGACGAGATCGCGCGGCAGCTCGCGCGCGCAGCGCTGCGAGTCGCGGACGTCGACGTGGTCATCGCCTCGGACCTCGACCCGCGCTCCACCTTCGGCCGGGCGCTCGAGCAGGCGGCGCTCGACGCGCGCCGCTCGAGCGCGGCGCATCCCGGCGAGCGCATCGCCTATGTCGACCTGCCCGAAAGCTGGTCGAAGTTCATGCAATCGCTGAGCTCGGACCGCCGCACCCGCCTGCGCGGCGCGCGGCGCAAGGCCGCCGCCGCGCACGAGGTGCGCTTCTTCGTCTGGGACGACGCCGCGCGCCTGGACGAGGTGGTCGATCGCCTGGTCGAGCTGCATCGCCGCCGCTGGGCGGTGGCGGGCGGCAGCGAATCGTTCCAGTCCGCCGAGTACGTCGAGTTCCACCGCCGCATCATCAAGGCGTCTTTCGCGCGCGGCTGGCTGCGGCTCTACTGCCTCGAGCTCGACGGCGAGATCGCCGCCATCACCTACTGCTACCGCTTCCGCAATCGCGTGTTCCTGATGCAGGCGGGCTTCGACCCGGCGCAGGCCCGCTGCAATCCCGGCAAGGTGCTCCTCGGCCACGCCCTCGAGCACGCGATCGGGGAAGGCAATACCGTGTTCGACTTCCTGCGCGGCGAGCATCGCTACAAGGACCAGCTCGCCACCGGCCACCGCGTGACGAACTGCTTGCGCGTGTTCCGCGCCACGCCGGGCGCGCTCGCCTACCGCCTGCGGCGCATCTGGCTGCCGCTCCTCAAGGCTCGCCTATACGGACGGCCGGCGCCCAAGCTGAAGATATGAAGCGCGTCCCCGTGGTGCTGCTCGGCGGCATCAACCTCGTGCGCGCGCTCGGGCTCGGCGGCATCCCGGCGGTGGTCGCTTCGCCCGAATCCTTCACGCCCGCGATGGCCTCGCGCTACTGCCTGCGGCGCGTCGTCCTGCCTCGGCTCGCGCAACGCACCGCCGTCGTCGCCCGCCTGCTGCGGGTCGCCGACGAGCTCGAGCGCGAGTTCGGCGCGCGACCGCCGCTTTTCTACGGCGACGACGACTGGCTCGGCCTGATCCACGAGTACTCGCGCGAGCTGGCGACCCGCTACCGGCTGCTCCTCAACTCGCCGGTGATCGCGCGCGCGCTGCACGACAAGGCGCTCTTCCAGGCGCTCGGCGAAAGCCGCGGCCTGCCGGTGCCGTGTCGCCTGGAATGGGACACGCTCGCGCGCTACGCCGGCCCGGTGCTCGTCAAGCCGTCGCTGAAGACCGACTGGGAAGCCTCGCCGGTCTACCACCAGCTCTTCGACCACGCCGGCAAGGCGCGCGTCTTCGACACCGGCGCCGAGGCGGCCGCGCATCCGCTCGTGCAGGGCCTGCGGGAGTCGCTGCAGTTCCAGGAGTACGTCCCGGGCGACGACCGCTCGCTCTGGTCCTTCCACGGCTTTGCCGACGAGGCGAGCGAGCTCGTCGACTGGTTCGTCGGCCGCAAGATCCGCACGCACCCGGCGCTCACCGGCGACAGCACCTACCTCGAGCTCGCGCGCAACGACGAGCTCGCCGAGCTCGGGCGCGACGTCGCGCGCCGCCTCGGGCTGAAGGGCATCTTCAAGATGGACTTCAAGCGCCACGCCGTGACCGGCCGCTATTACCTGCTGGAAATCAACGCGCGCTTCAACCTGTGGCACTACCTCGGGGCGAAGAACGGGGTCAACCTGTCTCGCGTCGCGTACGACTACCTGACGCGCGGCGTACGTCCGCCCCATGTCGAGGCCGGGATGCGGTATCGCTGGCTCGCCCTGCGGCTCGACTGGCGGTACTACCGGCGCGAGAAGCCGCCGTTGCTGGAGTGGCTGGGCTCGCTTCTCGCCGCACCCAAGGTGTACGACCTGTGGGCGTGGGACGACCCGCTGCCCTTCTTCGTCGATCTGCACCACTACCTGCCGCGCCTGCGGCGAAAAATCGGGCGGCAAATCATGCGATGGCTCTCTACGGCGTCCTAGGCGACATCCACGGCAACCTCGAGGCGCTGGAGGCCGTGCTCGAGGCCTTCGATGCCCGCCACGTGGACCAGATCCTCTGCGTGGGCGACGTCGTCGGCTACAACGCCGACCCCGACCGATGCGCGGAGCTCCTGCGCGAGCGCCGGGCGCTGGCCATCGCCGGCAACCACGACCTCATCGCCACCGACCGGCTCGGCTTCGAGCGCTGCTCGAACAAGGCGCGCTACTCGCTCTCGCGTACCCGGAAAACGCTCGGTCGGGACACCGCCGCGTGGCTGCGCACGCTGCCGGCGAGCCGTCTCGTCGAGGACTCGATCGCCCTGGTGCACGGCGGCGTGCGGGACGTGCAGCTCTACATGACGACGCCCGCCCACATCCGGGCGAATGCCGAGCTCCTGCGCGAGGACTTCCCCGGCGCACGGGTGTGCTTCTTCGGCCACAGCCACGCCCAGAAGCTGTACGACGCGGCGGGCGACGATCTGCCGCTCGGCACGCCGCTCGAGCAGGGCCGCGTCTATTTCATCAACGCCGGCTCCGTCGATGCGCAGAGGAAGCGCGGCGAGCGGCAGGCCGAATGCGCGATCTTCGACAGCGGCGCGTGGACCGTCCGCTTCCTGCGGCTCGCCTACGACTCCGGCTGCACCGAGGCGAAGGCCGCCCTCGCCGGCTACCGCATTCCGCCGATCGTCGATCTCTTCTACACGCTGCGCGCGCGCATGTGAAAAATTGGGCCTGCGGCATGGCCCTATCGGCCTGTCTTCGCGGCGAGACGTCGGGTAGCTTCCCGCACGGATCTTGCGCGAACCTGTGGCCGTGCTGCCCCGTACCGCGCCCTACCCCTTCCCCGCCGACGTAGTGGGCGACGAGCTGGCGCTCGCCGACGCCCGTTACGCCCGCCCCGAGATCGTCATCCAGTTCCTCACCGCCGGCCGGGACTTCGCCGAGCTCGCACCCGAATGGAACCGCCTGCACGAGCAGTGCATCACGGCGAGCGTGTTCAACTCGTGGATCTGGCAATACCAGTGGTGGCAGACCTACGGCGCCGACCAGCCGCTGCGGCTCCTCGTCGCGCTCGAAGGCGGCCAGGCGGTCGGCGTGCTCGCCCTCTATATCCAGACCGTCGAGGTGATGGGCGTGCCGGTGAGGCTGCTGCGCCTCGTCGGCAGCGGCGGCGACACGCACCCGGACGACCTCGGGCCGGTCATCGCGCCCGAGCGCGAGGACGAGATCGCCCGCAAGCTCGCCGAGGCGGCGCTTTGCATCGGCGAGGTCGACGTCATCGCGCTCTCGGACATCGATCCGCGCTCGCGCTTCCCGGCCGCCCTCGAGAAGGCCGCCGCCGACTTCGGTTGCGACAGCCTGGCGACGCCGTGCGAGCGCATCGCTTACGTCGACCTGCCCACCAGCTGGGCCGGCTATCTCGCTTCGCTCAAGTCCGACCACCGGCGGCTCATCCGTAACCCGCGGCAGAAGGCGGCCGCGAGCCATGAGGTCCGCTTCTTCGTCTGGGACGACGCCGCCAAGGTCGATCGCGCGGTCGACCGGCTGGTGGAGCTGCATCGAGCGCGCTGGAGCGCATCCGGCGGCAGCGAATCGTTCTCCTCCGCGCAGTACATCGACTTCCACCGCCGCATCATCAAGGCGTCCTTCGCGCGCGAGTGGCTGCGCCTCTACTGCCTCGAGCTCGACGGCGAGATCGCCGCCATCACGTATTGCTACCGCTTCCGCAACCGCGTGTATCTCATGCAGGCCGGCTTCGACCCGGCGAAGGCGAAGGCGAATCCCGGCCGCGTCCTGCTCGGCTACGCGCTCGAGCACGCCATCGGCGAGGGCAATGTCGTCTTCGACTTCCTGCGCGGCGAGCATCGCTACAAGGACCAGCTCGCCACCGGCCACCGCACCACGCGCTGCGTGCGCGTGTTCCGCAACACCCGCGGCGCGCTCGCCTACCGGCTGCGGCGCATCTGGCTCCCGCTCCTCAAGGCTCGCCTCCTCTGGCGCCCCACCCCCAAGCTCAAGGTCTAGCCCCATGGCCCTCTACGGCATCCTCGGCGGCATCGCCGGCAACCTGGAAGCGCTGCGCGCGGTCCTCGCAGCATTCGACGAGCGCGGCGTGAAGAAGCTGCTGTGTACCGGCAACGTCGTCGGCTACAACGCCGACCCCGACGAATGCGGCGAGGTCCTGCGCGCGCGCAAGGCCGCCGCGGTCGCCGGCGAATTCGATCGCGTGGCGAGCGGCCTGTTCGGCTACGGGTCCTGCTCGAACCGCGAGCGCCATGCGCTCGCCCGCACGCGCCGCGACATCCGCGCCGACACCAGCGCCTGGTTGCGCGCGCTGCCGCCCGCCCGGCTGGTCGACGACGACATCGGGCTCGGTGGCAAGGCGCGCGTGAGCTTCATCTGCGCGTCGGAACCCACGGCACAGGGAATGTGCCGCCTCGAGCGCGGCCGCTCCTATGTCCTCAGCCCCGGCTCCGTCGACGCCCAGCGCAAGCGCCACCGCTTCGCCGAGTGCGCGATCTTCGACAGCGAAGCGTGGACGGTCGAGTTCCTGCGGCTGCGCTACGACGCCGCGGCGACCGAGGCCAAGGCCGCCGTCGGCGGGTATCGCAGCCTTCCGGTGTTCAATTTCTTCTACGATCTCGAGCGCATCCCTCAGCTCGCGTCGCGCATCGCGCGCTCCGCCGTCTCCTCGCTCGTGGCTCCGCGCAGGCCCGGCACGATCATCGGCACCTCGGCGCGATAGCGCGCGAAGCTCGCGCCGTGCGCGGCCGCCGTGTCGCGCTCCTCGAAGAAGATGCCGATGAAGATGTAGCCGCTCGTCGCGACGGCGAAGAGGAGATGTCCCATCGTCATGTGCGGCGTCGCCCAGAAGGCGATGAGGAAGCCGAGCATGATCGGGTGCCGCACGAACTTGTAGAAGCCCGCCGTCTTGAATTCGACGTTCGTGTAGGCCGCGCCGGTGAGGCGCAGGTATACCTGCCGCAGCCCGAAGAGATCGAAGTGGTTGATCATGAAGGTGGCGAGCAGCACGATCGCCCATCCCGCTCCAAACAAAATCCATAGCGCCGCTGCGGCAGCGCCTTCGGCATGCCAGAGCGTGCCCTCGATCGGCCGCCACTGCCAGAAGAGGAGCGCGAGGAGCAGGCTCGCGAAAAGAACGTAGGTGCTGCGCTCCACCGAGCGCGGCACGATCTGCGTCCACCAGCGCTTGAACCCGCGCCGCGCCATCA
>DATMIG010000486.1:0-6294 GCA_035554335.1 Burkholderiales bacterium
ACATCATCCTCGACCCGGCGCCCTATAGCGGCGCCAACACGACCTGCGACGCGCTTTTCATGGGCGTGCCGGTCATCACGGCGCCCGGGCTGCGCACCGCTTCACGAAGCGCGGCGAGCGTCCTCAGTGCCGCCGGCCTCGGCGAGTTCATCGCCGACGGCAGCGAGGACTACGTGCGGCGGGCGGTGACGCTTGCCCGCCAACCCGAGCGCCTCGCGAGCCTGCGCCGGTCCCTGCGCACGCGCCTGCAGTCCTCGCCGATCATGGACGAGGCCGGCTTCACGCGAGACCTGGAGGCGGCCTACCGCCGCATGTGGCAACGCTGGTGCAGCGGGTTACCGGCTCAGGGCTGGTAGCCCGGGATCCTCGACTCGTCGACCTGGTCGATCTGCTCCGGGTCGAGGAACATCTCGGCGTAGCGCTGGTAGACCTTGCGCCGCACGAAGATGTCGAACAGATCGGGATCGACGTGGTGGCTTTCCTTCATGCGCCCGAGGATCTCGAGCGACTCGGAGAGCGTCTTGCCCTTCTTGTACGGACGATCCTTCGCGGTCAGCGCCTCAAAGATGTCGGCGATGCCCATGCAGCGCGCCTGCACCGACATCTGCTCGCGCGTGAGGCCCTTGGGATAACCCTTGCCGTCCATGCGCTCGTGGTGGCCGCCGGCGTATTCCGGCACGTTGGTCAGGTGCTTGGGCCACGGCAGCGCCTCGAGCATCTTGTTCGTGGCGACGATGTGATGGTTGATGATCTTGCGCTCGTCGTCGGTCAGCGTGCCGGCGCGGATCGTCAGGTTCCTCACCTCGTCGGCGGTGAGGAAGTCCGCCTCGTGGCCGGAAACGTCGATCCAGCGGTAGCGCGCGATGCGCTTCACGTGCTCGACATCCTCGTCCTTCATGCGCTCGCTGCCGATGTTGCAGGCGTGCAGGAACTTGCGCGCGTCGTCGAGCTCGCGCAGGCGGTTGCGCCGCCCCTGGTCGTCGATCTCGTGCTTCAGGTGCTGGATCTCGACGTCGCGCTTCAGCACCTCGAAGCGCGTGTCGATCAGCTGGATGCGGTCGTAGATGGTCTCGAGCTTGGTGGCCTTGTCGACCACGTGCACCGGAGTGGTCACCTTGCCGCAGTCGTGCAGGAGACCCGCGATCTTCAGCTCGTAGCGGTCCTTGTCCGACATGTGGAAGTCGGACAGCGGGCCGCTGCGCGTCTCGTTGACGGCCTCGGCGAGCAGCATGGTGAGCACCGGCACGCGCTGGCAATGTCCGCCGGTGTAGGGTGATTTCTCGTCGATCGCCGAGTTGATCAGGTTGATGAACGACTCGAACAGGCTCTCGAGCTGGTTGATGAGCAGCCGGTTGGTGAGCGCCACCGCCGCCTGCGAAGCGAGCGACTCCGCCAGCCGCTGGTCGGAGGCCGAGAAGGCGATCACCTCGCCCGTCTGCGGATCCTGCGCATTGAGAAGCTGCAGGACCCCGATCGCCTCGCCCTCGTGGTTCTTCATCGGCACGGTGAGGAACGACTTCGAGCGGTAGCCGGTCTTCGCATCGAAAGCGCGGGTGCCCGAGAAATCGAAGCCTTCGGCCGTATACGCGTCGGCGATGTTCACGGTGTTGCCCGTGAGCGCGGCATACGCCGCGACCATGCCGTTGTTCGGCTTGCCATCCTTGTAGAGCTGGATCGGATAGAACGGCACCGGGTGGCCGGTCGTGCCGCCCAGGTAGTACTTGAGCGAGCTCGTGCGCACGATCTCGAAGCGCAGCGTCTTGTCGTCGGCCACGCGGTAGAGCGTGCCGCCGTCGGCGCGGGTGATGGTCTTGGCGGCGGTGAGGATCGCCTCGAGCAGGCGGTTGATGTCGCGCTCGGCGGAGAGCGACGCGCCGATCGCGTTCAACTGGTCCAGGCGCTGCGCGAGGTCGTCGGCGGCGGTGGGCGCGGCACCGCCGGGGAAGCGGAATGCCTGCGTGCCGTCGAGGGTCGCGCTCACGCTACTTGATGCAGACCGCGCGCACTTCCTTGATATGGGTGACGCCGGTCAGGCACTTCTCCATGCCGTCCTGCTTGAGCGTGCGCATGCCGTCCTCGAGGCATTGCGCGAGCATTTCGGCCACCCGCGCATGCTCCTGGATGAGCTTTTTCAGCTTGTCGGTGGCGATGAGCAGCTCGTGCAGGCCGCAGCGGCCTTTGAAGCCCGAGCCGCCGCACTTGTCGCAGCCGACGGGCTTATAGAACGTGAGCTGGCCCTTGTCGTTGCCGTAGTTCTTGACCCAGTCCTTGTAGACCGCCTCCATGGCGCCTTTCGGATCGGCCTTGAACTTCGGCGTGTTCATGAGCTCCTCGCAGTATTCGCGCAGGAACGCGGTGAGCTCCGCCGCCTCGGGCACGTACGACTGCTTGCACGAGCACATGCGCTTCGCGAGGCGCTGGGCGAGGATGCCGAGCAGCGCGTCGGAGAAGTTGAACGGGTCCATGCCCATGTCGAGCAGGCGGATGATCGATTCCGGCGCCGAGTTCGTGTGCAGCGTGGCGAACACCAGGTGACCGGTCAACGATGCCTCGATGCCGGTGCCGGTGGTTTCCTTGTCGCGCATCTCGCCGACCATGATGATGTCCGGGTCGGCGCGCAGGAACGCCTTCATGACGGCGGCGAAATCGAGGCCGGCCTTCTTGTTCACCTGCACCTGGCGCAAGCCCTTCTGCGTGATCTCGACCGGGTCTTCGGCGGTCCAGATCTTGGTGTCGGGCGTGTTGAGGTACTTGAGGATCGAATGCAGGGTCGTCGTCTTGCCGGAGCCGGTCGGGCCGCAGACGAAGAACAGGCCGTACGGCTTCGACACCGCCTTCGTCAGCTCCTCGTGGTTGCGCCCCGTGAAGCCCATCTTCTCGAGCGGAATCGGCTCGCCGGCGGCGAGGATCCGCATCACGATGTCCTCGACGCCGCCGGCGGTCGGGATGGTGGCCACGCGCAGCTCGATGTCGAGCGGGCCGAACTTCTTGAACTTGATCTTGCCGTCCTGGGGCTTGCGCTTCTCGGAGATGTCCAGGTCGCACATGATCTTGATGCGCGCCGCGATCGCCGCGCGATAGCTCGCCGGGATCTCGATGTAGGGCTGGAGCGAACCGTCGCGCCGGAAGCGGATCTCGGTCTTCGCCTTGCCCGGATAGGGCTCGATGTGGATATCCGAGACGTTCTGGTTGTAGGCGTCGACGATCACCTTGTTGACGAGCTTCACCAGCTCGTTGTCGGCGGCGGCGGAGGCTTCGTCCGCGGCTGCGCTGTCGATCGCGCCCTCCACGTCCTCGCCCAGCGCGCCGAGCAGGTCCTCGACGTTGCCGAGGTCGGAGGCGCTGGCCGCCTCCTGCCCGAAGAAATGATTGAGCGTCTCCTTCCAGTCCTTGTGGGTGGTGACGCGATAGATGATGCGCGACTTCGGGAACACGTTGGACGCGATGCGGGACGAGCGGATCCGCTCGGGGTCGAGGCACAGCACGACCAGGCCGTCCTTGGTGTCGTCGATCGGCACCCAGAGATTGCCCTCGACGTACTCGCGCTTCAGGTTCTTCAGGAGCTCCGTCGGCTTCACGCGGTCGGACTTGAACGGCTCGTAAGGCACGCCGAAGAACTTGGAGAGCGCCGCGCCGATCGCCGGCACCTTCACCTGGAACTCGTCGGTCAGCACCTGCTCGATGTCGATCGCCTTCTTGCGCGCCTGGCGGGCGGCGAGCTCGAACTCGCCGGCGGAGAGCACCGCGTCGGCGATCAGGTAGTCGTACTTGGTCTTGGCGACCTGCGGCTTCTGGCGCTGCTTGAAGGCGATGGCGAGCGTCTGCGACAGCTCGTGCACGCCTTCCTCGGCGAGCGCGCCGAACGGCACGCCGGCCTTGTTGTTGATGATCTGGATGACGCCGATCAGCTCGTTCGAGCCCTGCTCGACGATCGGCGCCACCAACTGCTGCTTGGTGCGGTACCCGGTGCGCTTGTCCACCTCCTGCAGGAAGCGCAGGTTGGGGTTGATGCCGCGCAGCTCGTTCTCGTCGTAGCAGTCCTTGATGTTGATCGCCTTCTTCGCCAGGCCGACGTAGCCGGCGATCGAATGCTCGGCGATCGGCAGCTTGAGGTCCTTGAACGAGTTGAGGCCGGTCTTGACCTTGGAAACGATGGCCTGCTTGTCCTCGCCGACGGAGTAGATCGTCAGGCGGTCGGCGTTGAAGAGCGCGCACACGTCCGCGCTCACCTCCAACATGATCTCGTCGATGTTGTTGGTGGCGTGGATCTTGTTCGTGACCGCCTGCAGCTGCTTCTGGAACGCCAGGCGCGCGGCGACGTCGGTCTGCGCCGCCGCCGGCTGGTTGAGAACTGCGCTCATGTACGACCCCCCTGCTCGAACTTGGCTTGCATGATAGCTGCAGGAGCCCTGATTACCAAGGCTTTTTGCCCCTTTTGACCCATCAGGACGCCCGTTCGGCGGCCTGCTTCAAGCCCCCTTCCAGCAGCCACACGCGGAAGCCTCGCTGGGTAAATAGAAAAGCCGCCGCGGCGCTGCGGCGCCCGCTCTGGCAGTAGGCGACGTATTCGCGCGTGCGGTCGAGCACCGCGAACATGTGCCGGACCTCCGCGAGCGGCACGTTGATCGCCCCGGGCAGCTTGTCGTGCTGGTACTCCGAGGGGTAGCGGACATCGAGCCAGAGCGCGCCGGAGCGCACCTTCTGGGCCGCCGCGGCGAAGGGGACGCGCTTGAGGAGCGGCTCGCGCAGAAGCTCGTCGAAATCCTTGCGGCCGACGCGCAGCAGCTCGCCGTCGGTGAGCGCGGTCACGGTGGCGTTGCGCTTCGCCTCCGATACCAGCGCCTCCTCGCCGAAAGCCTCGCCGGTCTTCAGCTCGGCGAGCACGACTCGCGCGCCTCCCACCAGCCGCTCGACCTGGAAACGCCCGGACTCGACGACGTAGTAGAAGTCGCCGTCGTCGCCTTCGCGGATGACGAGCGTGCCGCGCGGCGCGTGCACACGCTCGAAGCGCCGCAGGAGCTCTTCGATGTGGGCCGAAGGCAGCTGCGCGAAGGCGCCCTGCCTCAGGCTGGCGAGCGAGAACGCTGCCGCGATGAAGCGCGCATCGCTCTTCACGGCATGGTCCCAGGTGGCGAGCGTGTCGAGGAGCTCATCCTCCAGCGAGAGGAGCTCCACATCGGTGATCGCCTTGGCGCGCTGCACCGGCTGGCGCTGCCGGTTGAGCGCGAAGCAGCCCTCGCCCGTGCCACCGACGAGCACCAGCGTGCCGCCGCCCTGGAAGGCGAGCAGCAGCTCGCCCTGCAGCAGGAAGAGCGAGCTGCCGGGCTTCTGGTTCTGCAGCGGATCGCCTCCCCGTGGCACGCGCTCCACGCGCACCAGCTCGGACAGCTCGCCGAGGCGCGCCGGCAACAGCCCGGCAAGCGGCGCCAGCGCGGCCAGTTCCTCGGCCGTCGCGTGGGCGCGCTGCACTAGAACTCCAGGACCAGGTTGTTCTGCAGCATCTGCGGCCGGAACTTGCCGGCGCACTCCTCGATCTCGAGCATGGTCGGCTCGATCTCGCCGGGCTTCAGGTGCGTGATGTAGATCTCCGCGTCGCGCTCGAGCTTCTCCAGCTCGTCCGCCAGCGTCGCGGGGCACAGGTGGCGGGAGATCTCGGCGAGCTGACGCTCCTTGTTCGAGAACGCCGTCTCGATGATGAGGAATTTCAGATTCTCGATGCGGTTGACTTCGCGCCAGAGGGCGTCGTTCGGACCGGTGTCGCCGGTGAAGACGAGGCTCGCCGCGCCGCTATCGAGGTGATAGCCGACCGCCGGCACGGTATGGCGCGCGGGAAGCGCAGTGATGCGGCGGCTGCCAAGCGTGACCGTCTCGCCGAGCGCGATTTCCTGGTAACGCAGGAACGGCGCCTCGCGGGTCGGAATCTCGGTGAAGTCCGGCCAGATCGCCCAGTTGAACAGATGGTTCTTCAGGATCTCGATCGTCGCGCGCGTCGAGTACACGACGAGCGGCTTGGAGCGCATGCCGCCGACCGTGTCGACGAGGAACGGGATCGAGGTGACATGGTCCAGGTGCGAGTGCGTAAGAAAGATGGCGTCGATCTGCGAAAGCTCGGCGAGCGTGAGGTCGCCGACGCCGGTGCCGGCATCGATCAGGACGTCGCTATCGACGAGGAACGACGTGGTGCGCAGATGCCGCCCGCCGATGCCGCCCGAACAACCGAGTACGCGCAGACGCACGGCCCCTGAATACCACATCTTTCTACTTTTCGTCGAAAACGCTCACCCCCTCCCAGTC
>DATMIG010000487.1:0-5620 GCA_035554335.1 Burkholderiales bacterium
CTCGTCGAGCTCGCCAACCAGCAGAGCTGTCCCGTGCTCGCGCTCGACATCCCGAGTGGGCTGCACTCGGACACCGGGCGCGTGCTCGGCCGCGCGGTGCGCGCGACGCACACCATTACGTTCATCGGCCTGAAGCCCGGGCTGCTCACGCTCGACGGCCCGGACCATTGCGGCGAAATCAGCGTCGCGGACCTCGGCCTCCCCGCGCAGAATGCGAGCGCGTGGGTCACGTCGCGCGAGCTGTTCGCCGGCACGCTCAAGCGCCGCTCGCTCAACTATCACAAGGGACTCGCCGGCACGCTCGGCATCCTCGGCGGCGCGCCGACGATGACCGGCGCTGCGCTGCTCGCCGCCCGTGCCGCGCTCAAGCTCGGCGCCGGACGAGTGCGCGTCGGCCTCCTCGAGCCGATCGCCGTCGACCCGACGATGCCCGAGCTGATGCTCGCGCACGCGGACGAGCTGCTCGGCGCGGACATGGACGCGCTCGTCGTCGGCCCGGGCCTCGGGCAGGGCGAGCGCGCCGAGACGCTGCTCGGCGCCGCGCTGGCGAGCGAGCTGCCGTGCGTGCTCGACGCGGACGCGCTGAACCTCATCGCCGAGAACGTCGACCTGCGCCATGCCTGCGCACGGCGCACGGCGGATACGCTGGTCACGCCGCATCCGGCGGAAGCCGGTCGCCTCCTCGCCGAGACGACCGCGACCGTGCAGGCCGACCGCATCAAGGCGGCACGCGTGCTGTCCGACAACCTGAACGCCCACGTGGTGCTGAAAGGCGCCGGCAGCATCCTCGTCGCGCGCGACGGGCACTGGTTCGTAAACCGCACCGGCAATCCCGGCATGGCGAGCGCCGGCATGGGCGACGTGCTTTCCGGAATGCTCGGCGCGCTGCTCGCGCAGCGCTACACCGGCGAGACGGCGCTCGTCCTCGCCACGCACCTGCACGGCGCCGCGGGCGACGCGCTCGCGCGCGACGGCATCGGCCCGATCGGCATGACGGCGAGCGAGCTCATCGACGCCGCGCGCCGGCTATGGAACGACTGGCACGCAGGTCGTTGACGCAAGCGGTGTGCGCTTCCCCGTTCCTTCGTGCACGAGGATGCAGTCCCTTCCCGCCTTGACGAGCTGAAAGCGCTCCGGCCGGCCGAGATCGCGGTCGGTCCGCCGCTTTTCGACGATGAGCACGCTGTCGCGCGTCAGCGCATCGTCTGCGAGCGTGACGGGCGCATTCAGCGCAGCGGACACCGCCTTCGCGAGCGCCGCCCGGCTCTCCGTCGTCGGATGGTCGATGCGCGCCGGCACCTCGGTCTGCGCGGCCGCGCAGGCCGACAGCAGCAGGATGGCTATTGCGGCCGCAGCAGCCGGTTCTCGCGCCATGGCGCCCTGCTCTTCACCGCCGCCCCGGGCGATGCGAGCGTCGCGCGCACCGAGGTTCTTGCACCCGATGGCGGCGCAAAGCCCGAAGGCGCGGGGCAGGTCGACGTCGAACGATAATTCAGCGCAGCAGCGAGACGCGCTTCCGCCGGATCGCCGAGCGCATGAGTGAAGTCGTCGCCGACCGAGCAGCCGGGGACTTGCGTGCCCGCAGCGCCGACGGTGTTCTGCGGCGAGAAACCGTCCGCGTAGTCGCCGAAGCCGACCGCGTTCACCCCTCGGAACATGATCGAGAAATAGGTCGTGCCGCAGTTGTCCTGCGGAAAGAAGCCGTAGGGTTTGCCACAGGTGGTCGAGCCGACCTGGATCACCGTCACGCCGATGCCGCGCAGGCTGTTGATGATCGATTCGCTCGCCGAGCAGGTCGAGCTGCCGGTGAGCACGAAGACGCGCGGAAGATTCAGCGTCGGCAGCGGCTGGCCCTCCGGCAGCGAGAAGCCGAGCGTGATGGTGGGGAACGTCGACGGCGGGAATGCGCCGATCTTGCTGTTGAATACCGTCTGCTCGAACGTTCTTCCCACCGCGCTGCTGCCGGCGATCATGTAGGCGAGCTCGCCCGCGATGTCGAGGAAGCCGCCGCCGTTGTAGCGGATGTCGAGAACCAGGTCGGTGATGCTCGCCGCCTTGAGGGTGTTGATGGCGCTAACGAGCTCCGTCTCGGCGGTGGCGATGTGATCATTGAAGAGCAGGTAGCCGACCTGCCCGGGAAGATTGGTGATGACGTTCTGCACCGGCGTCTCGGTGACGTTCGCGGACTGCATCGACACCGTTCGCGTGGTGCCGCCGATGTCGCGCACCGTGAAGGTGTGCGTTTCGCCGGCATGGTCGGGGAAGAGTCCCGCGTTCAGCATGTCGACCCCGCTGCTCGTATTGTTGTTGACGGCATCGACACCATCCACGGTGAGGATTTCCGCGCCGCGCGCGAGGCTCGCCCCGGTCGCGGGCGAACCGGGCTCCGTGTAGGCGACGACGATGCGGCGCGGCGGCGTCGAAGCGACGACGATGAGCTCCGCGCCGTAGCCCGGCGAGACACCGGACTGCGAAAACGCATTCCAGGCCGCCGTGTCGAACGTGAAATGGAAGCGGTCCTTCGGATTGCCCGAGGCCGTGGTGGCGGTGGTCTTCAGCAGGTCGAAATAAGCCGGCGTCGTCGAGAGCGCCGGGTTGCGGTCGACGACCTCGTCGAACCAGAGGTAGTTCTCGTTCGTCCAGGAGCGCAGGTAGTTGTTCTCGGCGAGCATCGAGCACTGGCCGGCGAAGCTCGCCGACGGCGGGAACACGCCGGCTACCCACCCCGTGGCGGTGGAAGAGCTACTGCTGCTGCCGCCCCCGCCGCACCCGGCGAGCGCCATCACGGCAAGTAGCAGAAAACGGTGTGCCGCCATTTCTTCCCTTCTCTCTTAGGATAGCGGAAACGCCATGAACATCGTCACCGAGCTGGTCGTCGCGAACCGCATCCTTGCCAACGAGGACGTCGTCGATGCCTACGGGCATGTCAGCGTCCGCAACCCGGAGAACCCGGGGCGCTTCTTCCTCGCGCACTCGAAGAGCCCGTCGATGGTCGATGCCGCCGATATCGTCGAGCACACGCTCGACGGGCAGGCGGCCAAGCCGGAGAACCGACCGCTTTATCTCGAGCGCTTCATCCACGCCGCGATCTATGAGGCGCGGCCGGACGTCGTAGCGGTCGTGCACGCGCACGCCGAAGACGTCCTGCCATTCACCATTACGCAGCCCGCGCTGCGGCCGGTGATCCACTCCGGCGCCTTCATCGGCGCGGAGGTGCCGGTGTGGGACATCGCCGACGAGTTCGGCGATCAGACCAACCTGCTGGTGACCAACATGGCGCAGGGCCGCGGCCTCGCGCGAAAGCTCGGCAAGCGCAGCGTCGCGCTGATGCGCGGCCACGGCTTCGCCGCCGCCGCGCGCTCGCTCATCGACGTCGTGCGGATGTCGGTCTACCTGCCGCGCAACGCCCGCGTGCAGTTCAAGGCGATGCAGCTCGGCGAACTGAAGCCGCTCAGCCAAGGCGAGATCGACGCGCGCGCCGCCGGCACGGGCTACAAGCCCGACTCGCCGGAGACGCAGCGCGCGTGGCAGTACTGGGCGACCCGCGCCGGAGTGGCCGACCTCCTCAAGACCTAGGTTGGGCTCAGCGTCTGCGCAGCCTCGTCCCAGCGCCATGGCGACGACGGCTGGACCCGGACCCCGCCGAGCCAGCGCTCGAGGCGCCGATGGCCGCGCCCGCCCAGCTGCCACGCACCGTTGCGCTGGCGGATCCAGCCTTCCATTCCGAGTCGGCTCAGGTGCCAGCGCAGCACCGCGTCGCCCATGAACGCCGGTTCTTCGCGAGTGCGCTGAAAGATCGTGCCGAGCTCCTGCGGAGCATCGCGCAGCGCGCCGAGGATGGCGCGCTCGGTGCGCGAGAGGCCGTCGGTGGTCCACGGAAATTCCTGCAGATGGCGCACGAGCGCCGCGCGCAGGAACGGCAGCGGCGACGTGTCCTGCGCGATCACTTCCAGTAGCGGCGCCGGATGCGGCGAGCGGAAGGCGAGCCATGCGGCTTCGGCGACGTCGAGCTGACGGGCAGTGACCGGCTTTCGCTGCTCGAAAAGCCGCGCGGCCCGCGCCGGCTGCATCGGGCCGAGGTACTCGGCTTCGCAGATGAGCGACAGCCGCGCCACCGGATGCGAGGCGAACCAGTCGAGCACCTGGATGAGCTGCAGCTGGTCGTAGAGGTCGTGCTCGAACCAGAGCACGGTTTCATCCTGCGCCACCTTCAGGCGCGAGTCGCGGTCACGGAAGGAAGCGAGGACGCCGGCGTGGGCGCCCCAGCCGGCGTCGGCGATGAACGCGGCGCGCTCGGTCGAGAGCTCCTCGAGCGAAAGGCCGGCGGGCACCGGGCCTTCGTGCAGCACGTCGCGCCAGGGAATCACTTCGCCGGGCGCGACGCGGCGGATGACGCCCGCAGCCAGGTCGCCGTTGGTGATGTGCAGCACTATTTGCCCTTCGGCAGGACGCAGCGCACGCCACCGGACGGATCGGCGACGTCGCCGTGCCGGCGCGGAACGAGATGCACGTGTACATGCATGCGGTTCTGCCCGGCGGCCTTGCCGACGTTAACGCCGATGTTGTACCCGTCCGGGTGGTGCTTGGCCTCGATGAGCCGCCGCGCCTCGTTGAGAAGCGCGAGCACGGCGGCCTGCTCCGCCGCAGTCGTGTCGAAATAATCGGCCACGTGCCGGCGCGGCACGACGATCACGTGACCAGGCGCGAGCGGATGGCTATCGAGCCGCGCGTAAGCAAGGTCGTTCTCCGCGACCACGCTTGCCGGGGCGCACAGCTCGCAATCCATGCATACCCATGGTAGCCGGATATGATCGCGCCCATGACGCCACGCCAGACCGAGCTCCCGCGCATTGTCCTTGGCGTGTTGTTCATAGGCGGTCTGATCGTCGGCTCGTTCTGGATCCTGGAGCCGTTCCTCGCGGCGTTCGTGTGGGCGGTGATGATCGTCGTCCCGACATGGCCGGTCATGCTGTCGGTACAGCAGTCGCTCGGCGGGCGCCGCTGGGCCGCGGTCACAGTGATGTCTCTCCTTATCCTCGCCGGCTTGTTCGTGCCGCTGCTCACGACGTTGGGTACGCTGCTTTCGCACGTAGACGACATTACCCGCTGGGCAAAGGAGGCCCGGTCGCTGGAGATTCCGCCGCCGCCCGCCTGGGTGGCCGGGCTGCCTTTCATCGGCGAGCGCGCCACGCGGATGTGGCAGGAGACCGCGGCGCAGGGGGTCGAGTCGCTCTCGACCCATGTCGCGCCGTACGCGCGCGACGTCATTCGCTGGCTGGCAACCAAGATCGGCACCATGGGAGCGCTCCTCCTGCAGTTCCTGCTGACCGTGGTCGCCGCGGCGGTGCTCTACGCGCGCGGCGAGCTCGCCGCCGTGTATGCGCTGCGCTTCGGGGCGCGCCTCGCGGGAGAGCACGGCGAGGCGGCGATCCGGCTCTCCGGGCAGGCGATTCGCGGCGTGGCGCTCGGCGTGGTCGTCACGGCGCTTCTGCAAGCCCTGATCGCCGGCGCCGGCCTCGCCATCGCCGGCCTGCCTTTCACGGCGCTCCTGACGACGCTGGCGTTCCTCCTCGCGGTCGCGCAGATCGGCGCAGCCATTGTCCTGGTGCCGCCGATCATC
>DATMIG010000488.1:0-5278 GCA_035554335.1 Burkholderiales bacterium
GGCCATGGCGCCGTAGTCGGCGAAGAGATACTCGGGCTGCGCATCGGCCAGGATGGCGATGCGGTCGCCGGGTTTCGCGTCGGCCTCGGCCAACACGTGGCCGAACCCGGCGCATGCGCGCGCGAGCTCGGAGAACGTCCAGCGCTGCCCGCTCGCGTCGTCGACGAGCGCGATGGCCGAAGGCCAGCGCCGCGCCGCGTCGAGCAGCAGCTCGCCGATCGCCACGCGCTACCAGCCTTCGAGGACCACGCGGCCCTCGACCGCGCGCTCCTCGAGCATGCGATGCGCGCGCGGCGCGTCCGGGAAAGGCAGCACGGCCGAGATCACCGGCCGCACGAGACCCCTGGCGATGAGCGCCAGCGCCTGGCTCACCTCGTCCACCGGCGCCATGCCGGATCCCACGACGCGAAGGCGCCGGCCGATCAGCAGGCCCGGCGCCACCGGCACCGCTTCACCGCCGATGTTGCCGAGGACGACGGCAATGCCGCCCGTCGTGAGCGCGCGCAGGGTCTCGGCGAGCGAGGGGCCGACGTTTTCCAAAGCGATGTCGACGCCGCGCTTTCCGGTCAGGCGCCACACCTCGGCGCCGAACGCGCCGTCCTTCGCCACCACCACGTCATCGGCGCCGTTGCGCTTGAGGAAGTCGGTCTTGCGCGCGTCGGAAGTCACCGCGATCGAGCGGCCGCCGAGCGCGCGCACGAGCTGCAGCTGATGCACGCCCAGCCCGCCGCTCGCGCCGGTGACGAGCACCGTGTCGCCGGGACGAAGGCCGGCGACGCTGGTGAGCGCCCGCACGCTCGTCGCCACCGGGCAGCAGGCGAGCGCGGCCGCATGCCAGGCCACGCCGTCGGGAACGTGGATGCCCATGGACGCCGGCACGCTGACGTACTCGGCGTAGCCGCCTTCGGTGTCCACCGCCGGCACGCCGACCGCGCGGCACATGTCCTGCCGGCCGCGCAGGCAGTTGCGGCAGGCGCCGCAGAAGCGGCGCTGGTACACGACCACGCGATCGCCTACGCGATGCGTCGCAACGCCCGCGCCGAGCGCGATGACCTCGCCGGCCGTCTCGTGGCCGAGCACCACGCCGGCCTTCGCGCCGGGAAGCTTGCCCGCGCGGTGCAAAACGTCGTGGTGGCAGACGCCCGCGGCGCGCACGCGGACGAGAATCTCGCCGGCGCGCGGCTCGGGCGTCGCGACTTCGCGCACCTTCAGCGTCTCAGGCGCGCCGAACGCTTCGAGGATGACTGCATGCATAGAGTGGCTCCTGCAGGGATCGATCGTGTGCGCATTGCGCACACATTGTGCGTATGGCACACAGTTCTTATAGTAGCCGCAACCCAAGGAGGACGGCGATGAGCATCCGCAGCGAGCAGCAGGAGGACGGCATCCTCGTCGTCACGCTCGAGCGTCCGCAGGTGATGAACGCGCTCGATGTCCCGGCGAAGGAGCGGCTGGGCGAGATCTGGGCGCAGGCGGCCGCCGAGCGCGCGGTGCGCGTGATCGTGGTGCGCGGCGCGGGCGAGAAGGCGTTCTGCGCCGGCTCCGACATCAAGGAGATCCGCCGCACCGGCACCATGGTCTCCACCGAGACGCTGATGCGCGCCATCCCCGGCATCGGCACGCCGCTCCACAAGCCGGTGATCGCGGCGATGCACGGCTTCACCGTCGGCTTCGGCCTCACCCTCGCCATCCATTGCGACTTCCGCATCGCCGCCACCGGCTCGCGCATGGGGTTTCCGGAGGTGCAGCACGGCATGCTCTCCGGCGTGAGCGCCATCACCCTGCCCGGCATCGTCGGCGAGCCGGCGGCGCTCGACCTCATGCTGACCGGGCGGCTCATCGACGCCGCCGAGGCACTCGCCATCCGCCTCGTCAACCGCGTCGTGCCGGATGCCTTCGCGGAAGCGATGGCGCTCGCGAAGACGCTCGCCGGCAATTCACCGCGCGCCGTGGCGCTCACCAAGGAGCTGGTCCTCGCAGCCCGCGCGCGCCGCATCGCCGCGATCGCGCCGGACATCGCCCGCGCGCGCGACGCCGTCACCCAGTCCGAGGAATACGGCGACGTGGTGCGCAACAAGCCGGGCACGGGCCGCGCGCGCGGATGAGCGCCGCGGCGCTTGCGTCAGGTGCGCGCGCCAGCCTGGAGCATGCGCTCCATCTCTTCGACGCTCATGACGTCGCCGAAGAAAAGCATGAAGGTTTTCAGCGACTCGACGTGCAGCGACTCGGTTCCCGCGGCGTTGGCGTCGGCGAGCATGGAGGTCCTGAAGTCCAGCATCATCGCGTCCTGCGCCGTGGAGGCGCAGCAGATGTTGGTCGCCGTGCCGGCCACCAGCACGGTGTCGATGCCGCGGCCGCGCAGCTCCGCCTCGAGGTTCGAGGAACCCTGGATGAAGGCGCTGAAGCGCGTCTTCACGATGCGCAGGTCCTGCGGCAGCGCTTCCAGGGCATGCCAGAGGGCGAAGCCCTCCGTGCCGGTGGAGAGCTCCGCCAGGCGCCGCGCGCTGCGCTCGGGCGAGTAAAGCTGCCGGTGCAGGTAAGTCCACGACGCATCGGCGCCGTCGGCGGCGGTCTGCACCCACGCCACCGTTCCGCCGTGCGCGCGCATGGCGCGTGCCGCACGGTTGATCGCCGGGACGATCCCGCGCGCGGCCGGCACCTCGGCCTGGAAGCCCGGCTTGACGAAATAGTTCTGCATGTCGACGACGACGAGCGCGCAGCGGCGGCCGTCGAGCGAGTCCCACGGATGCAGCGCGCCCTGGCGGGCGCGCACGCGCTCGATCACTTCGTCGGGAAGTCCGTACATTTTTTCTTTCTCGATCGATGAACCGCCTGCTCGGCTTGGGCCGCCTGCTGCTCGGCACGCTAATGCTAACCGCGGTGGCGATCAACTTCGCGAACGTGATCGGGCGCTACGTTTTCGCGTCGCCGATCTTCTGGGCGGAAGAAGCGATGGTGTTCCTGCAGGTGTGGTGCGTGTTCGTGGCCGCCGCGCTCATCACCGAGGCCGGCAACCACCTGCGCATGGAAGCGCTCGAGAGCCTCGCCCCGGCGCCGGTGCGCCGCGCGCTCGCCATCGGCGCGGCGGCGCTGATGGCGGTGTGCAGCTTCACGATCGCCGCCGTCTCCTCGCGCATGATCGTTTCCATGATCGAGAACGACCAGCGCAGCATCGTGCTGGAGATGCCGATGGCGCTGCCCTACGCCGCGCTGCCGTTCGGCTTCACGCTGGTCGCCCTGGTCGCGCTGCGCGAGCTCTGGCGCCTCGCGCGCCGCCGCGGCGCGGAGAAGCAATAGCGTGGGCGGACTGCTCGGCTGGCTGCCGGCGGCGCTGCTCGCCGCGGGCGTGCCGATCTTCCTCGTCCTGCTCGCCGCCTCGCTCGTCGTCCTCGCCTTCGCCCCGGACCTGCCGCTCGCCGCCGGGCCGCAGAACATGTTCGGCGCGCTCGACAAGTTCGCGCTGATGGCGGTGCCGTTCTTCATCTTCGCCGGCGGGCTCTTCTCCACCGGCGGCATCTCCGACCGGCTGATCCGCTGGGTGGAGGCGCTCTTCGGCGGCGTGCGCGGCAGCCTCGGCCTCACCACCATCGGCACGTTCGAGTTCTTCGGCGCGATCTCCGGCTCGAGCGTCGCCGCCGTGGCGGCGGTCGGCCGCACGCTCTATCCCGCGCTGCGCGCGGGCGGGTACGACGACAAGTTCTCGCTCGGCCTCATCACTTCCGGCGGCGCCATCGCCAGCATCATCCCGCCGTCGATCCTGATGATCATCTACGGCGCCGCCGCGGAGCAGTCGGTGGCGAAGCTCTTCATCGCCGGCTTCGCGCCGGGGCTCCTGATCGGCCTCTTCACCGCGTCCTACATCCTCTGGTACTCGCGCTCGCGCACCCTGGCGGCGACCCATCGCTTCGCCTGGGCCCGCGTCATCCGCACCACCGGCGACGCCGTCTGGGCGCTCGGCGCGCCGGTGATCATCCTCGGCAGCATCTACTCCGGCATCTGCACCCCGACCGAGTCGGCCGGCATCGCCTGCGTCTACGGCATGCTCGTCGCGCGCTACGTCTACCGCGAGCTCTCCTGGAAGGACATCTTCGACCTGGCGGTGTCGTCGACCATGCTCACCGCGCAGATCATGGTCATCGTCGCCGCCGCCGGCATCTATTCGTGGCTGCTCACCGTGAGCGGCGTGCCGCAGGCGCTGGTGTCCGGCATGCAGGCGCTGCACCTCGCGCCCTGGCAGTTCCTGCTGGCGGTCAACCTGCTGCTCCTCGCCGTCGGCTGCGTGATCGACGGCGGCTCGGCCATCCTCATCCTCGCCCCGCTCCTCGTCCCGCTCGCCCGCGCCGCCGGCGTCGACCTCATCCACTTCGGCATCATCGTCACGGTGAACCTGGCGATCGGCATGTTCACGCCGCCCTTCGGCCTCAACCTCTTCGTCAGCCAGGCGATGTTCAAGGCGCCGATGGCGCTCATCGTCCGCGGGCTGGTGCCGTTCCTCGCCCTGCAGCTCACGGCGCTCGGCCTCATTACCTTCGTCCCGGAGATTTCGCTTTACCTCGCGCGTTTCGTCAAATGAATACAGGAGGAAAAATGACCGTTCATGCCGCACTCTTCGCCGCCGCAGTCGCCCTGGCAGTTCATTGCGCCCCCGCCGCCGCGCAATCCACGATGAAGATCGGCTTCGCCAGCATCAACGACGTGCAGCACGAGCTCGCCAAGCGCTTCGCGGCGGAGATGGACAAGCGCTCGGGCGGCAAGCTGAAGATCGCGATCTACCCGGCGGAGCAGCTCGGCTCGATCCCGCGCATGCTGGAAGGGCTCAACTTCGGCAGCGTCGAGGGCTTCATCGGCGCGCCGGAATTCCTCGTCGGCCAGGACCCGCGCTACCAGATCATGGGCGCCCCGGGCATCGTCGACGACATGGAGCACGGCTACCGCCTGATGGAAGACCGCGCGTTCCGCGACGCGCTCCTTTCGTTCGGCGACGCGCGCGGCATCAAGGGCATCGGCGCTACGGTATATGGACCGGTGGTCTACGCGACGCGCAAGCCCATCCACACGATGGCCGACTTCCAGGGCATGAAGATCCGCGTCTTCCCCTCGCCGATGCACACCGTGGCGATGGAGAAGCTCGGCGCGGTCGGCACGCCGATGAACCCGGCCGATACCCTGATCGCGCTCTCCTCCGGCGCCATGGACGCAAGCCGCGCCGGGCTCAACTTCCTCGTCACCTTCAAGTACTTCGACATCGTGAAGCACGCCACCTACGTGCAGGGCGACG
>DATMIG010000489.1:0-3193 GCA_035554335.1 Burkholderiales bacterium
CGTCAAGCGCCCTTGCGCGCTTCGCGCACCAGCTCTTCGAGCGCCTCGTAGGGCTGAGCGCCGACCACGCCTTGCCCGCCGGCGACGAAGGTCGGCACGCCGGTGACGCCGTAGGCGCGTGCCTTTGCCCAGTCGGCATCGACCGCCGCACGATGCGTGCGCCCCTCGATCACTGCGCGCGCCTTGTCGCCCGGCAGGCCCACGCTTTCAGCGATCTCGACCAGCACGTCGGCATCGCCGATGTTGCGGTTATCGACGAAGTAGGCCTTGAAAAGCGCGTCGTGGATCGCCTCGCCGCCGGGCTGCTCCTCGGCCCATTTGCCGAGCTCCTGCGCGAGGCGGCTGTTGTAGGTCATGCTTCGATTGCCGTAGGGCAGGCCTTCGGCTTCCATGCGCGCGCGCATCTGCGCCTGCATCTTCGGAATGTCGTAGCCGCGGCCGGCGAAGAGCTCCTGCAGGCTCTTGCCCTGCGCCGGCGTGTCCGGATGCAGCGGGAAGTGCACCCACTTCAGCTGCACGCCGTGTTCCTTCCTGAGCCGCTCAATACGCACGGTACTGAGATAGCACCAGGGTCAGACGTAGTCGCTGAAGATCTCGAGGACGACGGGTTCGCTCATGTTGCAAAGCTTACCTTAACCTTGGCAGCTTCACGTCCGTCGGGGAGTGCAATTCATGGCGTCGAAGCCTCTCGTGATCACCGCTCCGACCGGCCGCGCGCTGGCCGGCCGGCTCGAGCTGCCCACCGGCGCGCCGCGCGCCTACGCGATCTTCGCGCACTGCTTCACCTGCTCGAAGGAATCCAAGGCGGCCGCATACATCAGCCAGTCGCTCGCGGCGCGCGGCATCGCGGTGCTGCGCTTCGACTTCGCCGACACCGTGTTCTCTTCCAACATCGAAGACCTGGTCGCGGCGGCGAGCTACCTGGGCGAGCAGGGCCACGCGCCGCAGCTTTTGATCGGCCACAGCCTCGGCGGCACCGCCGTGCTCGCCGCGGCGGGCCGCATCGAGGCGGCGCGCGCGGTGGTGACCATCGGCTCGCCCTTCCGCCCGTCGCATGTCTTGCACCTGATCTCCGACCCGGAGAAGGTGCGCTCGGCGGGCGAGGCGCAAGTCGACATCGGCGGCCGTCCGGTGCGTATCCGGCGCGAATTCCTCGACGACCTCGAGCGCCATGACCCGGCGCGGGCGACGCCGGCGCTGCACAAGGCGCTGCTGGTCCTGCATTCGCCGCGCGACGCCATCGTGCCGATCGACAACGCCGCGCAAATTTTCATGGCCGCGAAGCATCCCAAGAGCTTCGTGTCGCTCGACGATGCCGATCATCTGCTGACGCGCGCGGCCGACGCCGCCTACGCCGCCGAGACGATCGCCGCCTGGGCGTCGCGCTATCTCGCCGGGGGAGAAGCCGGCGCCGTCGCCGGCGTGCGCGTCGTCGAAGCTCTGCAAGGAAAGTTCGCCGTGGACATCTTCGCCGGCCGCCATCGCGTGCGTGCCGACGAGCCGTTGAGCGCCGGCGGCGGCGATACCGGTCCTACGCCCTACGATCTGCTCGTGGCCGCGCTCGGCGCGTGCACCGCCATGACGATCCGCATGTACGCGGACAGCAAGCAACTGCCGCTCGAGCGCGTCATCGTCGAGCTTGCGCACGAGAAGGTGCACGCCGCCGACTGCGCGCACTGCGAAACGAAGGAGGGGCGCATCGACAGGATCGAGCGCGTCGTCACGCTGGAAGGCGCGCTCGACGACGCGCAGCGGGCGAAGCTCCTGGAAATCGCCGACAAGTGCCCGGTGCACCGCACGCTTCGCTCGGAGGTGTGGAGTCCGACCCGCCTTGCCGGAGCATGAGGCGCGCCTTACTTCTTCGGTGCCTGCTTGTCGTAGAAGTTGATGAGCTTCACCACGTCGGTCGCTTCCACGCGGCCGATCGGTCCGGAGCTGTACGTAGAGGAGCGGATCCTGCCGCCCGCATCGAGCAGGAACTCCGATGGCTGCACGATGCCGCGGCGCTCTTCCCACCACGCGCCGATCGCATCCGCCTGCTCTCGCGTGACGCCATACGCGACCGGGAACGGCAGCTCGGCTGCCACCTCCTTCGCCTTGTCGAGCGGATCGGTGCTTGCCGCGACGACGCCCGCGCCGAGGCGCTGCAGCTCCGCGTACTCCTTACCGAAGCCGGCCAACTGCCGGCGACAGTACGGTCACCAGTGACCGCGGTAGAAGAGGATGACCTTGTAACGGCCGTCCATCCCGCCGGGAAGCTCGAGCGTGCCGCCGTCGGTGAGCTTGAGGGTGAGCTGCGGAAATGGATCGCCCGTGTTCAGCTTGGTTGCCATGCGCCACCCGCCGCAAGGAACGTTCCACGCGCGGCCGCTCTTCCATTATTCTTTGCGCCATGCCAGCCCTTTCATTCGCGGGAGCCGACCTCCCGATCCGTAGCGACCTTATTGACGCCCACGAGAACGCCTGGACCGCGATCGCGAAGGCGGGTACGTGGCTCACCGGCGAGCGGCGCGTCGCCATCGCCGGCGAAGTGCGGCACGCGCTCGGCTGCGCGCTCTGCGCGCGCATCAAGGCGGCGCTGTCGCCGAACGCGGTGAAGGGCACGCACGACACCCTGCGCGGCGTGGGCGCGGCAGAGGCCGAGCTCGTGCATCGCGTCGTGAACGACCCGGGCCGCCTGAGCGAATCGTGGGCGAGCGGCCTGCTCGCGCGCGGCCTCAGCGACGGCGAGTACATCGAGATCGTCGGCGTGGTCGCCATGGTGATGATGATGGATACGTGCATGCGCGCGCTCGGCCTGCCGTTGCGCGAGCTGCCGCGACCGCTGCCGGGCGAGCCGACGCGCTACCGCCCGGCGGGCGCGAGGAAGAAAGCGGCGTGGCTCGCGCTCACCGAGCCGGAAGATGCCACCGAAGCCGACGGGCCGATGTATCCGAGCCCGAAGGCCGGCTACATCTATCGCGCGCTCTCGCTCGTGCCGCAGTCATTGCGCGACTACTGGGCGCTCGCCTGCGCGCATTATCTGCCGCCGCAGTACATCTACCGCTTCGAGCAGTCGATTCGCGCCATCAGCCGGCCGCAGACGGAGATCCTCGCCGCGCGGGTCTCGGCGATGCACCAGTGCGTGTACTGAACGACGGCACACTCGTACATGCTCCGTGAGAGCATGCAAATCGAAGGCAAGGCGGTGGAC
>DATMIG010000490.1:0-8626 GCA_035554335.1 Burkholderiales bacterium
CGCCCTCGGCGCCGAACGCCCAGGCGATGGGCCCGGACAGGTTCGCTTCGCGGAGCGGACGCCCCCCCGCGACCACGGTGCAAATGAGCCGGCGCTCTCCCGCCGCGACCAGGAGCTTGTCGGTCTGCTCGACGGCGATCGTGAAATGCCCGCCCTGGCCGGCACGCAGCACCTTAGGGGACCACGGATCGGCGCACTGCCGGTCAACCATTAACCTGCCGACGCCAAACGCGGCTGCGGTGCGGATGATCGCGCCGACGTTCCCCGGATCCTGCACGCGTTCGAGAAGGACCATCGAGCCGTCCCGCTTGATGGACGGAAGCGGGATCTCGGCGGCGATGCCTTGGGTGGTCTCGGCGTCGGCGATGGCGGCGAACACCGCCGGCGTCATCACCACCGGGGCGACCTTCGATTTGAACCCTTTGGCGAGGCCCGCCTCGGTCCCCATCACGGCAATCGGCTGAATGCCGGCCTCGATGGCGGCGGCCAGGAGATGCGGGCCCTCGATGACGACGCGCCGTTCGGCGCGGCGCAGGCGCGAGTCGCGGACCAGCTTGGCCCAGCGCTTCACCTGCGCGTTGTCGCGGGACTTGATCAGGCGCGCTTGCTGCGGAGTTCCTTGCGGGCCTTGCGGAGCATTTCGTCGACCAGGTCGACGTGCGGCGCGGCGTCGGGCGTGGAACGCACGTCGGCATAGCTGCGCTGCAGGCGCTTGCGCTTCGAATCGAACTGCTCGAGCTTGACCCCCGGCTTGTATGCAGCGAGCTTAAAGGCGTCGCAATACATCCGGTAGCTGCGCACGCGCAGCTCTTCCTGCATCAGCGCCCACGGCTCGGCGAAGAGGTCCTTCTGCGAGAAGATGCCGACGGCATAGAAGCTCTTGCGGTGGATCTCGCAGGGGCCGTTGCGGCCGAGGGCCTCGAGGTGCTCGGGCGTGCCGTAGCCCTTATGGTTGTGGAAGCCGTACTGCGGGTATTTGTCGTGCAGCCCGGTCATCTCGGCGTCGCGGGCGGTCTTGGCGAGGATCGACGCAGCCGAGATGCATTTCTCCTTCGCGTCGCCGTCGACGATGGCTGTCGACGCGCACGCAAGGCCCGGCGGGCGCGAATTGCCGTCGATGAGCGCGTGCTGCGGCGGCACGGCGAGGCCGGCCACGGCGCGCCGCATGGCGAGCATCGAGGCGTGGAAGATGTTGAGGCGGTCGATCTCCTCCACGGTGGCGAACGCGATCGACCAGGCGATGGCGCGCTCCTTGATGCGGACGGCGAGGACTTCGCGCCGCTCGGGATCGAGGACCTTCGAGTCGGCGAGGCCGTTCACGCGGCGCTTGGGATCGAGGATCACGGCGGCTGCGTAGACCGGCCCGGCCAGTGGGCCGCGGCCGGCTTCGTCGACGCCGCAGACGAGGACCCGCTCGGAAAATTCAGCGGAGGACATCGAGCACCGCGTCGGCGGCCTTCTGCGCCGTGTTCTGGCGCAGGGTTTCGTGGAATTCGCGGAAGCGCTCCACCTGCCGCTTCTGCGCCGCAGTGTCGCGCAGGAGGGTGAGGAGCGCGCCAGCGAGGTTGGCGGGCGTGGCCTCGTCCTGCAGCAGCTCGGGCACCAGGCGCTCGCCGGCGAGGATGTTCGGCATGCCGACGTACGGCAGATACAGCATCTGGCGCATGATCGCCCATGATATCGGGGACTGGCGGTACGCGATGACCATCGGCGTCTTGAAAAGCGCCGTTTCGAGCGTCGCCGTGCCGCTCGCAACCAGCGCGAGGTCCGCGGCGGCGAGGGCATCGTGGCTATGGCCGAAAAGCAAGGTGAGGGGCAGGTCCTGGCGCTCGTGCTGGTGGATCGCGCGCTCGAACATTTCGCGCGTCTCGCGCGTCACCATCGGCACCACGAAATGCACGTCGTGCACTTCCTGCCGGAAGCGGTGCGCGGCGAGCACGAAGGCGGACGCCATGTACTCGAGCTCCGAGCGGCGGCTGCCCGGCAGCAAAGCGATGATCAGCTTGCGCGAGGGCAGCCTGAGCTGCGCGCGCGCCTCGTCCTTGGGCGGCTCGAACGGGATGATGTCGGCGAGCGGGTGGCCGACGTAGGTGACCGGCACGCCGGCCTTCTCGTAGATCGGCGGCTCGAAGGGAAACATGACGAGGATCCGGTCGACCGACTTGGCGATGCGCCGCACCCGCCAGCGGCGCCACGCCCAGACCGACGGGCTCACGAAATGGAACGCCTGGATGCCGCCCTCCCGCAGGCGGCGCTCGATGCCGAGGTTGAAGTCCGAGGAGTCGACGCCGATGAAGAGGTCGGGCCGGTCGGCGAGCATGCCTTTCACCAGGCGCCGGCGGATGCCCATGATCTCGCGATAGTGGCGCAGCGCCTCCGAGTAGCCGCGCACCGAGAGGCGGTCCATCGGGAAGTGCGACTCGAAGCCCTCGGCGATCATCTTCGGCCCGCCGATGCCGGCGAACTCGATGCCCGGCCGGCGCGCCTTCAGCGCCGCGATGAGGTGCGCAGCGAGAAGGTCGCCGGAAGCTTCGCCGGCCACCATGGCAACGCGGGACATGGGGCTAGCGGATGATGCCGCGCTTGCTCGAGTCGAGGAACTCGACCAGCGCGCGCACCGGCGGGCAGGCCGCCGCCTGCGCCTCGAGCTCGCGCCGAGCGTCCTCGAGCGGGAGCCCGGCGCGGTAGAGCGTCCGGTACGCGCGCTTGAGGCCCATGATCTGATCGGCGGAAAAGCCGCGCCGGCGCAGGCCTTCGCTGTTGATGCCGTAGGGCTGCGCCATGTTGCCGGCCGCCTTCACATAGGGCGGCAGGTCCTGGGCGAGGTAGGTGCCCATGCCCGTGAAGGCGTGCGCGCCGATGTGCACGAACTGATGCACGAGCGTGGTCGCGCCGAAGATCGCCCAGTCGCCGACGCTGACGTGGCCGGCGAGCTGGCACGAGTTGGCGAAGATGGTGTTCGAGCCGATCTGGCAGTCGTGCGCGAAGTGCACGTAGGCCATGATCCAGTTGTTGCTGCCGACGCGCGTCACGCCCGCGTCCTGCGACGTGCCGCGGTTCATGGTGACGTACTCGCGGATCGTGTTGCCGTCGCCGATCTCGACCGAGGTCGGCTCGCCGGCGTACTTCTTGTCCTGCGGCGGCGCGCCGAGCGAGGCGAAATGGAAGATCTTGTTGTTGCGGCCGATCTTGATGCGGCCGTCGAGCACCACGTGCGCGCCGACCCAGGTGCCGTCGCCGATCTCCACCTCCGGCCCGATCACGCTGTAGGGCCCGACGCTGACGTTCGCGCCGAGCCGGGCGCCGGGATCGACGATCGCGGTGCGATGGATCATTTACCCGAGCCGCCCTGCATGGCACAGAGGATGGTGGCCTCGGCGACCGTCTGGCCGGCGACGCGAGCCCAGCAGTTGAACTTGGCGATGCCGCGCAGCTCGCGCTCGATGTGCACCTCGATCTCCAGCTGGTCGCCCGGCACCACCGGCTTCTTGAAGCGTGCGTGATCGATGCCGACGTAGTAGTAGACGGAGCTCTCGTCGGGCTTCACGCCGCGCGACTTGAAGGTGAGCACCCCGGCCGCCTGCGCCATCGCCTCGAGGATCAGCACGCCCGGCATGATCGGCCGGCTCGGGAAGTGGCCGGGGAAGTAAGGCTCGTTCACCGACACGTTCTTCAGCGCGACGATCCGCTTGCCGGGCTCGAGCTCCTTCACCCGGTCGATGAGCAGGAACGGGAAGCGCTGCGGCAGGTGCGCGATGACCTCGTAGACGTCCATTTCATTCATGTTGTTTTCCCTTGCGTCGCAGCCAGGCGGCCGCGCGTGCCCAGTTCTCGTGCTCGTCCACCGGGTAGATGCCGGTATACGTGCCCGGCTTGAGGATCGAGCGCGAGACGAACGTGCCGGCGGAGATGTTCACGTGGTCGACGATCCTCAGGTGGCCGAGGATCATCGCCGCGCCGCCGAAGGTGCAGTGGCGGCCGATGTCGGCGCTGCCGGCGATGCCGACGCAACCGGCGATCGCGGTGTGCGCGCCGATGCGCGTGTTGTGGCCGATCTGGATCTGGTTGTCGAGCTTCACGCCCTCCTCGATCACGGTGTCGTCGAGCGCGCCGCGGTCGATCGTCGTGTTGGCGCCGATCTCGACGTCGTCGCCGATGCGCACCTTGCCGATCTGCGGGATCTTGACCCAGCGGCCGCCGTCGTCGGCGATGCCGAAGCCATCCGCGCCGATCACCACGCCCGAGTGCGCGATGACCCGCTTGCCGAGAACGCAGCCGGCGTAGATGACGACGCGCGGATAGAGGCAGCTGTCGTCGCCGATCTCGACGTTCTCCCCGACCACGCAGCCCGCGCCGATCGATACCCGCTCGCCGAGCTTCGCCGACTTGGCGACCACCGCGGAAGGATGCACCCCGGCCGGTTGCGAGACGACCGGGTTGAAGAGCTGCGAGACGCGGGCGAAGTAAAGATAGGGGTTGTCCGCCACGATGCGCGCACGCGTGGTCTCCCCTTCGCCGTCGGCGCCGACGATCAGCGCTCCGGCGCGCGTGGCCGCGAGCTTGGCGCGGTGGCGCGCACCGGTGAAGAAGCTGATGTGCCGCTCGCCGGCGTTCTCGAGGGACGCCACCTGGTGCACGACGGTGTCGGGATCTCCGGCGACCCGCCCGCCCAGGCGAGCGACGATTTGCCCGAGGGTCAGCGGCCCGGGCACGGGATCACTTGGCGGGCGGTTTGCCCGAGTCGAGCGCCTTGATCACCCTCTCGGTGATGTCGATGCGCGGGCTGGCGAAGACGGCGTCCTGGAAGATGATGTCGTACTTCTCCTGCTCGGCGATCTGCCGGATGACGCGGTTCGCCTGCTCGACGACCTGGGCGAGCTCCTCGTTGCGGCGCTGGTTGAGGTCCTCGCGGAACTCGCGCTGCTTCCTCTGGAACTCGCGGTTGAGGTCGCCGAACTCGCGTTCCTTCGAGCGGCGCTGGGTGTCGCTCATCGTCACGCTGTTCTTTTCCAGGTCTTCCTGCATGCGCTTGAGCTGGTCGGCGAGGCGGGCGAGCTCCTGGTCGCGCTTCTGGAACTCGGCCTCGATCTTCTTCTGGGCGCGCTGGGCGGGTGCCGCGTCGCGCAGGATGCGCTCGGTGTTCACGAAGCCGAACTTGCCGGTCGGCGCCGGCGCGTTCGCCTTGTCCTGCGCGGCCGCCGGTACCACGGCGAGCGCGGCGGCGACGGCGAGGTATCGAAGGTTCGTCATCATTTCTTAGAAGCCGGTACCGAAGGTGAATTGTAGCCGTTGGATATGGTCAGTGCTCTGCGCGTTGAGCGGCTGCGCGAAGGAGAAGCGCAGCGGCCCGAACGGCGAGGCCCAGAAGAACGACAGGCCGGTCGAGTAGCGCAGGTTGTTCCAGTCGATGTTCTGGATGAAGACGTTGCCGCCGTCGATGAACCATGCGAGGCGCAGCGACGGGTCCTGCTGCGCGCCCGGCATCGGGAAGAGCATCTCGAGGCTGCCGGTCGCCTTGCGGTTGCCGCCGACCGCGGCGCCGTTGATGTCCTGCGGGCCCAGGGAGAAGGCCCGGTAGCCGCGCACCGATCCCGGCCCGCCGGCGAAGAAGGCCTTGAAGAACGGCAGCGGCTTGTCGCCGAGGCCGCCGGCCGTGCCGAGCTCGCCGCTCGCGAGGAAGGTGAGATCGCGGTTGATCGGGAAATACGACTGGTGCTGGTAGCCCAGGCGCACGTACTGCAGGTCGCCGCCCGCGAACTCGGTGGTGGCGCGCATGAGCGTGCCCGACCGCGTGGTGATCAGGCTGTCCCGCGTATCGCGCGACCAGCCGCCGGTCAGGGCGCCGTAGCGGTACTCGCTGCCGAACTGGTTGACGAAGTTGATGTACGCGAGCGGGCTGTTGTCGAAGATCGCGAGCTTGGTCTGCTCGACGTTCAGGCCGAGGTCGATGCGGCTCACCTCCGACACCGGGTAGCCGAACTTCACCCCGCCGCCGATCGCGTCGGTGGTGTAGGCGCCGGTGGCGAGGTTGGAGGCGTTGGTCTTGCGCTTGTAGATGTCGAAGCCCTGGCTCACGCCGTCGACCGTGTAGTACGGGTTCAGGTACGAGAGCGAGTACACCTGGTTCACGCTGCCGCTCGAGACGGCGAAGGACAGGAACTTGCCGGTGCCGAAGACGTTCGACTGCGTGAGCGAGGCCGACAGCGCCACCTTCTCCACGCTCGAGAAGCCGATGCCGAAGAGCACCGCGCCGGTGGGCCGCTCCTTCACCGTGTAGGTGACGTCGACCTGGTCGGGATTGCCTTCGACCGGCTGCGTCTCGACGTTGACTTCCGAGAAGTACTGCGTGCGGTCGATGCGCCGGCGGGAGAGCTGGATCTTGGACGCGTCGTAGTACGCGCCCTCGAGCTGGCGCATCTCGCGGCGCACCACCTCGTCGCGCGTCTTCGAGTTGCCGGCGATGTCGATGCGCCGCACGTACACCCGCCGGCCGGGATCGACCACGATGTTGAAGGCGACGGTGCGCTTCTCCTTGTCGACGTCCGGGATGGCGTTGGCGTTGGCGAAGGCATAGCCGTCGTTGCCCAGGCGATCGGAGATCGCCTTGGTGCTGGCGGCGAGCTTCTCGCGCGAGAACACGTCGCCGGGCTTGAGCTGCACCAGCTTCTCGAGCTCCTCGCGCGGCACGATGAACTGGCCGGACAGGTCGACCTTGGCGACGGTGTACTTCTCGCCCTCGCTCACGTTGACGGTGATGAAGATGTCGCGCCGGTCGGGGCTGATCGAGACCTGCGTCGATTCGATGGCGAAGTCCAGGTAGCCGCGGTTCTGGTAGAAGGCGCGCAGCGACTCGAGGTCGGCCGACAGCTTCTCGCGCGAGTAGCGGTCGTGCTTCGTGTACCAGGTGAGCCAGCCCGGTGTGCGCAGGACGAACTCTTTGAGCAGCTGGTCCTCGGAGAAGGAGCGATTGCCGACGATGTTGATGCCGCGGATCTTCGCCACCTCGCCTTCGGTGACGGCGATGTTGATGCCGACGCGGTTGCGCTCGAGCGGCGTGACGGTGGTCTGCACCTCGGCGGCGTACAGGCCGCGCGAGAGATATTGCCGCTTGATCTCGAGCTCCGTGTTCTCGAGCACCGAGCGGTCGAAGATGCGGCCCTCGGCCATGCCGACCTCGCGCAGCACCTTGCGCACCGCTTCCGGCTCGAATTCCTTCATGCCGGAGAAGTCGATCGAGGCGATCGCCGGCCGCTCCTCCACCGTGACGACGAGGACGTCCTTGTCGACGTCGAGGCGGACGTCCTTGAAGAAGCCGGTGGCGTAAAGCGCCCGCAACGCCGCCTGCGCTTTCTCCTCGGTCATGGTCTCGCCGACCTTGACCGGCAGGTAGCTGAAAATCGTGCCGGGCTCGGTGCGCTGCAGCCCTTCGACGCGAATGTCTTTGACGGTGAAGGGGCTGAACGACTGCGCCTGCGCTGCAGCCGCGATCAACCACGCGGCAAGCACCGCGGCGACGCGTCGAAACATTGTTACCCGGTCAGCAGGCGATTCAGATCGTTGTAGAAGGCAAATGCCATCATCACGAGCAACAGCGCCAGACCCACGCGCTGCCCGAGCTCCATGAACCGCTCGGAGACCGGCCGGCCCTTGACGATTTCGATCGCATAGTACATCAGGTGTCCGCCGTCGAGCAGCGGAATCGGCAGCAGGTTGAGCACGCCGAGGCTGATCGAGATCAGCGCGAGGAAGGTGACGTACGAGATCCATCCCATCTGCGCCGACTGGCCGGCGAAGTCGGCGATCGTCACCGGCCCGGAGAGATGGCGCCACGAGATTTCGCCCACCAGCATCTTGCCGAGCATCTTCAGGCTGAAGACGGCGATGTCCCACGTCTTCGCCGCGCCGCGCGCGAGCGCCTCGATCGGCCCGTGCTGCACGCGGATGAGGAGCTTGTCGGCGTAGCCGTCGGGCTGTCGAGGGCCCGCGCCGATGCGGCCGATGCGCGAGGTGCCCGCGTTGACCGCTTCCGGCACGATCTCCACCGTGCGCGTCGTGCCGCCGCGCTCGACGGTGAGCGTGAGCGGCGTGCCGGGACGCGCGCGGATCACGTTGACGAACGCTTCCCAGGTCTGGATCGGCGCGCCGTCGGCGCGCACGATGCGGTCGCCCGCCGCGAGCCCCGCCTTCTCGGCCGCGCCGCCCGCCACCACCTGCCCGAGCAGCGGCGGCAGCGGCGGCCGGTAGAGGCGCAAGCCGACGCGCTCGAGGGCGTCGGACTCGACGTCGTTCGACGGGAAGCCGCGCAGGTCGAGCGTCACCGAGGAAATATGGCCGCGCTCGTCCAGCGTTTCGAGATTCACCGCCTCGCGCTGCAGCGCCGCCTGCAGGATGCGCCAGCGCAGCTCCTGCCAGGTGGTGATCGGTTCGTTGTTGATGGCGCGCACCGTGTCGCCCGCGTGCAGGCCGGCCTGGGCGGCCGTCGTGCCCGCGGCCGGCTCGCCGAGGATCGGGCGCGCCTCGGGCAGGCCGTACATGAAGAGACCGGCGTAGACCACGCCTCGACGCCACCTTCGCCGCCGGGCATCCGCGCCCCGGCACCGCGGGCGTCGCCGTGCAGTCCGGGGGA
>DATMIG010000491.1:0-4041 GCA_035554335.1 Burkholderiales bacterium
TCGAGCAAGAAGCGCCTGTTCGAGCAGGCGGGCCTGCTGTTCGAGAACCACGACGGCATCGGCCGCAGCGTCGTCTTCGACAGCCTGTTCGCGCGCGAAAAGCTCGGTTCCACCGGTCTCGGCCAGGGCGTGGCGATCCCCCACGGACGCATCAAGGGCCTGAAGGAAGCGCTCGGCGCCTTCATCCGCCTCGCCCAGCCGGTGCCGTTCGACGCGCCGGACGGCAATCCGGTCAGCCTGGTCTTCGTGCTGCTCGTGCCGGAGAAGGCGACCGAGAAGCATCTGCAGATATTGAGTGAGCTGGCGCAGATGTTCTCCGACCGGACCCTGCGCGATGCGATGAGCAGCGCGGCCGACGCCGCCACCCTCCATCAACTGATCACGGCATGGCAGCCGGATGCTTCAGGTCAACGTCGCGCGGCTGCATGACGACAACCGCGAGGCGCTGTCGCTTGCCTGGATCGCCGGGCGGGAGGGCGGCAGCGTCGTGCGGCGGGAAGCGGCGGCGCAGGCCGCGCTGATCGGCCACCTCAACCTTACCCATCCCTACAGCATCCAGGTCATCGGCGCCTACGAAGCCGAGCAGGCGAACCGCCAGAACGTCGCCCGCCGCGCCGAGCTCGCCCAGCGGCTGGTGGCGAACAAGCCGGCGCTGATCATCTTCGCGGACGGTGTGCCACCCTTCCCCGAGCTCGTGCAGGTCGCCACGGCCGAGGGCCACACCGCGGTGCTGGCGACGCCGGCCTCCGCCGCGCGCGTCATCGAGCGGCTCTCGCATTACCTCAGCAAGGCGCTCGCCGACTCGACCGAACGGCACGGCGTGTTCATGGACGTGCTCGGCCTTGGAGTGCTGGTCACCGGCGAATCGGGCGTCGGCAAAAGCGAGCTCGGCCTCGAGCTCATCAGCCGCGGCCATGGCCTCGTGGCCGACGACGTGGTCGAGATCTCGCGCATCGCGGCGAACACGCTCGAGGGTCGTTGCCCGACCATGCTGCAGGACTACATCGAGGTGCGCGGGCTCGGCCTGCTCAACATCCGCACCATCTTCGGCGAGACCGCGGTGCGCCGGAAGATGAAGCTACGCCTCATCACGCACCTCCAGCGGCCGGTGCCGGGCGGTGGACGCGACCCGACCGAGCGGTTGCCGCTCGCCGAGCTCTCGGAGGAGATCCTCGGCATCACGGTGCCGAAGGTGACGATCCCCGTGGCGGCCGGTCGCAACCTCGCCGTGCTGGTCGAGGCCGCCGTGCGCAACGCCATCCTCAAGCTCCGCGGCATCGACACCACGGCCGAGTTCCTCGCCCGCCAAAAGCAGCAAATGGACAACGGCGGCGAGTAATGCAGCTCGTCCTGCCTTTATGCAGTTAGTCCTAGTCAGCGGCCTGTCCGGGTCCGGCAAGACCATCGCCCTGCGCGTGCTGGAAGACGGCGGCTACTACTGCGTGGACAACCTGCCCGCCAATCTGCTGATGGAAACCGTCGACTTCCTCGCCGAGTCGGGCAACGACCGCGCCGCCGTCAGCATCGACGCGCGCAGCGCCGCGCTGCCCGCGCTGCCCGATCGCATCGACGAGCTGAAGCGCCGCGGCGTCGACGTGCGGGTGCTCTACCTCGAGGCGAGCTCGAGCGCGCTCCTGCGCCGCTTCTCCGAGACGCGCCGCCGCCATCCGCTCGCCGGCGAAGGCCTCACGCTCGCCGAGGCGATCGACAAGGAGCGCGCCCTCCTCGCCGGCATCGCCGATCTCGGTAGCCGCATCGATACGAGCGAGCTGCAGCCGCGCGTGCTGCAGAACTGGATCCGCGACCAGCTCGGCATCGGCACCGGCGCGATGACGCTCCTTTTCGAGTCGTTCTCGTTCAAGGACGGGCTGCCGCTCGACGCCGACTGGGTGCTCGACTGTCGCATGCTGCCGAATCCGCACTACGACCCGCAGCTGCGGCCCTTCACCGGTCGCGACGCGCCGGTGATCGATTACCTGAAGCGCGACGCGCAGGTCCGCCGCTACGCGGACGACGTCGAGGCCCTCCTCAAGCGCTGGCTGCCGGAGATCGCGCGCGAGAACCGCAGCCACGTCACGGTCGCGCTCGGCTGCACGGGCGGACGCCACCGCTCGGTGTATCTCGCCGAGGAGCTCGCCAAGCGCTTCGGCACCGACTGGCGGGTGCTTGTGCGCCACCGCAAGCTCTCGCAGGAAAGCCCCTCATAAGCGAGCTGCCGCTCTTCCCGCTGCAGACCGTCCTTTTCCCCGGCGGGCGGCTGCCGCTGCGCCTGTTCGAGCAGCGTTACCTTACGATGGCGAAGGCCTGCCTCAAGGACAACACGCCGTTCGGCGTCTGCGCCATCCGCGAAGGCAAGGAAGTCGGCACGCCCGCCGTCCCTTTCGAGATCGGCACCACGGCGAAGATCGCCGAATGGGACATGCAGCAGCTCGGCGTGCTGCAGATCGTCGCCAGCGGCGAGGCGCGCTTCCGCATCCTCGAGCATCGTGCGCGGAAGGACGGACTGCTGGTCGGCCGCGTCGAGGTGCTGCCGGCGGAATCGGACGGCCCGATTCCCGCCGCCTGCGAGCCCGCCGTGCGCCTGCTCGAGCGCGTGATCGAGCAGCACGCCGGGCTCTTCCCGCCGCCTCACCACCTGCAATCGGCCGCCTGGGTGAGCGCGCGCCTCGCCGAGATCCTGCCGCTGCCGCTCCCGGCGAAGCAGGAGCTCCTCGAGCTCGACGACGCGCGCGTGCGCCTCGAGCGCATCAACGCCCTTCTTCGCGCAAGCGCGCGAGAAGAGTCTTGACCGGCGCGGGCAGCGCCGCCCGCTCGGCATCCTCCAGCTTGAGCCAGCGTCCCGAAATCGGGCCCTGACCCCGATTTTCGAGCAGCACCGGCTGGATACGCAGCCGGAAATGCGTGAACCCATGCTCGATCGGCTCGAGCGCCTTCGCCCCGCGCGGCCGCTTGCCGTTCAGCTCCGGAAAGCACCACAGCCCGCCCCAGATGCCCGGCGAAGGCCGACGCTCGACCAGTACTGCGCCATTCCTGCGCAGCACGAGCCAGGTCGCCTCGCGCTGCGGCACCGTGCGCCGCTCGCGCGGCGGCGGGAACTCCGCGATGCGGCCGCGCTTTCGCGCTAGGCATTGATCGGCGAGCGGGCACGCCTCGCAGCGCGGATTGGTTCGCGTGCAAATCGTGGCGCCGAGGTCCATCAGCGCCTGCGTGTAGCGCTCGATATCCCGCCTGGGCAGCAACCGCTCGGCCTGCTGCCATAGCGCGTCCTTTTCGGCGATGAGAAAGACGCGCGCGAGCACGCGCTTCACGTTGCCGTCGAGGATCGCAGCGCGCTCACCATATGCGAACGCTGCGATCGCCGCCGCGGTAGAGCGGCCCACGCCTGGCAGTTCGGCGATCTTTTCCGCCGTGCGAGGAAAGCCGTTATCGGCAATGACACGGGCAGCCTTGTGCAGGTTGCGGCCGCGCGCGTAGTAGCCGAGGCCGCTCCAGAGCTCGAGCACTTCCTCGTCGCTCGCCGCCGCCAGCGCGTGGACGGTCGGATATTTCTCGAGGAAGCGCCGGTAATACGGAATGACGGTCGAGACCTGCGTCTGCTGCAGCATCACCTCCGACAGCCAGATGCGGTAAGGGTCGGTGGTTCCCTGCCACGGCAGATCGTGGCGGCCATGGCGCCGCTGCCAGCGAATCAGCTTTTCCGCAAAACGCATCGGTTACCATTCTCGCAGATGGCGGCTTTCATCCTGCGGCGGCTGGGCCAGGCGGTTCTCGTGATGCTCGCCGTGGGGCTCATCGCGTTCTCGCTCTTCCGCTTCGTCGGCGACCCGGTGATCTTCATGCTCGGCCAGGACGCGACGCCGGAGGATCGCGCGCGCGTCACGCGCCAGCTCGGCCTCGACCGGCCGTTCTACGTGCAGTACGCCTCCTTCCTCGAGCGCGCGGCGCAGGGCGACTTCGGCCTCTCGCTACGGCAGGTACGGCCGGTCTCCTCGCTCATCCGGGAACGCTTGCCCGCCACGCTGGAACTCTCGCTCGTCGCCG
>DATMIG010000492.1:0-26039 GCA_035554335.1 Burkholderiales bacterium
AAGGGCGAGAAGGTGAGCGAAGGCCTCGACGGCCTCTCCAAGCGGCTGGACGAGTACTTCAAGATCGGCTGCCGCTTCGCGAAGTGGCGCTCGACCATCACCATCACCGATACCTTGCCGACGCACGCGTGCCTGTACGCGAACGCGCATGTCCTCGCTCGCTACGCCGCCGCCTGCCAGGCCGCCAACATCGTGCCGATGATCGAGCCGGAAGTGCTGCTCGACGGCACGCACACCGCGGAGCGTTCGGAGGAAGTCCATGAGGCAACGCTGCGCGCGGTCTATGCGGCGATCGCGGCGTACAACGTTTCCATCGAGCACCTGATCCTGAAGACCAGCATGTGCGTCTCGGGCAAGGACAACCCGAAGCAGGCGAGCGTCGAGGAAGTGGCCGAGCGCACGGTGCGCGTCCTGAAGCGGACCGTGCCGGCCGCGCAGCCGGGCATCGTGTTCCTCTCCGGCGGCCAAAGCGACGAGTCGGCTACCGCTCACCTTTCCGCCATGAATGCGATGAAGGGCCTGCCGTGGCCGCTCACCTTCTCGTATTCGCGCGCGCTGCAGAACCCCGCGCTCAACACCTGGCGTGGCCAGGCCGGCAACGTGCAGGCTGCGCAGAAGGCCTTCGCCCATCGCGCGCAAATGAACGCGCTCGCGAGCCAGGGCAAGTGGAAGGCCGACCTCGAGAAGCAGGCCGCCTGAGCGCGCTGTTCGAGTCCTCGATCACGAGCCTGCCGCGCCTCGGGCACGGCAAGGTCCGCGACATCTACGCGGTCGGCGCCGACAAGATGCTCATCGTCGCGTCCGACCGCCTCTCCGCCTTCGACGTGGTCCTGCCCGATCCGATCCCGGACAAGGGCCGCGTGCTGAACCAGATGGCCAACTTCTGGTTCGGCAAGCTCGGCCACGTGGTGCCGAATCACCTGACCGGTGTGACGCCGGAAAGCGTGGTGAAGAGCGATGAACGGGAGCAGGTGCGCGGTCGGTCGGTCGTGGTCAAGAAGCTCAAGCCGCTTCCAATCGAAGCGGTGGTCCGCGGCTACATCATCGGCTCGGGCTGGAAGGACTACCAGAACACCGGATCGGTCTGCGGCATCGCGTTGCCGAAGGGGCTGCAGCAGGCGCAGAAGCTGCCGCAGCCGATCTTCACCCCGGCGACGAAGGCCGAAAGCGGCCACGACGAGAACATCCCGTTCGACGAGGTGGTGAAAGCGATCGGCACGCCGATGGCCGAGAAGGTGCGCGACACGGCCATTCGCCTCTACCGGGAAGCGGCCGATTACGCCGCGACGCGCGGCATCATCATCGCCGACACGAAGTTCGAGTTCGGCCTCGACGACAAGGGCTCGCTCGTCCTCATCGACGAAGTGCTCACCGCGGATTCGTCCCGCTTCTGGCCTGCCGACTCCTACCAGGTCGGCATCAGCCCGCCTTCCTTCGACAAGCAGTACGTGCGCGACTACCTCGAGACGCTGCCCTGGAACAAGACGCCGCCCGGGCCGCGGCTGCCGCCCGAGGTGGTCCAGAGGACGGCCGCCAAGTACCGCGAGGCGCTCGAGCGCCTGACCGGTACTAAACTCGCGGCATGAGGAAGAAGGACAAGAAGAATCCCGTCGTCGGCGTCGTGATGGGCTCGCAGAGCGACTGGGAAGTGATGCGCGAGGCGTGCAACGCGCTCGCCGAGTTCAAAGTCCCCTACGAAGCCAAAGTCGTTTCGGCCCACCGCACGCCGGACGCCATGTTCAAGTACGCCGAGAAGGCCCGTGCGCGCGGGCTGCGCGCGATCATTGCCGGCGCCGGCGGCGCCGCGCACCTGCCCGGCATGCTCGCCTCCAAGACCACGTTGCCCGTGCTCGGCGTGCCGGTGCCGAGCAAGCACCTCGCGGGACAGGATTCGCTGCTCTCCATCGTGCAGATGCCGAAGGGCGTGCCGGTCGCCACGTTTGCGATCGGACCTTCGGGCGCGGCCAACGCCGGTCTCTTCGCCGTCGCGCTGCTCGCCAATGGCGATGCGAAGCTCGCCGCGCGCCTCGATCAATATCGGGCCGGGCTGCGCCGCATGGTGGCGAAGATGCGACTCGACGACGCGCCGAAGACGAAATGACGCCGATCCTGCCGCCCGCCTGGCTCGGCGTGCTGGGCGGCGGACAGCTCGGCCTCTTTTTCGTCCTCGCCGCGCGGCAGATGGGATACCGCGTCGCGGTGCTCGATCCGGAGCCGGGTAGTCCTGCCGGCGCATTCGCCAACCGCCACCTCGCCGCCGCATACGACGATGCCGCGGCTCTGCAGGAGCTCGCCGGATTGTGCGCGGCCGTGACCACCGAATTCGAAAACGTGCCGGCGGAGAGCCTCGCTTTCCTCGCCGGGCGCATCCGCGTCGCCCCTTCCGCGCAATGCGTGGCCACGGCGCAGGACCGCATTCGAGAGAAAGCCACGTTCAAGGCGATCGGCCTGCCGGTCGGGCCTTACGCGACCGTCGAGCGCGAAGCCGATCTCGCGCGGCCGGAGCTCTATCCCGCGGTGCTGAAGACCGCGCGGTTCGGTTACGACGGCAAGGGGCAGTCGCGTGTCGACTCGCAGGCCGATGCGGTGCGCGCATGGGAGGCGATGCACCGCGTGCCGTGCGTGCTGGAGAAGCGCCTGGAACTGGAGCGCGAGGTATCGGCCATCGTCGCGCGCGGTGCGCATGGCGAGACGCGCGTCTTCCCGATCGCGGAGAACCGTCACCGCCACGGCATCCTCGATGTCTGCATCGTGCCTGCGCGCGTCGCGCCGCCGCTTGCCGAAGAAGCGCGCTCGATCGCGGCGCGCCTGGCTGCGGGTCTGTCGTACGAGGGCGTGCTGGGCGTGGAGTTCTTCGTCGTGAACGGCCGACTGCTCGTCAACGAGATGGCGCCTCGTCCGCACAACAGCGGCCACTACACGATGGACGCGTGCGTCGCGAGCCAATACGCGCAGCAGGTGCGCGCGCTCTGCGGCCTGCCGCTCGGCGACGAGCGGCTGCTGAGCGCCGCGACGATGGTCAATCTCCTCGGCGACTTGTGGGGGGCCTCGGCCGAGCCGGCGTGGCGCGATCTGCTGAACGAGCCGCGCGCGCACCTTTACCTCTATGGCAAGCGCTCGGCGCGGCCGGGACGCAAGATGGGGCACTACACCGTCCTCGACGCCGATCCGGTCCGGGCGCTGGAGACGGCGCTCGCCCTGCGGGCCAAGCTCGGCATCGGCGGTGGCGACTAAAGAGATCGCGCGCGCGGTCGCGCTGCTGAAGGAAGGACGGCTCGTCGCCTTCCCCACCGAGACCGTCTACGGCCTCGGCGCCGATGCCTGGAATCCCGCGGCGATCAAAAAGCTTTACTCGGTGAAAGGCCGTCCCGCCGATCATCCGGTCATCGTCCACTTCGCCACGGCCGACCAGGCGTTCGAATGGGCGCGCGAAGTACCCGAAGCGGCGCGCAAGCTGGCCCAGCGCTTCTGGCCCGGCCCGCTGACGATGATCCTCAAGCGCGCGGCGAAGGCGCCGGATTTCATCACCGGCGGACAGGACAACGTCGGCGTGCGAGTGCCGTCGCATCCGGTGGCGCACGAGCTGCTCGCCGCCTTCGGCGGCGGCGTGGCCGCGCCGTCGGCGAATCGCTTCGGTGCGGTCTCGCCGACCGCCGCGGCGCACGTGCTCGCCGATCTGGGCAGCGACGTGGATCTCGTGCTGGAAGGCGGCGCGACCGAGGTCGGCATCGAATCGACGATCGTCGATCTGTCGGGGCAGGCGCCGGTGCTGCTGCGGCCCGGACACATCTCGCGCGAAGCGATCGCCGCCGCGCTGGGCGTGGATGTCGCGGAGAAAGGCAAATCGTCGCCGCGCCATTCCGGCGGGCTCGAACGCCACTACGCGCCGCGCACGCCGGCGCGCCTCGTCGCGACGCACGAGCTCGATCGCGAGATCGCGCGCCTGGGAGACAAGGTGGCCGTGCTCGCGTTCTCGCGTCCCGACGAGCGCGTCGACTTCTGGCTGCGCATGCCGCGCGACCCCGCCGGCTATGCCCAAAAGCTTTACGCGGCGCTGCGCGAGCTGGACAGCGCCGAGTGCGAGCAGATCCTCATCGAATCGCCGCCCGACAGCGCGCCTTGGGCGGCCGTGCTCGACCGCCTGCGCCGCGCCTGCGGCTAAGAGGGCGTCCGCGCGACTGCGCTGCCGCTAGGCGCCGCTCAGGCTCACCGCATCGCCGACCAGGCGCTTGAGCTCCCGCTTCAGGCTCGAGCGCACGCCGGCATGCGCGCGGCTCGCGATCAGGTTCTTCAGCTCCCACGGATCCTTGTCGAGGTCATAGAGCTCGTCGAGCTCGCCGGAGCGGCCGCGATTCACCCAGTGGATGAGCTTGTGGCGATCCGTGCGCACCGCCTTGTAGGTCATGCCGACCAGCCAGGGCATCGCCTGCTCGGCCCAGTACTCGACCAGAATGGACTTGCGCCAGTCGCGCGGCTTCTTTCCCATCAGCGGCACCAGCGAGCGTCCCTGGATCTGCGGCCCGGGCTTGGCGCCCGCCAGCTCGATGAAGGTCGGCGCAATGTCCTGGCAGATGACGAGGCGCTCGACGCGCGTGCCCGCTTTCACCTTCGGCGGAAACCGCAGCGTGAACGGCGAGCGTATGCCCGCCTCGTACGCGAAGCGCCGCTCCGGCCCCAGGCCGTGCTCGCCGAAGAAGTAGCCGTTATCGCCGAGGAAGAGGATGAACGTGTTGTCGAGCTGGCCACTGCGCTCCAGCGTCTCGAAGATGCGCCCGACGCCTTCGTCGACGGAAGCCATCATCGCCGCGCGCAGCCGGATCTCCTCCTGCTTGCCGGCATGGATCGGATCGAGAAGCGCGCGTGACTTGTCCGACTGCTTGAGCTGGAAGGCCTCCGCCCACGCCGGCTTCTGCTTCGCGACCTGCGCCGGGGGCAGCATGTTCGGCAGCTTCGGAAAGGTGCAGCCCCGGTAGAGATCCTTGTGCCGCTCGGCCGGCAGGTAGCCGACCAGGTCGAGCTTGCCGTCGGCGGCCTGCTCCGCGTCCGGGTGCACCGCCTTGTGCGCGAGGAAAAGCGAGAACGGCTTGGTGCGCTTTCGCTCGAGGAATCCGACGGCGAAGTCGTTCAGGAGATCGGTGATGTAGCCCGGGCGCTGCTCGTAGCGGCCGTTGATGTTCAGCCGCGGATTCTCGATGCGGCCGTGGCCGTCGAACGAGATCCAGTGGTCGTAGCCCGGGCGCGGCTGGCCGTCGTTGCCCATGTGCCATTTGCCGACGTGCGCGGTCTCATAGCCCAGCTTCTGCAGCTCGAGGTGATAGTTCGGCAGGCGGTGGCTCATCGCGTCGCGCGCGACGTTGTCGATGATGCCGTGCCGGCTCGCATACTGGCCGGTCATGATCGATGCCCGGTTCGGCGAGCAGATCGGCGTAGTGTGGAACGCGCGCTCGAAGATCGCCCCCTCGTGCGCGATGCGGTCGATGTGCGGCGTCTTCATGTACGGATGCCCGCCCGCGCCGAATTCGTCGTAGCGCAGGTCGTCGATCAGGATCACGAGGAAGCTGGGCTTTTTCATCGCTCTATACTAAGGGCATGCGATTGAACGAGCAGGAACGCGCCATGCTCGCGGGCGAAATGGGTCCCGCCGTGCGCCTCGCCCTCGAGCACCAGGTGAAGGTCGGCGAATTCTTCGACGCCGAGGATTTCGTGCCGGTGACGCAGGCGCACATCATGGCCGACACCGAGAGCCTCGGCGAAGCGGGCGTCGCGTGGCTCGAGTCGCTCGCCGGCAAGGTGCGCATCCCGACCATCACCGATCCGCGCGGCACCGATTTCGCCAAGCTCGATCTCCTCAGGCAGCCGAAGGCGGGCGTCGCGCTCGAGCGCCGCGCCGTCGAAGCGTTCCGCCGGCTCGGCATCCTGCTTACCGATACCTGCATCAATTACCAGACCATCCAGGCGCCGGCTCGCGGCGAGCACGTCGCTTTCGGCGACACCGGCGTGGTGATCTATGCCAACTCGGTTTGCGGCGCTCGCTCGAACTACGAAGGCGGGCCTTCCGCCGTTTCCGCCGGCCTCACGGGACGAACGCCGCGCTACGGTTTCCATCTCGATGCACTGCGGCAGGCCACCGTGCGCATGCGGGTCGACTACCAGCCGAAGACGCTGAACGAATGGGGCGCGCTCGGCGCCGTGGTCGGCCGGCTGGCTGGCCACTATTGGGCGGTGCCGCTGCTCGAAGGGCTGGCAAGCATGCCGGGCTCCGATGCGCTCAAGCACTTCGGCGCGGCGATGGCGAGCTTCGGCTCGATCGCCCTCTATCACCTGGCCGGCGTCACGCCGGAGGCGGCGGACGCCGGCGCGGACCGGTTGCCCGTCTCTCACCGCATCGGCGCGGACGATGTCCAGGCGCTGCAGGCGGGGTATGCCGCCGAAAGAGACGTCGACGTCGTCGTCTTCTCGGCGCCGCAGCTCAGCCTCTACGAGCTGCGCCAGCTCGCCGGCCTTTGCGACGGCCGCCGCTTCACGAGGCCGCTGCTCGCCGTCACCAGCCCGCAGGTCAAGCCCGATGCCGACCGCTTCGGCCTGACGGCGCGCATCGAAGCCGCCGGCGGGCATGTGCTCGCCGGGATGTGCTTCTACCAGTCCTATGCGCGCGAGATGGCCGAGGCGAATGGCTGGAAGCGCCTGGCGACGAACAGCGCGAAGCTCGTCAACATCCTCGGCGGCTACGGCTACGTGCCGCTCCTCGCCTCGATGGAGCGCTGCGTGGAAGCGGCGCAGAGCGGGCGGCTGCCATGAAGGAATTCGTCGCCCGGCATGCGGTCGGCGAGCGCGTGCGCGGCGAGGCGCTCGTCGCCCGGGACGGCTTTTCGGCGCGCTACGACCTCGATCGGATCAACGGCACCTTCTCGCGCCCGGCGCACAAGCTCGCCGGCCGGTCGTACGTCGGCAAGGTGCTGGTGCTCGACGCCGCGAAGGGCGGCGTCGCGACCGCGTGGATGCTGCACGAGATGGCCTCGCGCGGCGTGGTGCCCCTCGCGCTGGTCCTGAACAGCGTCAATCCGATCATGGCGCAAGGCGCCGTCTTCGGCCGCGTGCCGCTGCTCGCCGGCTTCGACGGCGACATCACGAGCCTCGTGCCGGATGGCGCGACGCTCGAGCTCGATCCGGCGACCCGCACGCTGCGCGTGCTCTGACCCTTTTTACGCGCGCTGCGCTCCGGGTCGACCGTCCTCGACCGCGAAGCTGGCGAGCGTGCGGCAAGCCGCATCGCGCGTTTGCACGCTGTCCATCGCGCGCAGGTCGGCGGTCAGCCGCGTCGGTGTGACATCCACGCGCGTGTACCCGCGGTACGTGCTCTCGGCGAAGACGATGTGCGGGTTGTCGGGCAGGTACCGCAGCAGGCGCTCCTGCGGCCAGGCCTGCGAGGTGATCGAGGTGCCGACGAACTCGCTCGCCACCACCGGCGAGCTCGGCGCGTCGAAGTCGAGCTTGAGCTCGGCCACGTTGAAAGAGTGGACGTCGCCGCCGATCACCACCGGGTTGCGCAGCTGCCGGTCGACCACGGAGCGCAGCAGCCGCTCCCTCGCCGCCGGGTAGCCGTCCCAGCCGTCGGTCCACGCGCGGCGGCCCGGACCGGGCAGCTGGTCGAATCGCGCCATGGTGGTGCTCTGCGCGAGCACGTTCCACGCGGCGTGCGAATCGCGGAATGCGAAATCGAGCCATCGCTCCTGCGCGCGTCCCATCATCGACCGGCCGGGCGCATCGAGCCGCGGACACTCCCTGATGTCGATCGTATTCGAGCCGCCCTTGCGGCCGGGACGCGGGCAGGCGTGCCACGAGCGGTACTGGCGATTGTCGACAAGATAGAAGCGCGCCAGCGATCCCCAGCCGAGCTGGGTGTAGATGCGCATATTCGGTCCTTGCGGCCTCATACGCGAAGGCAGCGGCAGGTGCTCGTAGTAGGCGCGGTAGGCGGCGGCGCGGCGCTCGAGGAACGCCGCGCGCTCCATGCCGTCCTCGGGACGGTCGTCGGCATAGTCGTTGTCGACCTCGTGGTCGTCCCAGGTCACGATCCACGGCAGGGCGGCGTGCGCGGCCTGCAGGTCCGGATCGCTCTTGTAGAGCTCGTAGCGGCGGCGATAGTCGGCGAGCGTGTAGGGCTCGGGCGCGTCGTGCTTGCGCACGTGGTCGCGGCCCCAGCTCGACTCGTAGATGTAGTCGCCGAGGAAGACGGCGAGATCGAGATCGTCGGCGACCAGGTGACGGTAGGCGCCGTAATAGCCCTGCTCGTACTGCTGGCACGAGGCGAACGCGAAGCGCAGCCGGGCCGGGCTGGCGGAGGCGAGCGGCGCGGTGCGCGTGCGGCCGACCGGGCTTTGCGCGTCGCCGGCCGTGAACCGGTACCAGTATGGCCGATCGGGCTCGAGCCCCTTCACGTCCACGTGGACCGAGTGCGCCCATTCCGCTTCGGCGGCCGCGGCGCCCGAGGCGACGAGCTTGCGGTTGTCGGCAAGGACTTCCCAGCGCACGCGGATCGGCGTGCCCTCGACGCCGATGAGGCGCGTCCATAGCACGAAGCCATCCGCTGCCGGATAGCCGGAGGCGACGCCGAGCTTGAACGGATCCGAAGCGAAGCGCGGCGCGCCGACAGCGCAGCCGGCGAGGAGAGCGCTGGAGGCCTGCAGGAAGCGGCGGCGCGTGAGCATGCGAATTAGAATAATTGCCTACTTCAAGAGGTAACGCATGATCCATTTCGTGGTGCACGAAGAAGGCGACGGCGTCGGCGTCGTGGTCGTGGAAGGCGTGAAGGCCGGGCAGCATCTCGCCGGCTGGATCATGGAGGACGACAAGGACATCGAGGTGGTGGCGAAGAGCGACATTCCCATCGGCCACAAGGTGTCGCTGAAGGACTATCGCGAAGGCGACACGGTGATCAAGTACGGCGTGGATATCGGCCGCGTGGTGAAGCCGATCGCCAAGGGCGAGCATCTCCACGTGCACAACGTCAAGACCAAGCGGTGGTAACCATGGACCTGAGCAAAGCAAGTTTCTGGGGCTACAAGCGCGAGAACGGCCGCGTCGGCGTGCGCAACCACGTCGTCATCCTGCCGGTCGACGATCTTTCCAATGCCGCCTGCGAGGCGGTGGCGAACAACATCAAGGGCACCCTCGCGATACCGCATCCGTATGGACGCCTGCAGTTCGGCGCCGACCTCGAGCTCCACTTCCGCACGCTGATCGGCACCGGCTCGAACCCGAACGTCGCCGCGGTGATCGTGATCTGCATCGAGGACCAGTGGGCGAAGAAGGTCGCCGACGCCATCGCGGCCACCGGCAAGCCGGTCGCCTATTTCGGCATCGAGCAGCACGGCGACCATGACACCATCCTGCGCGCGTCGAAGAAGGCGAAGGAGTTCGTGCAGTGGGCGTCCGAGCTGCGCCGCGAGGAGCGTCCGCTGAAGGATCTCTGGGTCTCGACGAAGTGCGGCGAATCCGACACCACCTCGGGCTGCGGCGCGAATCCGACGGTCGGCAACGCGTTCGACAAGCTCTACCCGCAGGGCGTGACGCTCGTCTTCGGCGAGACCACCGAGCTCACCGGCGGCGAGCACCTCGTCGCCGCGCGCTGCCGCAACGACGACGTGCGGAAGAAGTTCCAGTTTATGTTCGACCGCTACCAGAAGGTGGTGGAAGCGCACAAGACGAACGACCTCTCCGACTCGCAGCCCACCAAGGGCAACATCGCCGGCGGACTGACCACCATCGAGGAGAAGGCGCTCGGCAACATCCAGAAGATCGGCCGCAAGTGCGTGGTCGACGGCGTGCTCGACAAGGCGGAAACGCCGACGCACCCGGGCCTCTGGTTCATGGATTCGTCGTCCGCGGCGGCGGAGATGGTGACGCTGGTGGCGGCCGCCGGCTACACCGTGCACTTCTTCCCGACCGGCCAGGGCAACGTGATCGGCAACCCGATCCTGCCCGTCATCAAGCTCTGCGCGAACCCGCGCACCGTGCGCACGATGTCCGAGCACATCGACGTCGATGTCTCGGGCCTGCTGCGCAAGGAGCTGACGCCGGACCAGGCGGGCGACAAGCTGCTCGAATGCATGTTCCGCACGGCGAACGGCCGCCTGACCGCGGCCGAGGCGCTCGGGCATCGCGAGTTCGTGCTCACGCGGCTGTACGAAAGCGCCTGAAGTCGTGCTCTTTGACTAGGCATCCCTTTTTCGAGCGCGGCCGGCGTTCCAGTGTAGAGGGCGCCTTCGCCGCCGAGGAGCTCGAGCTCGGCCTGCGTCATGTGTCGATGCCGCTGGAGGCGTTGCGCTATGACGTGACGCCGGCTGGGTTGCATTACACGCTGTGCCACTTCGACATTCCGGCCGTCGACGAGGACCGCTTCCGGCTGCGCGTGGCGGATCGGTCGATGTCTATGAAAGAGCTGCGCGCGCTGCCGGCGAAGACGGTGCGCGCCACGCTCGAATGCGCCGGTAACGGCCGCGCGGAATTCAAGCCGCGTTACCCGAGCATGCCGTGGACGCGCGGCGGCGTGAGCACCGCCGACTGGACGGGGGTGCCGCTGCGCGCGGTCCTCGGCGACGTGCGCGCGAGCGAGATCGTCTTCATCGGCGCCGACCGCGGCTTCGACTCCGGCGTCGAGCACCCTTTCGCGCGCAGCCTGCCGCGCGAGGAAGCGATGCGCGACGAGGTCCTCCTCGCCTGGGCGATGAACGGGCAGCCGCTCGCGCCGCAGCACGGCGCGCCGCTGCGGCTCGTCGTGCCCGGCTGGTTCGGCATGGCGAGCATCAAGTGGCTCGAGCGCATCGAGCTCCTCGAGAGCCCCTTCGACGGCTACCAGCAGGTCACCGGCTACCAGTACAAGAAGCGCGAGGGCGAAGACGGCGTGCCGGTAAGGCACATGAAGGTGAAGTCGCTCATTGCGCCGCCCGGAATTCCGGACTGGTACACCGGCCGCCGGCTGGTGGAGGCCGGTGCGGCGACGATCGAGGGCCGCGCCTGGTCTTCCGTGCCGGTGAAGCGCGTCGAGTTCGCCGTCGATCGCGAATGGCGCGAGGCCGAGCTCGAAAGGAGCGAGCGCTTTTCATGGCAACGCTGGCGCTGCGCGTGGGACGCCAAGCCGGGCGAGCATGAGCTCGCGTGCCGCGCGACCGATGCGCGAGGCGCCGTGCAGCCGGAGGTGCCGGACTGGAACATCGGCGGCATGGGCAACAACGCGATCCATCGCATCCAGGTGACGGTGCGATGAGCACGCTGCGCGTCTCGGTCTGGCGCGGCGGGACCGACGGAGCGCTGCAAAGCTTCGAGGTGCCGAGGCATCCGAGCCAGACGGTGCTCGACGTGGTGACCCACATCCAGCGGCGCCTCGATCCGACGCTCGCCTACCGCTACGCCTGCCGCGTCGGCATGTGCGGCTCGTGCGCGATGACGGTGAACGGCGCGCCGCGCTGGACCTGCCGCACGCACGTCGACGCGGTGGCGAAGAACGGCGCGCTCGAGGTGCGGCCATTGCGCAACCTGCCGCTGATCCGCGATCTGGTCACCGACATGCGCACGTTCTTCGACAAGTGGGAACGCGCAAAGGGCCACTACGAGAGCTCGCGCACGAAGGCGGACGACTGCGCCCGCATCGCGCCGGACTCGGCTGAACGCAAGGCCATCGACGCCGGCATCGAGTGCATCGGCTGCGGCGTCTGCTACGCCGCCTGCGACGTGGTGAGCTGGCAGGCGGACTATCTCGGACCGGCCGCGCTGAACCGGGCCTGGACGCTGGTGCAGGACGCGAGGGATGAAAAGCAGCTCGAGCGGCTGCGCGCCGTGGCCGGCGACGCCGGCTGCCACGCCTGCCACACGCACATGAGCTGCACCGAGCGCTGCCCGAAGCACATCTCGCCGACGGCCGGCATCGCCGGGCTGAAGCGCGCCGTGCTCAAGGCGACGCTGAAAGGCGACCTGTGAGCCGGCGCTCCGACACCTTCGCCTGGATCGCGCAGCGGGCGAGCGCCGTGGTCCTCGCGCTCTGCGTCGCGGTGCACCTGGTGACCATCGTTTACGCCGTGCGCGGCGGCCTCACCGCGGCGGAAATCTTCGCGCGCACCAAAGGCAACGCCGCCGGATTCTTCTTCTATTCGGTGTTCGTGCTGGCGGTCGCCGTGCACGCGCCGATCGGCCTGCGCCCCGTGCTGACCGAATGGCTCGGCTGGCGCGGCCGCTCGCGCGACGCTTTCGCCGTCCTTTTCGCCGCCGTTCTGCTCGCCATGGGCATGCGCGCCGTGCTCAACGTGTTCGTATGAAGCCCGGACAAAGACGAAAACAGGGACAGACCCCGTTTTCGGACGTTCGGGGAAAATCAAACGTGGTCTGTCCCTGTTTTTGGGTTCGATGAGCAGGTACCTCGCGCTGGTGCATCGCGTCTCCGGCATCGCGCTGGCGGCGTTCCTGCCGCTGCATTTCTGGGCGCTCGGCAAGGGGCTCGAGCTGGACGGGTTCCTGCGCTGGACCGAGCAGCCGCTGGTGAAGGCGGCCGAGTGGATCCTGGTGGTGCTCCTCGCCGCTCACCTGGGCGGCGGGCTGCGCGTGCTGGCGATCGAGTTCCTCGACTGGCACGCGTGGCAGAAGAGCCTCGCCGCCGTGGCGGCCATGCTGGCGGCCGGGGCGGGGCTCGCGTTCGCGCTGGCGCTGGTGTAATTTGGGGCGAGGAGGATGGAATGATCAAAAAATTCGTTGCAATGCTGCTCGGACTGGCCGCGGCGGGCGCGGCCTTCGCGCAGGGATGGCCGCAGAAGCCGGTGCACTTCATCGTGCCGTTCCCGCCGGGCGGGGCGACCGACATCTCGGCGCGCCTGGTGGGCGAAAAGCTGTCGCAGATCTGGGGCCAGCAGGTGATCATCGAGAATCGCGGCGGCGCCGGCGGCAGTGTCGGCGCGGCGGAGGCCGCGCGCGCCGCGCCGGATGGCTACACCCTTTTCTTTCCTTCCGGCTCGGTGATCACCGCCAACCAGCACATCTACGCCAAGATGAACTACGACCCGGAAAAGGACTTCGTGCCCATCACGAACGTGGTCTCCGGGCCGCAGGTGCTCACGGTGCCGGCCAGCTCGCCCTTCAAGACGGTCAAGGATCTGGTGGATTACGGCCGTGCGCATCCCGGCAAGCTCACTTTCTGCCACGCCGGAATCGGCTCGCAGACGCATCTCGCCGCCGAGAACTTCGTCTACCAGGCGAAGCTCGACGCGATCGCGGTGCCGTACAAGGGCGAAGGGCCGGGACTCGCCGGGCTGGTCGCCGGCGAGACCAATTTTTGCGTCGGCAATCTCGCCGCCTCGATCGGCCACATCAACGGCGGCCGGATCCGGGCGCTCGGCGTGACGAGCAAGACCGAGGTGCCCCAGCTGCCGGGCGTGCCGCCGATCGCGAAGACGGTGCCGGGCTTCGAGAACACCGGGTGGTTCGGCCTCGTCGCGCCGACCGGCACGCCGAAGGAGATCATCGAGAAGGTGTACGAGGATACGAAGAAGGCGCTCGATGACACGCACATGAAGGCGCGCTTTTTCTCCCAGGGCCTCGCGCCGGTCGGCAATAGCCCGCAGGAGATGGCGAAGGCGCTCAAGGAAGAGACCGCGCTCTGGGCGAAGGTGGTCAGAGAGCGCAACATCCACGTCAAGTGAAGGTCGATCTCCCCCAGGTCGAGGAGGCGGCGAAGGAGCTGTACATCCGCGCGCTGAAGGCCCTGCCGCCGGACATCAAGCAGGGCTTCGACCGGCTCGCGCAGCGCGAGACCGACGCCGGCGCGAAGCGCATGCTGGCGACCATGATGAAGAACATCGCGGTCGCCGAGGCGCGCGACAACCTCCTGTGCCAGGACACCGGCATCCCGATCTACAACGTGTGGATCGGCCGCGGCGTGGAGGTGGACGGCGTCGCGCTGAAGGAGGCGATCCGCAAGGGCTGCGAGCGGGCGACGCGCGAGCATCCGCTGCGCTCCTCCGTCGTGCATCCGCTCACGCGGCGCAACGAGCACACTTCCTGCGGTCGCGGCGTGCCGGTGATCCACATCGACTTCTCGACCGAGGAGGCGCTGGTCATCGAGATGGTGCCGAAGGGCTCGGGCTCGGAAAACAATTCGTGGCTGCGCATGGCGGTGCCGGCCGAGGGGGTCGACGCGGTCAAGACTTTCGTCGTCGACTGCGTGCTCGAGGCGGGCGGCAAGACCTGCCCGCCGACCATCGTCGGCGTCGGCATCGGCGGCACGGCCGACCTGTGCGTGCACCTCGCGAAGGTTGCGGCGACGCGACCGCTCGGCTCGCGCTGCGAGGACCCGGAAGGCGCCGCGCTCGAGGTGCAGCTCGCCGAAGCAGTGAACATGCTGGGCGTCGGGCCGCAGGGGCTCGGCGGCGACTCCACCGCGTTCGCGGTGCACGTCGAAACCGCCGCCACGCACATCACCATGAACCCGGTCGCCGTGAACATGCAATGCCACTCGGCGCGGCGTGCGCGCGCGACGCTGCGTGGCGGTGAGGTGCGCTATGGCTTCTAAGTCTGCGATCGCTGCGCTTCTCTTCGGCCCGCTGATCGCCTGCGCCGCGCAGGCGGCGGAGGTGGAGGGCGTCAAGCTCGACGACCAGGCGCAGCTCGAATCGCGCGATCTCGTGCTGAACGGCGCCGGCTTGCGCAAGCGCTTCTTCTTCAAGGTCTATGTCATCGGCCTCTACCTGCCGCAGAAGCAGAGCGACGCCGCCGGCGCGATCGAGCTGCCGGGGCCCAAGCGCGCGACGATCCACATGCTGCGCAACGTCGGCGCCGGGCAGTTCACCGAGGCGCTGGTCGAGGGGCTGCAAGCCAACCATTCGGCGGCCGATTTCCAGAAGCTCGAGCCGCGCGTGAAGCAGCTCGCCGACGTGATGGCGCAGATCGGCGAGGCGAAGAAGGGCATGTCCATCGCCCTCGACTGGACCGGCAGCGCGACGCGCCTCGTCGTGGATGGCAAGGCCGTCGGCCAGCCGATTCCCGGCGAGGACTTCTACCGCGCGCTGCTGCGCATCTGGCTCGGCGAGCATCCGGTGCAGGACGATCTGAAGAAGGCGCTGCTCGGCACGTAATGCATTACGACTTCACCATGCCGATCAGCGAGGAGCAGGCGAGGCGGCTGCGCGTGAACGACACGGTCACGCTGAACGGCACCCTCTTCGGCATCCGCGACGCGACCTACATCCACCTGTTCGATCGCGGCCGCAAGACGCGCTTCGACATGAGCGGCCACGCGGTGATCCACACCGCCCCGAACGTGCGCAAGGATCCGCGCCAGCCGGCCGGTTACGCGCCGGTGTGCATCGGCACCACCACCAGCGATCGCATGGAGCGCTTCACGCGCCCGTTGATGGAGCAGTACGGCGTGCGCCTCACCATCGGCAAGGGCGGGCTGCGCGAAGGCTCCGCGCAGGCGTTCCGCGAGCTCGGCGGCGCGTACCTCGCCATCGTCGGCGGCACCGCCGCGCTCGAGACCACGTGGATCGAGGCGATCGAGGACGTCGACCTCGACGACCTGAATCCCGAGTCGCTGTGGAAGTTCCGCGTGAAGGGCTTCGGGCCGCTGCTCGTGGCGATGGACAGCGCGGGCGGCAGCCTGTTTTCCCAGGTCGGCGAGAAATCGCGCGGCCGCCGCGAGGCGGCGCTCGCCAGACTTGGCGTTAGAATCGCCGGCAAATAGCTCTAGGAGGAATCGATGCGGCTCATCATGCGGGCGCTGGCGCTGTTCGCATTCGCGGCAGTGGCTCACGCGCAGAACCTCTCCATCGGCACCGGCGGCACCGGCGGCGTCTATTACCCGCTCGGCGGCGGCATGGCCGCCGTGCTGTCGAAGTACGTCTCCGGCATGCAGGCCACCGCCGAGGTCACCGGCGGCTCGGTCGCCAACCTGCAGCTGATCGGCACCGGCAAGCCGTACCTCGGCATGACGATGGCCGATGCCACGCTCGACGCCTACAAGGGCGAGGACAAGTTCAAGGGCAAGCCGGTGCCGGTGCGCACGCTGCTGGTCATGTACCCGAACCGCATGCACGTGGTGACGATCGAGGGCACCGGCATCAACTCGATGAAGGATCTGAAGGGCAAGCGCGTCTCCACCGGCTCGGGCGGCAGCGCCACCGAGGTGATGGCGTTCCGCGTGATCGAAGCCGCCGGCCTCGACAAGGACCGCGACATGAAGCGCGAGCGGCTCGGCGTGGCGGAGTCCGTCAACGCCATCAAGGACCGCAAGATCGACGCCTTCTTCTGGGTCGGCGGCCTGCCGACCGCCGCGGTCACCGACCTGGCCAACACGCCCGGCGTGAAGATCAAGATGATTGACCACGCCGAGGTGGTGGCGGCGATGAACAAGAAGTACGGCAACCTTTACATCACCGACACCATCAGCAAGGACGTCTACCACGGCATGGAGAAGGACAACCACATCGCCACGGTGAACAACCTGCTGGTCGCGCACCAGAACATGGACGACAAGACCGCCTACAACATCGTGAAGGCGGTGTTCGAGCACAAGGACGAGCTGGTGCGCGTGCACAAGGAAGCGGAGAACATCCGGCTCGAGGGACAGAAGAAGGACGCCTCGCCGGTGCCGTGGCATCCCGGCGCCGTGAAGTACTTCGCCGAGAAGGGCATCAAGATCCAGTAACGCTTGCAGCACCCGAATCGGGGTCAGAGCCTAATTTCCAACGGGCTCTGACCCCGATTAGTTTGAGGAGGCCATGAGCGAGGAAGTCGCCCGCATCCATCAGCCCGACGCCGCCATCAGCGAAGAAGCGCTGAAGCGCGCCGAGGAGATGATCGAGCAGGAGGAGGGCGTCCAGAACAAGTTCGCCGGCGCGATGGCGGTGTTCATCACGCTCGTCGCGGTGGCGATGTCGCTGTTCCACCTGTACGCCTCGTACGAGATCGTGCGCACCGAGGTGATGCGCGCGACGCACGTGGCCTTCGTGCTGTTCCTCACCTTCCTCATCTTTCCCGTGGCGCGGCGCTTCCGGCATCGCGTGATGCCGTGGGACTGGCTGCTCGGCGTGCTCGGCGTGGCGGTGTGCGCCTATCTCGTCTGGCAGGGCGACGAATTCTTCGATCGCTCGATCACGCCGAACGACTGGGACGTGTTCTTCGGCGTCGCGCTGGTCGTGCTGGTGCTCGAGGCCATGCGGCGCTCGACCGGCTGGATCATGCCGGTGATCACCTTCTGCTTCCTGCTCTACGCCTTCTTCGGCCCCTACCTGCCGCCGCCGTGGACGCACAAGGGCTACGAGATCCCGCGCCTCGTCGGCCACATGTACATGACGCTGGAAGGCATCTTCGGCGTGGCGGTGGACGTCTCGTCCTCGCTCATCATCCTCTTCACCATCTACGGCGCGTTCCTGCAGTATTCCGGCGCCGGCAAGTTCTATATCGACTTCTCCTTTGCCGCGATGGGTGGCAAGCCCACCGGCGCGGGGCGCACCGTGGTGCTCGCCTCCTTCCTGCTCGGCGGCCCTTCGGGCTCGGGCGTCGCCACCACCGTCACCTTGGGTTCGGTTGCCTATCCGATGCTCGCCAAGGTCGGCTACGGCAAGGACGCGGCGGGCGGCCTGCTCTCGGCCGGCGGCCTCGGCGCGATCATCTCGCCCCCGGTGCTCGGTGCGGCCGCGTTCCTCATCGCCGAGTTCCTCAAGATCTCCTACCTCGACGTCATCCTGATGGCGGCGATCCCGACCTGCCTCTATTACCTGGCGCTCTTCGCGATGGTCGAGATCGACGTGCGCAAGTTCGGCATGAAGGACGTGACCTTCGAGCGCGTGGAGAGCGCGTGGAGCCTGTCGCAAAAGTACTGGTTCCACTTCCTGTCGCTGATCTCGATCGTGGTCTTCATGCTGTGGGGCTTCTCGCCGGTGCTGTCGGTGTTCTGGGCGACGGTGGTCTCGGCCCTCACCAGCCTCCTTCGGCGCGATACCTCGCTCGTTCCGTACGAGATCTTCGAGCGGAAAATCCCCGCCGGGCGCGGCCTATGGGAGTCGGGGCTGGTGAAGGCGCTCTCCGGCGGCTCGCTCGGCGTGCTGAACGTCGCCGCCACCTGCGCCGGTGCCGGCATCATCGTCGGCGTCGTCACGCTCACCGGCCTCGGCCTCAAGTTCAGCTCGATCGTGCTGCAGTACGCCGGCGGCTCGCTGCTCCTCACGGCGATCTATACGTCGCTCATCGTCTGGATCGTGGGCCTCGCCGTGCCGGTGACGGCGAGCTACATCATCTGCGCGGTGATCGCGGCGCCCGCCCTCATCAAGCTCGGCGTGCCCGATTTCGCGGCGCACATGTTCATCTTCTACTACGCGGTCCTGTCCGAGGTTTCCCCGCCCACCGCGCTTTCTCCGTTCGCCGCCGCGGCCATCACCGGCGGCGATCCGTACAAGACGACGTTGCAGTGCTGGAAGTACACCGTGCCGGCCTTCCTCGTGCCTTTCATGTTCGTGCTCGACCCGAGCGGCACCGGCCTGCTCCTGACGGGTTCGTTCAAGACGCTCGGCAGCGCCAACTGGGGCTCGATCGCGCTCGTCACCGTCACGGCGGCGATCGGCATCCTCGCGCTCGCCGCCGGCTTCCAGGGCTGGGCATGGCGCAAGACGCCGCCGTGGGAGCGCGTGCTGCTTCTCATCGCCGGGGTGCTGCTCGTCTATCCCGGCAAGGCATCCGACATCGTCGGCGTGGCGCTGGTGATCATCGTCGTGCTCTCGCAATGGCTCCGCAAAGTACCCACGACACGGACATCCTGATCCTCGGCTCGGGCGGCGCGGGCCTCTTCGCCGCGCTGCATGCGCACAAGGCGGCGCCCGAGCTCTCGATCACCGTCGCGGTGAAGGGCTTGCTCGGCAAGTGCGGCTGCACGCGCATGGTGCAGGGCGGCTACAACGTGGCGCTCGCCAAGGAAGACTCGGTGGAGCGCCATTTCATGGACACGATCGAAGGCGGCAAGTGGCTGCCGGACCAGGAGCTCGCCTGGAAGCTCGTCACGCTCGCCATCGAGCGCATCCACGAGCTGGAAAACGAGCTCGGCTGCTTCTTCGACCGCAACCCGGACGGCACCGTGCACCAGAAGGCGTTCGCCGGCCAGACGTTCGACCGCACCGTGCACAAGGGCGACCTCACCGGCATCGAGATCATCAACCGCCTCGCCGAGCAGGTGTGGGCGCGGCGCATCCAGCGCCTCGAGGAGCATCGCGCGGTGGAGCTGGTGAAGGCCGCCGACGGCGGCCTGTCCGGGGTCTTGTTCATCGATATGCGGACCGGCGACTATCGCTTCGTCCGCGCGAAGGCGGTGCTGCTCGCCACCGGCGGCGGGCCGACGATGTACCGCTACCACACCCCTTCGGGCGACAAGAGCTGCGACGGCCTCGCGATGGCGCTGCGTGCCGGGCTGCCGCTGCGCGACATGGAGATGGTCCAGTTCCACCCGACCGGGCTCCTCGCCGGCACGCATACCCGGATGACCGGCACCGTGCTGGAGGAGGGCCTGCGCGGCTCCGGCGGTTACCTGCTGGGCGGGGACAAGAAGCGCTTCATGCCCGCCTACGACCCCAAGGCCGAGCGCGCCACGCGCGACTTCGTGTCGCGCGCCATGTTCACCGAGATCCGCAAGGGTAACGTCACGCCGAACGGCGGCCTGTATATCTCGATGGCGCACCTGGGCGCCGAGCGGGTGCGCCGCGAGTTCAAGGGCATGGTGGAGCGCTGCGCGGATTGCGGCTTCGACCTCGCCGGCGGCCTGGTGGAGGTGGTGCCCACCGCGCACTACATGATGGGCGGCGTCGAGTTCGCCGCCGATTGCAGCACCGGGCTGCGCGGCCTCTTTGTCGCGGGCGAGGATTCGGGCGGCGTGCACGGCGCCAATCGCCTCGGCGGCAACGGCGTGGCCAACTCGACGGTGTTCGGCGCCGTCGCCGGCGACACCATGGCCGATTGGATGCGGCGCGAAGGACGCTTCGCCGACCCCGTGCAAATGGACGATGCCATCGCGCGTTGCGAGCAGCCGCTGCGCTCGGGCAAAGGCGACGTGGAATCGATCCGCGAGCGACTTTACGACACGATGTGGGAGCGCGTCGGCATCATTCGCGACGCTCCCGGTTTGACGAGCGCCATCCGCGAGCTCGATGGCATGGACGCCGAGCTCGACGGCATCGGTATCGGCGGCCGGCGTGCGTTCAACCTGAGCTGGCACGACTGGCTGAATCTCAAGAGCCTCGTCGCGGTGAGCCGGGTCATCGCCCGCACGGCGCTCGCACGCGAAGACTCGCGGGGCGCGCACTTCCGCGAAGATTTTCCGGATGCCGGGCCCCTGGAGGCCTCGGCATTCACCAGCGTTCGCAACGATGGAGAGGTGACGATGAAGCCAGTCGCGTTCACGCGCGTGCGGCCCGGTCAGAGCCTGCTGAAGCATGCAGCCTGACTGGCCCGCCGAAATCTACAACGAGCTCGTCGCCGGCGGCGTGCGGGTGGTGGGCTACGTTCCCGACGCCGGGCACAAGCGCCTGATCGAGCTCTGCCAGGAGGACCGCAACATGCGCGCGGTCCCGCTCACCACCGAGGAGGAAGGCATCGGCCTCGTCGCGGGCGCGTGGCTGGGGGGCGAGAAGGCCGTTCTGCTCATGCAGTCGAGCGGGGTCGGCAACCTCATCAACGTGCTCGGCATGGTGCAGGTGTGCCGCTTCCCGCTCGCCATGCTCGTCACCATGCGCGGCGAGCAGGGCGAGTTCAACGGCTGGCAGGTGCCGATGGGCCAGAACACCGCGCGGGTGCTGGAGACGATGGGCGTCGCGGTGCGTCAGGCGGGCGAAGCACAGACGGTCGCCGGCCACGTGAGAGCGGCGCTCCTCAAGGCGTTCGAGGCGCAAGGCGCGGAAGCGGTGCTCATCAACCAGCGCGTCATCGGCATCAAGAGCTTCCAGGAGCAGCGCAGCCAATGAAATTGCACCGCAGAGACGTCGTCAGCGAGCTGCTGCGCGACCGCCAGGACCTCCTGGTCATCGCCGGCCTTGGCTCGACCGCCTGGGACATCACCGCGGCGGGCGACGCCGACACCAGCTTCCCGATGTGGGGCGCGATGGGGCAGGCGGCGATGATGGGCCTCGGTCTCGCGCTCGCTCAGCCGAAGCGTCGGGTGCTCGTCATCACCGGCGACGGCGAGATGCTGATGGGGCTCGGTGCGCTCGCCACCATCGGCGTGCAGCAGCCGGCGAATCTCACCGTGGTGGTCATCGACAACGAGCGCTACGGCGAGACCGGTATGCAGCGTACGCATACCGCGTTCGGCGTCGACCTGACGGCGGTCGCCACGGCCTGCAAGTTCAAGCACGCCATCACCGTCACGTCGGATGTCGCCAAGGCGCGCGAGCTGGCCTACCGGACGCCGGGACCGAACTTCGCCGCCGTGAAGGTGATGGACGAGAAGCTGCCGCTCGTCCTGCCGCCGCAGGACGGCGTGCTGCTCAAGGACCGCTTCCGGAACGCCGTCCTAGCCGACGTGCTTCCGGAAAAACGCTAGCGTCCGCTCGCGCGCCTGCTTCGCGGCCGGCGCGTTGTACGAGCCGCGCTGGTCGCAGTTGAAGCCGTGGTCGGCTTCGTAGATGAAGATCGGGTGCTGCTTGAATTTCTCCGCGAGCTTGCGCACGCCGTCGGCCGGGATGTGCGCGTCCTTCTCGCCGAAGTGGCCCATCAGCGGCACCTTCGGCTCGAGGTTCTGGTGGTCGAGGATGCCGCCGCCGTAGTAGGGCACCGCGGCGACGAGGCCGCTCGCCTGGTTGGCGGCGAGCCAGGCGACGAATCCGCCCCAGCAGTAGCCGACGAGGCCGACCTTGCCCGCCTTCCCCGCTTCATTGATGGCGGCCTGCGTGTCCTTCACCGCCATGTCGTTCGTCACCTTGCCGCGGATCTCGCGGCCCTTGGCGATGTCGTCCGGCGTGTAGCCCAGGTCGACGTTGCGCTGCACGCGATCGAAAAGCGCCGGCGCGATGGCGAGGTAGCCGTCGGCCGCGTAGCCATCGGCGACCGACTTGATGTGGCTATTGACGCCGAAGATCTCCTGGATCACGACGATGGCGCCGCGCGGCTTGCCCGACGGCTCGGCCTTGTAGGCGGCGAGCTTGTGACCGTCGGACGCGGTAAGTTCGATCATCTTTCCCATGGCGGCTCCTTTTGAAGGGTCGATAGAATCCGCGCTGTGAAGAAGAACGCGCAAGCCCTGTTTCAACTGGCCGTCAGGGCGCTCGAGCGCGCGGGCGCCAGCCCGAGAATGGCCGAGGCGACGGCCCGCCACCTGGTGGCCGCCGAAGAGCAGGGCCTGCCCACCCACGGCATGTCCCGCGTGCCTTTCTATTGCGGGATGCTGCGCCGGGGCCGCGCAGACGGCGCGGCGCAGCCGACGATGGTCACCGAGCGAGCGGCCGTGTGCCTCCTCGACAATCACGACGGGCTGCCCTACGTAACGGCGCAGTGGGCCGTGGAAGACGTGATTCAGCGCGCGCGCCGCAATGGCATCGGCTTCTGCGGCATCCGCAACAGCGCGCACGTCGGCGTGATGGGCATCCATCTGCAGCCGGTCGCCGAAGCCGGCCTCGTCGGCTTCGCCTTCACCAATTCGCCCGCCGCGATTCCGCCCTGGGGCGGCAAGAAGCCGCTCTTCGGCACCGACCCCATCGCCGCCGTCTTCCCGCGCAAGCCGGGCGAGAAGCCGATCGTCATCGATCTCGCGCTGACCACCGTGGTGCGTGGCCGGATCATGATGGCGATGAAAAGAGGCGAGCGCATTCCCGAGGGCTGGGCGCTCGACCGCAACGGAAAACCGACCACCGATCCGAAGGAGGCGATCGAGCACGGCAGCCTCTTCCCCATCGGTGGCGCGAAGGGCGCCATGCTCGCGCTCATGTTCGAGCTGATCTGCGCCGCGCTCACCGGCGCGGCGATCGGCCCGGAAGCCGACTCGTTCTTTTCCGGGGAAGGCAATCGGCCGCGCATCGGCCAGGCGTTCATCGCCATCGATCCGGGCTCGCTCGCCGGCAGCGACAAGTATCTCGAGCGCGTCGAGACGGTCGTGCGCAGCATGCTCTCCGACGCCGAAGTGCGCCTGCCCGGCGCGCGTCGCTTCGCTGCCGAGAAAACGTCGCGCGCCTCGGGCATCGACATCCCGGACGATCTGCTGGCGCAGATCGAGAAGCTTGCGCAATAAACGGGACGCAAAAGAAATGGGGTCAGATCAACATTGCAGGACAATTTGATCTGAGGACCGCCATGTTCGATGCCGTGATTCGATTTCCCAGAATGAACGTCGCCGTTGCCACGCGCAACGGGTGCGTGAGCGACATCACCTATCTGCCGTCGTCCGCGCCACTCAAGGCGCCGGCCAATGAGCTCGCCGCGCGCGCAGCACGGCAGCTCGAAAGCTACCGCGACGAACCGGATGCGAAGTTCGATCTGCCGCTGCTGATCGAAGGCACCGAGTTCCAGAAGCAACTGTGGCGTGCGCTGTGCGAGATCCCGCGCGGCAAGACGCTGACCTATGGCGAGCTCGCCAAGCGCCTCGGCGCCGAGGCCCGCGCGATCGGCCAGGCGTGCGGCGACAACCGCCTGCCGATCGTCATCCCGTGCCATCGCGTGGTGGCGGCGAATGGCATCGGCGGCTTCGCGCATTCCACTTCCGGTTATCTCATCGAGGCGAAACGTTGGCTCCTGATGCACGAATGCGGCGCGGACGCGTTCGAGCTGACGCCCTAGACCGCTTCTGCGACGCCCTCTGGCTGGAGGACGGGCTGTCGCAGAACACCATCGCCGCCTACCGCGCGGACCTCGAGCAGCTCCAGCAGTTCCTGGACGGCGAGCTCCTGAAGGCGGACGAAGCCGCGCTCTTCCGCTTCATGGCCTCGCGCAAGGGTCGTGCCTCGAGCGCCGCGCGACGGTTGTCGAGCTTGAAGCGCTTCTACCAGTACTGTCTGCGCGAGCGGCATGTCGACGCCGATCCGACGCTCAAGCTCGATCCGCCGAAGCGCGCGCCGCGCTTTCCGAAGACGCTCTCGGAAGCCGACGTCGAGGCGCTGCTCGCCGCGCCGGAGGTGGGCACCGCGATCGGACTGCGCGACCGCGCCATGCTCGAGATGCTGTACGCGACGGGACTGCGCGTCTCTGAGCTTGTGTCGCTCAAGACGTTGCAGGTCAATCTCGATGCCGGCGTGGTGCGCGTGATGGGCAAGGGCTCCAAGGAACGCCTGGTCCCGCTCGGCGAAGAGGCGGTGGACTGGATCGCCCGGTACCTGAAGGAGGCGCGCCCGGAGCTCAAGGGCAAGCGTGAGCCCGATGCGCTTTTCATCACGGCGCGCGGCGCCGGCATGACGCGGCAGGCGTTCTGGCACCTCATCCGCCGCTACGGCATGCGCGCGATTCCCGGCAAGGCGCTCTCGCCGCACGTGCTGCGGCATGCATTCGCGACGCATCTCATCAACCACGGCGCAGACCTGCGCGTCGTGCAGATGCTGCTCGGCCACGCCGATATCTCCACTACGCAGATCTACACGCACGTCGCGCGCGAGCGGCTGAAGCAGCTCCACGCGAAGCACCATCCTCGCGGATGAAAACGCCTGCAACCGAGTTCCTGGCGAAGCACGGCATCGCCTATACGGAGCACCAGTACGACTACGTCGAGCATGGTGGCACCGCCGTTTCCTCGGAATTGCTCGGCGTGCCGGAGCACGAGGTGGTGAAGACGCTGGTCATGGAGGACGAGGACCGCAGGCCGCTCATCGTGCTGATGCACGGCGATCGAATGGTGTCGACGAAGGAGCTGGCGCGGCAGGCGAACCGCAAGCGCATCGAGCCGTGCAGGCCGGAGGTCGCGCAGCGCCACACCGGATACCAGGTCGGCGGCACGTCGCCGTTCGGCATGCGCAAGATCCTGCCGGTCTTCGTCGAGCGCTCGATCCTCGAGCTGCCGATGATCTACATCAACGGCGGAAGGCGCGGCTTTCTGGTGCGCCTTTCGCCGAAAGAGCTCTTGAGAACGCTTAGCCCGACGCCGGTCGACGTCGCTCGATCGTGACGCCGACGAACTTGGCGTTGGGCAGGATGCCGATCTTCGCCACGCTCACCTTCACCCACGGCGCGCCGAAGTCGGAAGTCAGCAGCGTGGCGATGCGGTCGGCGAAAGTCTCGACCAAGCGGTAGTGCTGCGCGGCGGCGAGCGCCTTGATGCGCAGCGCCACCTGCTCGTAGTCGATCGTGTCGGCGACCTTGTCGCTCGCGAACACCTCCGTGCCGGGGAGGCCGATGTCGAGGTCGATGGAGAGCGTCTGCTGCACATGGCGCTCGCGGCGATGGATGCCGATCAGCGCTTCGACGCGAAGGTCGCGGATGAGGATCGCATCCATGCTGCGATCGATTCTATAGAATCGCCGCCATGGAGATAGGGCTCGCGGTCGTCGTTGCGTACCTGCTGGGCTCCATTTCCTTCGCCATCGTGGTGAGCAAGGTGCTGGCGCTACCCGATCCGCGCAGCTACGGCTCCAAGAATCCGGGCGCGACCAACGTCCTGCGGACCGGGAAGAAGGCGGCCGCGGTTCTCACGCTGATGGGCGACGCGCTGAAGGGGTTCGTTCCGGTGCTGCTCGCCGTCATCTACCTGCCTCAGGCGGCACCGTATGCCGGCGTCGCCGCCTTTCTCGGCCATCTGTTCCCGCTGTACCACCGCTTCAAGGGCGGCAAGGGCGTTGCAACGGCGGCGGGCGTACTGTTCGGCTTGGATGCGTGGCTCGGCCTGGGCACCCTCGCGACTTTCGCCATCATCGTCGCCTTCTTCCGCTACGTTTCCCTCGCGTCGATGATCGCGGCGGTGTTTGCCGTCTTTTTCTCGTGGCTCATCCATCTGAGCGCGGCCACGACGATCGCGGTAGCCGCGATGGCGGCACTGCTGATCTGGCGCCACAAGGAGAATATCCGGCGGCTTGTCGGCGGCAACGAGTCCAAGCTCGGCGCGAAGA
>DATMIG010000493.1:0-5342 GCA_035554335.1 Burkholderiales bacterium
TCGGCGTGCTGCTGGGCGTCAACATGCAGACCTCGTTCATGCACCCGCCGTTCGGCTACGCGCTGTTCTACCTGCGCAGCGTGGCACCGGTGAGGGAGTACGTCGACAAGCTCTCGGGCAAGCGCATCGCGCCGGTCACGACCGGCCAGATCTACTGGGGCGCGGTACCGTTCGTCGTGATCCAGGTGATCATGGTGGGGCTGGTGCTCGCCTTCCCCGGGCTCGTCACCGGCAACATCGAGCACTCGAAGATCGACCCGTCCAAGGTCCAGATCGAGATCCCGCAGGAAGAGCCGTACCAGAACGCGCCGCCGCCGGACTTCGGCACGCCGCCGGCCGCGCCGGGCGCCGCCCGGCCGGAACAGAGCGCGCCGCCGAGCGAAGCCGACCCGGCCGACGACCTGCAGAAACAGTTCGGCGGCAAATAGCTAAAAGCCAAAAGAAAAACCCCGCCGCGGCGGGGTTTTTATCGCGGCGCTCGCGCGCGGGCTACTTGCCTTTTTTCGCGCTGCCCTTTTCCTCGCCGCGGCCGACGCGCGAGTTGAAAGCATAGTTGTCGTAGGTGGATTCGGCGACGCGGAACCAGAGGAACTGCTCGTCGCGGAACTTCTTCCACTCGGGGTAGATGCGCGCCCAGTGCTTGCTCTTACCCTTCAGCTCCTCGTAGAGGTCGTAGGAAGCCTTCTCCGCCGCCTCCAGCACCGTGCGCGGGAACGGCCGCAGCACCGTACCGCCGGCGACGAGCTTGCGCAGCGCCGGGGGATTCAGCTGGTCGTACTTGGCCGGCATCCAGACGTTCGCCTCGCCGCACGCCGTGAGGAGGGCCGCCTGGTAGTGCTTGGGCAGCTCTTCCCACTTCTTCTTGTTGACGAGCGTGAGGAGCATCGGGCCGCCTTCCCAGAAGCCCGGGTAGTAGTAGTACTTGGCGACCTTGTTGAAGCCGAGCTTCTCGTCATCGTAGGGGCCGACCCATTCGGCCGCGTCGATGGTGCCCTTCTCGAGCGCAGGGTAGATGTCGCCGCCGGCGAGCTGCTGCGGGACCACGCCGAGCTTCGCCATCACGAGGCCGGCCATGCCGCCGATCCTCATCTTCAGGCCCTGCAGGTCCTGCACCGACTTGATCTCCTTGCGGTACCAGCCACCCATCTGGCAGTTGGTGTTCCCGGCAGGAATCGCCTTGACGCCGTAGTCATCGAACAGCGGCTCCATCAGCTTGTCGCCGCCGCCGAAGTACCACCAGGCGTTCATCTGCCGCGTGTTCGGCCCGAAGGGCACGGCGGTGCCGAGGGCGAACGCCGGGTCCTTGCCGAAGTAGTAATACGTCGCGGTATGGCCGAGCTCGACCGTACCCGCCTGCGCCGCGTCGAGCACCTGCAGCCCGGGCACGATCTCGCCGGCGGCAAAGGCCCGGATCTGGAAGTTGCCGTCGGTGATCTCGCCTACGCGCTTTGCCACGAGCTCGGCGCCGCCGAAGAGCGTGTCGAGGCTCTTCGGCCAGCTCGCCGCCAGGCGCCAGGTGATCTTCGGGTTGGACTGCGCGATCGCCGGCGCGGCGACCGTGGTGGCGGCGACGCCGGCAGCCGCTTGCTTCAGGAATGACCTGCGTTTCACTGGACCTCCTCCTAGGGATTTGGGCGAATTGTAAGCGAGTCGAACCTTACGGCCGCCTTAATTCAGGCGCGCGCACAGGGCGCTCAGTTCCATCATGCGAACCCTGACATCCTCGAAGTCCGGCGCGTTCGGCGCGCGCTCGACGTAGTCGCTGAGGTCCTTGAGCGCCGCCCGGTAGCACTCCAGGCGGTGGTAGACGATGCCGCGATCGCGCAGCTCCGCGCTCGCTTCGGGCGCGACGAGGAGCATGCGGTTCAGGACGTCGAGCTGCTCCTGCGGCTTGTCGGTATCGCGGTAGATGCCTTTCAGGTTGCGCAGCACGCGCGCGATGATCTGCCGGTTCGTCGCCGGCTCGAGGAACTGCTCGAGCGGCAGCTCGGCGGCGGCCACCTTGTCGAGGGCGCCGGGCGGGATCACGCGCTGCAGGCGCTCGCGCAGCTCGCTCGCCGACTGCGGCGCGCCGCCGGCGAAGGGGTCGAGGACGAGCACGCCATTGCGCAGCCGCAGCCGCACGAGGAAATGGCCCGGGAAGGAAACGCCTTCGAGCGGCAGCCCGACGCGCCGGCCGAGCGCCATGTAGAGGACCGAGAGCGTGATCGGGATGCCGGTCTTGCGGTCCATCACCTCGTTCAGGTAGCTGTTGCGCGGGTCGTAGTACGCCTCGGTGTTGCCGCTGTAGCCGAGCTCGTCGAACAGGAATTCGTTCAGCGCCGCCACACGCTCCTCCGGCTGCAAGGTCTGCGGCATCCGGCCGCGCAGCCGCATCGCCATGCGCTCGATCTCGCCGAGATAGCGCTCGACGTCGAGCTGGGGATACGCGTCCTGCGCGACCATCAGGCAGGCGTGCGCAAGGTCGATGCGCACGTCATCGCGCGCGAGGAGTGCGGCGAACGAGTCGAGCGGCGCGCCCATCACACCGCGCCGCGGCGCGAGAAATCGCGCGGCCGGAAGCCGAGCACCGCGAGCGCCGCGCCGTACACCGCGACGCCGAGGGCGACCAGGCCGAGGACGGCCGGCAGCTTTTTCTGCCACGGCGCGTTGAACCACCAGCTCGCATCGCCCATGGCGAAATAGAGCGCGGCCCCCATCAGCGCCACGGCCAACGCAACCTTCAGCGTGAACACCGCCCAGCCGGGCTGCGGCGTGTAGATGCCGTTCTTTCGCAGTCCCCGGTAGAGAAGCGCGGCATTCATGCAGGCGCCGAGGCCGATGGCGAGCGCGAGCCCGGCGTGCTTCAGGGGAACGATGAAGGCGAGGTTCATGGCCTGCGTCATGACGAGCGTAAAGATGCCGATCTTCACCGGAGTCGTGATGTTCTGTCTCGCGTAGAAGCCCGGGGCCAGGATTTTGACGAGGATGATGCCGACCAGCCCCACGCTGTAGGCCATCAGCGCCTGGCGCGTCATCCAGGCGTCCTCGACGCTGAAACGGCCGTACTGGAAGAGCGCCGTAATGAGCGGCAGCGCGAGCACGGCGAGTGCGACCGCGCTCGGCACGGCGAGCAGCACCGTGAGGCGCAGCCCCCAGTCGAGAAGCCGCGCATATTCGTCATGCTTCGCATCGGCGTGGTACTTCGAGAGGCTCGGCAGGATGATGGTGCCGAGGGCGACCCCGAGCATGCCCGACGGGAACTCCATCAGCCGGTCGGCGTAGTAGAGCCAGGAAACGCTGCCCGTGACGAGGAACGAGGCAAAGATGGTGTTGATGAGGAGCGAGATCTGGCTGATCGAGACGCCGAACGCGGCGGGCCCCATCAGCGTCAGTATGCGACGCACCGCCGGGTGCTTGAGATCGAGGCGCCAGCGCGGCAGCAGCCCCATGCGGTAGAGGTAGGGCACCTGGAAGGCAAGCTGCAGCACCCCGCCCGCGAACACCGCCCAAGCCAGCACGAGCACCGGCGGATCGAAGTGGTCGGCGAAGACCAGCGCGCCGACGATGAAGGCCACGTTGAGCAGCGCCGGCGTGAAGGCCGGGACGGAAAAGCGGTTCCAGGTGTTCAGGATGCCGGCCGACAGCGCCACGAGCGAAATGAAGGCGATGTAGGGGAAGGTGATGCGCAGCATCGTCACGGTGAGGCCGAACTTCTGCGGATCGCTGGCGAAGCCGGGCGCGGAGACGTAGACCACCAGCGGCGCGACCGCCATGCCGACCAGCGCGGTAATGACCAGCGCGAGGAGGAGCAGCGTCGCCGTGCGGTCGATGACGCCGCGCACCTCCTCCGGCGAGGTGGTGTTCTTCTGCGCGGCGAGGACCGGCACGAACGCCTGCGAGAACGCCCCCTCCGCGAAGAGGCGCCGCAGCAGGTTCGGCAGGCGGAAGGCGACGAAAAAGGCGTCGGTCGCCACGCCCGCGCCGAAGGCCCGCGCGATGATGAAATCGCGCGCGAAGCCGAGGATGCGGGAGACCAGCGTGAGGCCGCTGACGGTGACCAGGGCGCGCAGCAGGTTCATGTTAGAATTCCGGCCCTTTTCAAGGACGCAGCAAATTCATGGCCAACATCAAATCGGCGCGCAAGCGTGCGCGCCAAGCGCTGGTACGGCGCGACCACAATATGGCGTTGCGCACCCGCGTGCGCAGCGCGATCAAGGGCGTGAAGAAGGCGCTCGCCGCCGGCAACAAGGACCAGGCGACGAAGGAACTGCGCGACGCGCAGGGCGTGATCGACCGCGTGGTCGCCAAGGGCATCCTGCATCGCAACGCCGGCGACCGGCACAAGAGCCGGCTCGCCCAGGCGATCAAGGGTCTTAAGTAACACCTAGGCCGTATCGCCCACACGCTGCAGCTCGGCGAGCTTGGTGCGCTCCTCGACGCGACCGTCGCGCACGCGCAGCTCGTTGTCTTTCGCGAAGTTGAGCAGGAACCGATAGGCCATCGGCTCGACCTGTTCCAGTCGAACATCCACCACCACGCAGCGCACGCCGTTCGACGTGACCGGATGCACGAACGGCGAGTACTGCATGCGGTGATCACCGCCGAACGCCGACATCACGCCGCACAGCCGCTCCGCCCAGTCGCTGGGCCGGAAGGGTTTTCCGTCTTTCGTCAGCCCCAGGATGACGAACTCAGCAACCGCCGGTTCGGGCATGCGCGCGATTATAGGGGGGCGGCCTGGTAAAGCCCGTCAGCCGCATCCTCGTCATCAATGACGAGCACCTGGTGCTGCGTGAGTTCGTCAAGGGACTGAACGCCGCCGCGCGCTCGCTCGACAACCCGCTCGGCATCGCCTTCGTCGGCGTCACCACCGCCAAGGAGGCGCTCGAGGTGATCGAGCGCGACGGCGACCTGCAGGCGGTGCTGGTCGACGACACGCTCTATTCGCTGGAGCGCAAGAACGGCGCCAAGGAGCGCAGCCTGCAGATGTCGGCGCTCGAGCTGGTGCAGCGGATCACGCGCTTCCGGCCCGAGCTCGACGTCTACATCCTGATCGCCCAGGAGAAGGAAGACGACATCGTCGACGCGCTCTTCGCCGAGGCGGTCGACGGCTATTTCTATCGCGAGGAGCGCGACTACCGCGGCATCTATCGCATCCTGAACGCGCAGATCCAGGAGCGGGCGCGCACGCCGTTCTACGACCAGCTCAAGAACTACGTGTGGATGGCGAAGGACCAGTGGCACACGCCGGGCCATTCGTCGGGCGAGTCGCTGCGCGGCAGCCCGTGGGTGAACGACTTCTACGAGTTCATGGGCGAGCACGTCTTCGACGCCGATCTCTCGGTGTCGGTGCCGATGCT
>DATMIG010000494.1:0-10537 GCA_035554335.1 Burkholderiales bacterium
AGAACTCGCGCTCGAAGGGCAAGCTGAACGTGAAGGCGCGCCCGCACATCGTGAAGGAAACGCCGGTGATGGCGCTCATCGACGCGGACGCCGGGCTCGGTCATCCGGCGGCGGTGATGGGCATGAAAGCGGCCATCGAAAAGGCGAAGAAGATGGGCGTCGCCGTGGCGAGCGTGTTCAACTCGCACCATTTCGGCGCCGCCGGCTACTACGCCGCGCTCGCATCGAAGGCGGGGCTCGTCGGCATGGTGACCAGCGCGACGCGCTCGATCGCCGTCGTGCCGACGCGCGCGTCGGTGCCGGTGCTGGGCACGAACCCGATCGCCTTCGCCGCGCCGGCGAAGCGCAACCGCAACTTCCTGCTCGACATGGCGACGTCCACCGTCGCCAACAACAAGATCAAGGTGTACGAGCTGCAGGGGAAAAAGCTGCCGCCGGGCTGGGTGCTCGACGCAGAAGGACAGCCGGTGGTCGATCCGGCCGAGGCGATGGACATCGTCTACAGCCGCAAAAGCGGCGGCGGGCAGACGCCGGTCGGCGGCACGCCGGAGATGTCGAGCCACAAGGGCTACGGCCTCGGGCTGATGGTGCACATCCTGGGCGGCACGCTCTCCGGCGCGTCGTTCTCGCCCATCCGCGTGAAGACGCAGAAACCTTCGGATCCCGATCGCCTGGGGCACTTCTTCCTGGCGATCGATCCGAAGGCGTTCCGGCCCGACGGCGCGTTCGAGGACGACCTCGACGCCGTGATCGACGTGCTGCACGGCACGCCGGCCGTCGATCCGGCCAAGCCGGTGCTCGTGCCGGGCGATCCGGAAGCTGTGTCGCGCGAGCGGCGGCTAAAGGAAGGCATCCCGCTGCCCACGACGCTGCTCGACAAGCTGCGCGTCGTCTGCGAGCGGAGCGGCGTGCCCTTTATCCTCTAGGAAGGTTGTCCTCCAGCCAGTCGGCGGCGAACTGCACGCCGACGGCCCGGTTGTCGACGTGCGCATGCTCCGCGCCGCCCTCTTCGGTGGTGAAGATCTTGATGGTCTTGTTCTTAGAGCCGACGGCGTCGTAGAGCTTCTGCGCGTTTTCCACCGGCACGACGCGATCGTTGCCGGCATGCGTGACGAGAAAGGGACAGGTGATGTTCTTCGCCACGTCCTTCAGCGAGAACTTCCGCGCGATCTCGATGCCCTCGTCCTCGTCCGCCGCGCCGGCGACCCAGCGCCACTGGAAGTTCGACTGCGCCACCGACTTCGGCGCGTTCTTGTTCGCGTCCTTGATCTTCGTCTGCCAGGCGGCGAGATCCCAGTGCAGCGCCGACAGCGCGATGCACGCGGCGTAGCGCTTCTCGAACGCGGCGATGCGCGAGGAGTAGTAGCCGCCGAAGCTGTAGCCCATGATGGCGATGCGCTTCCGGTCGACGTCCTTCCGCGTCAGGAGATATTCCAGTGCGGCCGTGCCCGGCACTTCGTAGTCGTAGCGGCTCGGTACATCCCGCATGCGACGCACCTCGCCCATTCCCGGACCGTCGAGGCACAGCGTGTTGAAGCCGCGGCGCGAGAACTCGAGACCGCAGAAGAAGATGCTCATCTCCTTCGCGTTATCCATCCCATTCACCACCACCACCGTCGGCCTGGGCCCGGCTCTTTCCTGTGCGGGCATGAAGAGCGCGGGCAGCGTCGTCTTTTCGTACGGCACCTCGATGAACTCGATCTTCGGATAGCGCAGGCGGATGCCCTGGTGCCACACCTTGTAGGCGCGGGCGCCCTGCTCCCTCTTCTCCGGCCCCGGCTGGATGAAGCGCTCGGCGTTGTAGTGATAAATCCCGGCGCGCAGGTAGTAGTCGCCGGCCGTGCTCTTGTGACCCTTGGCGAGCGCGTCGTCGCCGCGCTTCTCGAGGAGCGCGCCCATCGAGCTCCACTCTTCCTTCCAGGCCTTGCCGCGATCGGGCTCGGTCTCGCGCGCGCGTAGCTTCTCGCACACGCGGTCGATCTCCTCGAGCGCTACGACGCCGTACGGCGCCATGCCCTTGATGATCAGGGCCGCATTCGACCAGAGGAAGTTGTCGACGAAGTGGTTGATCCAGGGGCCGCGGTTCATTCGGGTTTGATCTTCTTTGCATCCACGAAAGCGCTCCAGTTGCGAATTTCCGATTGCAGCTTCGCGTGCAGCGCCGCACCTGGCGCGTATTCCGGCGCCACATCCAGCTTGGCGAGGCGCTCGCGCAGCTTCGGGTCGGCCATGACGGCAGCCATCGTGCGGTCCAGCTTGCTCTTGACCGCATCGGGGATGCCGCGCGGACCGAAGATGCCGTACCAGAAGCGCAGATCCACATCCGCATGCTTCACGCCTGCCTCGTCGAGCGTCGGCACACCCGGCAGTGCCGGCGAGCGCGATCGGCTGGTGACGGCGATGGCCTTCAGCTTGCCGCCCTCCACGAGGCCTTTCGCGACCTGCGTCGAGGCGAACGTAAACGGGATGTGGCCGGCGATGACGTCCGCTACCGCCTGGCCGCCGCCCTTATAGGGCACATGCACCGCATCCATGCCGACGCCGTCGCGGAACACCTCGATGACGAGATGCGTCACGCTGCCGATGCCGGCGGACGCATAGTTCATCCGCTCGGGCCCGGCCTTCGAGAGCGCGACCAGCTCGGCCACCGTATTCGCCTTGACGTGGTTGGCGACGACCAGCGCCATCGGCGAGCTGGCGAGGTGCGCGATGGCGTCGTACTGCTTCAGCGGATCGAAGCTGTTCGCCTGATGCCGGAAGAGCGCCTGGCTCATCGCGAGCGCGTTCTCGGCGAAGAGCAGCGTGTAGCCGTCCGGCGGCGCGGAGGCGACATGCGTCCAGCCGACATAGCCGTTGCCGCCGGGCCGGTTCTCCACGATCGCCGGCTGTCCGAGCGCCTGCGAGAGCTCCGGCAGGATCTGGCGCGCCAGCGTGTCGGAGGCGCCCCCCGGCACGAACGCCACCACGAGCCTGACCGGGCGGTCGGGGAAAGACTGAGCGGCCGCGTTTCCGGCAACGAGGAACGCGAGCGCCATGCAAGCGCGGCGAAGAAATTCGAACATGGGCTCCTCCTCCAACGCAGGATAGCGGAGAATCGGCGCGACCATGATTACCGGCGCGCAAGCGGTCGTCGACTGCCTTCGCCGCGAAGGCATCGATCATGTCTTCGGCATTCCCGGCACGCAGAACCTCCCGATCCTGGACGTGCTGCGCGCAACGCCGGAGATCCGCTTCCTCCTCACGCGCCACGAGCAGGGCGCCGCATTCATGGCGTACGGCTACGCGCGCGCACTCCACCAGCCGGCCGTCGTCACCGCCACCGAGGGCCCGGGCGTCACCAATCTCCTGACGGGCATAGGAGCAGCGTACAAGGGCTACGTGCCGCTCATCAGCATTAGCGGCGCGCAGGAAATCTGGATGCGCGAGAAGGACGCGAGCCAGGACATCGACCAGGTGACGATGTGCAAGCCGGTCACCAAGTGGTCGTACTCGATCCCGTCGCCGTCGAAGATCCAGGAAGCCATCCGCCGCGCCTTCCGCACCGCGCTCGCCGAGCCGCTCGGCCCGGTCCACCTCGACGTCTCGAAGGACATCCTGCTGCAGCAGGTGGAGGCCGAGCCGATCACGCCCGGCGCCTACCGCCCCTCATCCACGCCGGGCTGCATGCCCGCGGAACTCGATCGAGCGGCCGAGCTCATCTCGCAGGCGAAGCGCCCCGTGATCCTCGCCGGCGGCGGCGTGCTGCGCGAGCGCGCACTGCCTGCGTTGCAAGCGCTCGCGCAGTCGACCGGCATCCCGGTGGCGACGCTTCAATACCACCCGGATGCGTATCCCACCTCGCTGCCCCTTGCATTGGGGCCGCTCGGCCGCAACGGCTACTCGAGTGCCAACAAGGCGGTGCCGCAAGCCGACGTCGTCATCGCGCTCGGCGCGCACATCGACCTTTTCTCGACCACGTTCAAGTACGGGATCATCAGCCGCGACGCGAAGCTGATTCACCACAGCCCTGTCGCGACCGACATCGGCGTCGTGTTCCCGGTCGCTCAAGCCATCGCGGGATCGACCCTGAGCTTCATCGAAGGACTGCGCCAGCGTCTCAAAGGCAAGTGGGAGTGGACCAGCGTGCCGAAGCTGCGCGCGGAGTGGGACACCGAGCGCAACGGTTTGCTCGAGGGCAAGAGGAAACCCATTCTGCCGCCGGTCGTCGCGCAGGCAATGCGCGAGGCGCTGCCGAAGAACGGCATCATGGTCATCGACGCCGGCAACGCGGGCAAGCACATGCGCACGTTCATGGATACGTACGAGCCCGATACCTTCATGTACATCAGCGACTGGGGATCGGTCGGCGCCGGGCTGCCGATCGCCATGGGCGCGAAGGTCGCGCGGCCGAAACAGCCGGTGATGGCGGCGGTGGGCGACATGGGGATGATGTGCAACGTCGGCGAGCTCGAGACGGCGGTGCGCGAGAAGATTCCCGTGGTCTGCGTCGTCTACAACGACCGCGGCCTCGGCAACGAGCGCGCGTTCCAGAACGAGCTCTACGGCGGCCGCCTCTTCGGCGTCGACTACGGCGACGTCGACTTCGCCGCCCTCGCCCGCGTGTTCGGCGCCTTCGGCGAGCGCGTCGAGGACCCGGCCAAGCTGCTGCCCGCACTGCAGCGGGCGCTCGAGAGCGGTCTGCCGGCCGTGGTCGACGTGGTCATCGACCAGAACACCCTGGCGCCCGTGGTTTACAAGACCTAATTGGGGTCAGATCAATATTTCCGGACACAGAGGCAACTTATTCCGCCTGTCCGCAATTGTTGATCTGACCCCAATTAGCCGATAGGAGGGGAAATGGGGAAGACAGTGCTCATTACCGGCGCGGGAAGCGGCTTCGGCCGCGGCGCGGCGCTGGAGCTCGCGAAGCGCGGGCACAAGGTGATCGCGGCGGTGCTGGACGACCAGCAGGCGCGCGAGCTGAAGAAGGCGCAGCCGAAGCTGACGGTGACGAAGCTCGACATCACCGATGCGAAAGACATCGCGAAAGTGGACAAGTGGAAGCCGGACGTCTTCGTTGCCAACGCCGCGATCGGGCAGACGGGGCCGCTGTCGCTGATACCGCTGAAGCGCCTGCGCGGCGTGTTCGAAGTCAACGTCTTCGGTACGGTGGCCGTCACGCAGCGCGTGGCGCTCGGCATGCGAAAGCGGCGTGCGGGCCGCATCATCATCGTGTCCTCGATCGGCGGCGTGCGGGCGGGCGTGGGATCGGGCCCGTACACGATGACCAAGCACGCCATCCAGGCGTTCGGCACGGCGTTGCGCGCCGAGCTCAAGATGTTCGGCGTCGACGTGTGCCTCATCAATCCGGGCCCCTACGCCACCGGCTTCAACGACCGCATGGCGAACGATCCCGGCCCCTGGTTCGACCGCAAGAAGGCCGCGCCCGAGGACGCGGCGGTCATGGACCAGCTAATGCAGCGCATTACCGTCGGGCAGATGAATCCCGAGGAAGTGGTGAAGCGCTACGTCGAGCTGGTGGAAGCAGAGAGCACCGAGCTCGTCAATTTCGTGCCGCCCGACATCGTCGAGCGCATGAGCAAGTCCATGCCGGCGCGCTGAATGCGGCTCGTCCTCGGCTCCCTGCCCCGCATGGTGATCATGGCCGCCGTGGTCGATAGCGCGCTCTTCCTGCCGCTCGGCGCCATCCTGGCGCTCCTCTGCTTCGCGCTCTTCGGCGTGCCGCTGCAAAGCTTTGTCACCTTCGGCGGCTTCGTCAGCGCGCCCGAGGGCCTCATCACCTGGTGGGCCATTTTCCTGCTGCCGTCGCTCGTCTACGCCGCCTACATGATGCCGTGGGGAGGAAACCGATGAGATACATGCTGCTTTCCCTGTTGCTGATGTCGTTCGGCGCCGGGGCGCAGGAGTACCCATCCCGGCCGGTGACCGTCATCGTGCCGTTCTCCGCCGGCGGGCCGACCGACCAGGTCGCGCGCCAGCTCGCCGCCCGCTTTTCCGAGAAGCTCGGCCAGCCCTTCGTGGTCGAGAACGTCACGGGGGGCAACACGATCATCGCCACCGGACGCCTGGCACGCGCCCCGGGCGACGGCTACACGCTGCTCGTCCACAACCTCCAGATCTCGGCCAACCCGGGCCTCTATGGCGCGAAGCTGCCCTACGACACGGAGCGCGACATCGCGCCCGTCGGCTTCATCAATCACTGCCCGCTGGTGCTCGTTGGCCGCAGCGCGCTGCCGCCGAAGAACCTCGCCGAGCTGGTGCAGTACATGCGCATGCGCTCGGTGAACGTGGCGCACGCGGGCGTTGGCACCACCGGCTATATCACCACGGCGCTCTTCCTCCAGCAGGCGAAGCTCGACGCGCTGCTGGTGCCCTATCGCGGCGCGGCGCCCGCGCTGCAGGACATGATCGGCAACCACGTCGACCTCTTCTTCACCACGCCGCAGGCGGTACTGCCGCTGATCGGCGCCGGGCAGCTCAGGGCCTACGGCATCACGGCCAGGGAGGCCTACGAGCAGTTTCCCGGCGCGGCGAGCTTCGTCGAGCAGTACGGACCGAAGCTCGAGATCCAGTACTGGCACGCCCTCTTTGCGCCGGCCGCGACGCCCAAAGCGGCGATGGAGAAGCTGAACGGCGCGCTGCAGGCGCTGCTCGACGACCCGGCGATCGTGCGCAGCTGGACGGCGACCGGCGTGCTGCCTTACGCGAAGGAGCAGCGCTCGCCGGAAGCTGCGCAGACCTACTTCCGCAGCGAGATCGCGCGCTGGGCCGAAGTCATCCGCGACAACCGCATCCATGCCCCGGAGTAGGCGGGGTTTTTCGGACGCATCACGAACCCCGAGAACTAGCTCACGGCCCCGCATCACACTTCATGACATGCTCGGCGCATGGCCGCCGTGCGTCCGCTACCGCCGGAAAAGCGTCATCCCTCGGATTACCGGGACGACGCCGAGCACGCGCAGATCGCGCTGATCCTCTCGGAGCTGCCGCCGAAGCACCCGGCGCGTGTGGCATATTCCTCAGGCGCCTGGGAAGGCGCGAATACGCTGAGCCTCATCCGCCTGGTCGTGAACCGGATGGACATGGTGGACCGCCTGCTCGCCGTGTACAGCGAGCACGCGGGCAACGCCGCCTTCCGTCCGGCGCCACACCTGTAGATAGATACGTAACGCCGCAGCGGCGATGCTGGGGCGCATGCCGCGCCTTCTCCTGATTTTCCTGTTGCTGGCCGCCCAGCCCGTGCTCGCAGCGCGGCTCGAGATCCCGCTGCGCGTGCCGCTCGACACGGTGCGCGAGACGCTGAAGACGGCCCTCGGGCCGTCGCTCTACCGCGAGGGGCCCTGCCGGTATCTCGACCTCGGCGAACCGCGGTTGGAAGCGACGACCGAGGCGCTGCGCCTGAGCGGCCCCGGCAAGGGTTCGCTCGGCGTGGAAATCGGCGGCACGTGCCGCCGCGCCGTGGCGTGGCGTGGCGCGGTGGACTTCACGCTCGTTCCCCGCATCGATGAAGCCGGCAAGCTCAGGGTCAAGATCCTGGACTCGGGCCTGAGTCACGCCAGCACCGGCATCAACATGCTCTGGGACATGGGCAAGCGCCAGGTGCATGCGCGCCTCGAGCGCGTGAGCTACGACCTCGGCGCCTCGCGCGAGGCGCTCCGCGGACTGCTGCGCAGCGCCGTGCCGCCGGGGCAGGCGGCCCTGATGGACAGCGTGCTGCGCGACATGCAGGTGCTCGCGCCGCGCATCGAGGGCAACGAAGTCGTAGTGCCCGTCGCGCTCGAGCTGCCCGATGCCTGGATCGCGACGCCGGCGGCGGCCTCGGCCGCGCCGCTGACCGAAGCGGAGATGGACGCGCTCGACGAGGCACTCCAGCCGTGGGACGCGTTCCTGGTGTACATCGTGCGCCAGGCGGCGAGCGACGGGCAGGACAGCGAGCTGCGCCGGCGGCTCTTTACGCTGCTCCTCGACAGCCGCTACCAGCTCGTGTCGATCATCTCCGGCGAAGCCAAAGCCGACGGCGATCCGCTGCGCGCGCTGTTCCTCGAGACGTGGTCCGGGCTGCGCACGATCCTCGCCGATGCACAGCGCGCCGGCACCCTGCCGCCCTCCCTCCTTCGCTACGCGCTCTTCGTCGACGCCGGCGACGCCCTGGTGGCGCTCGAAAATGCGACGCCGGGACTCGCGCTGTCGGCCGACGGGCTGCGCCAGCTCGCGCGCAGCCTCAAGCCGGGCGACACGGTGGACCCGCTTGCCTACCAGTGGGACGTGGATACGGAGCTGCGCGGCCTTTTCAACGTCACGGAGCCGCCGGAGCTGGACAGTCCGCCGCCGGCACCGACGAAGAGCTGGCTCGACTTCTTCGTCGGCCGGGCCTATGCGGGACATTCGGCCGCGCACGCGCTCGACCGGTGGGTTCCGAGCCGCGACGAGCTCGGCGAATACAGCCAGCGGATCGGCGAGCTCCTGCAGAAGTACGACACCTCCTACCGCAAGCTCGTGCCGACGACGGCGCTGATCGAGAGCTGCTGGCGGCAATACGTCGTGCGCGGCGGCAAGGTGACGTACTTGCGCTCGGCCTCCCACAGCGTCGGCATCATGCAGGTGAACCAGAAGGTCTGGCGCGGCTTCTACGATGTGGAGCGCCTGCGCTGGGACACGGCGTACAACGTGCGCGCCGGCGCGCAGATCCTGGCGCGCTACGTGAAGGACTACGCCATCCCGTACGCCGAGAAGGCCGGCGATCCGAACGTCGTGCCGCGCGCCGCGTATGCCGTCTACAACGCCGGGCCGCGCGCCGTCGGCCGCTTCGCGAAGGCGCATCCGCATCCGCGGGAGCAGCGAGTCGATGAAAAGCTCTGGAGCCTCTACCAGGGGATCGCCGCCGGCGGGCAGGTCGACCTCGGGAGCTGCGGCGTCAAGCCGCCAGCAAGCCAATGATCTCCGCGCCGTAAGCCTCGAGCTTGCGCGCCCCGACGCCGGAAATGCCGCGCAGGCCCTCGAGCGAGGACGGCCGCGCGTGCGCGATCTCGCGCAGCGTGGCATCGTGGAAGATGACGTAGGCCGGCACGCCATGCCGCCGCGCCGCCTCGAGCCGCCAGGCGCGCAGCCGCTCGAACAGCGCTTCGCCTTCCGCCGATAGCGCCATCGCCGCCGCTTTCGTGCGCCGTGCGCTGCGCTTTCCCTCCCGCCAGGCACGCAGCGCGACGGCGCGCTCGCCCTTCAGCACCGGGCGGCTCTCCGCGGTGAGCCGCAGCGCGCCGTACGCGTCATGGTCGATCTCGAGCAGGCCGAGCGCGATGCACTGGCGCGCGATCGCGCGCCATTCGCGCTCGCTGCGCTCGCGGCCGATGCCGAAGGTGGAAAGCCGCTCGTGGCCGCGGTCGGTGACCTTGTCGGTCGTCTCGCCGCGCAGCACGTCGATGACGTGCATGGCGCCGAAGCGTTGCCCGGTCCGATACACGCATGAGAGGAGCTGCTGCGCGGCGAGCGTGCCGTCGAACGTCGCCGGCGGATCGAGGCAGGTGTCGCAGTTGCCGCAGGGCGCCGCCGATTCGCCGAAGTACGACAGGAGCCGCACGCGGCGGCACTCGGCGGTCTCGCAAAGGCCGAGCATAGCATCGAGCTTGGCCGACTGGACGCGCTTTTGCGCATCGCCCGCCTCCGACTCCTGGATCATGCGGCGCAGCTGCACCACGTCCTGCAGCCCGTAGGCCATCCACGCGTCGGCCGGCAGCCCGTCGCGGCCGGCGCGGCCGGTTTCCTGGTAATAGCCCTCGACGCTTTTCGGCAGGTCGAGATGCGCGACGAAGCGCACGTCGGGCTTGTCGATGCCCATGCCGAAGGCGATGGTCGCCACCATGACGAGGGCGTCCTCGCGCTGGAAGCGCTCCTGGTGGCGCCGGCGCGTGTCGGCATCCATGCCGGCGTGGTACGCGAGCGCCGGGATGCGCTGCGACTCCAGGAAGGTTGCGGTCTCCTCCACCTTCTTACGTGAGAGGCAATAGACGATGCCGGCTTCGGCGGGATGCTCGGCGCGCAGGAACTCGACGAGCTGCCGGCGGGCGTCGTCCTTCTCCACGATGCGATAGCGGATGTTCGGCCGGTCGAAGCTCGACACGAAGACGCGCGCCTCGCCGAGCTCGAGCCGATCGAGGATCTCGGCGCGCGTCTGGGCGTCGGCGGTCGCTGTCAGGGCGATGCGGGGAATGCCGGGGAAGCGCTGGCGCAGGAGGGCGAGCTGCAGGTACTCCGGCCGGAAATCGTGTCCCCACTGCGATACGCAATGCGCTTCGTCGATCGCGATCAGCGCCAGCCGGCTCGCCGCCAGCAGATCGAGGCAGCGCCCCGTGAGCAGGCGCTCGGGCGCGACATACACGAGGTCGAGCTCGCCGCGGCGCACGCGACCTTCCACCGCCGCCGCCTCGGCGCCGGTCAGCGTCGAATTGAGAAAGGCCGCCCGCACGCCCAGCTCCGCCAACGCGGCGACCTGGTCCTGCATGAGCGCGATCAGGGGCGAGACGACCACCGCCACGCCGTC
>DATMIG010000495.1:0-9196 GCA_035554335.1 Burkholderiales bacterium
CGCCAACCTGACCTCGCAGGTGCGCGCGATCGCGGAAGTCGCGACCGCCGTGACGCAAGGCGACTTGACTCGGTCGATCACGGTCGACACGCAGGGCGAGGTCGCGGCCTTGAAGGACACGATCAACGAGATGATCCGCAACCTCAAGGACACGACGCAGAAGAACACCGAGCAGGACTGGCTGAAGACGAACCTGGCCAAGTTCTCCCGGATGCTGCAGGGCCAGCGCGACCTGACGGCGGTCGGCCAGATGATTCTGTCGGAACTGGCGCCCGTGGTCGGCGCTCAGCAGGCCGAGTTCTATGTCCTCGCCGGCGAGGAAAACCCCAAGCTCAGGCTGCTGGCCTCGTTCGCCTCCGGTGGACACGCGAGCCATGGCCGGGAAGTGGATCTGGGCGAAGGCCTGATCGGCCAGTGCGCCATCGAGAAGAAGAAGCTGATGATCTCGGGCGTGCCGGCGAGCAGCTTCCGCATCGCGACCGGCCTCTCCGAGCAGGGCGCGGCCGACGTGCTGGTGCTGCCGGTGGTGTTCGAAGGCCAGGTGCGCGGCGTGATCGAGCTCGCCTCGCTCGAGCGCTTCAACCCGGCGCACCAGGCGTTCCTCGACCAGCTGACGGAATCGATCGGCATCGTGATCAACACGATCGAGGCCAACACGCGCACGGAGAACCTGCTCAAGCAGTCGCAGTCCCTCGCCGTCGAGCTGCAGCAGACGAACGAAGAGCTGCAGGAGAAGGCCCGGCTCCTCGCGCACCAGAACGAGGAGGTGGAGCGCAAGAACCGCGAGGTGGAGCTGGCGCGCCAGGCGCTGGAAGAGAAGGCGGCCCAGCTGGCGCTCACCTCGAAGTACAAGTCCGAGTTCCTGGCGAACATGTCGCACGAGCTGCGCACGCCGCTCAACAACCTGCTCATTCTTTCGGATCAGCTGTCGCGCAACACCGACGGCAACCTGAACCCGAAGCAGGTGGAGTTCGCGAAGACCATCCACTCCTCCGGCAACGAGCTGCTCGCGCTGATCGCCGACATCCTGGATCTGTCGAAGATCGAGTCGGGCACGGTGGCGGTCGAGCCGAGCGAGCTGCGCTTCGACGACCTGCAGCGCTACGTGGAGCGCACGTTCCGGCACGTGGCGGAGACGAAGAAGGTGGACTTCCGCGTCGCGCTCGATCCGGCGCTGCCGCGCACGATGGTTACCGACATCAAGCGCCTGCAGCAGATCATCAAGAACCTGCTCTCCAACGCCTTCAAGTTCACGCATGTGGGCAACGTGTCGATCTCGATCGCGCCGGCCGTGGCCGGCTGGTCGGCCGACGCGGCGCTCGAGCATGCCGAGCACGTCATCGCGTTCAAGGTGAGCGACACCGGCATCGGCATCTCGCCGGAGAAGCAGCAGATCATCTTCGAGGCGTTCCAGCAGGCCGACGGTTCGACCAGCCGCAAGTACGGCGGCACGGGCCTCGGCCTCGCCATCAGCCGCGAGCTCTCCAAGCTCCTCGGCGGCGAGATCAAGCTGGTCAGCGCGCCGGGCGCGGGCTCGGTCTTCACGCTGTACCTGCCGCTCAACTACACGCCGACGCGTTCGCCGCGTCCGCGGCCCGTCGCCGAGCCGGAGAAGCGCGAGGCGCCGCAGCCGGCGCCGGTGGTCGAGGCGGTGCAGGTGGAGGAGGACGAGGTGGTCCAGTTCGCGAACGAGGCGGACGACGACCGCGACGACATCCAGCCGGGCGACAAGGTGGTGCTGATCGTCGAGAACGACCTCGGCTTCGCCAAGATCCTGCTCGACGCGACTCGCCAGAAGGGCCTGAAGGGCGTGGTGAGCGGCACCGGCGCGGCGGCGCTCGCCATGATCCGCGAGTACCAGCCGGCGGTGATCACGCTCGACATCTACCTGCCCGACATGCAGGGCTGGCGGGTCCTCGAGCGTCTGAAGGCGGATCTGGGCACGCGGCACATCCCGGTCTGCGTGGTGAGCACGGATGACGCGCGCGACCGCGCGCTCAACTCCGGCGCGCTCGGCTTCATCGCCAAGCCGCTCACTTCGCGCGATCTGGTCGACCAGGCGCTCGGGCAGCTGAAGGAGTTCATCAACCGCCAGACGCGCCAGGTGCTGCTGGTGATGCCGGACGTCGAGGCGCGCAAGGACGTCATCGAGCACCTCGGCGCCGCCGACATCGGCATGATGGTCGCCTGGTCGCGCGACGAGGCGATGAAGATCCTGAAGAGCCAGACCATCGATTGCCTGGTGGTGGACGAGTCGGCGGCCGATCTCGGGCCGCAGGACGTGCTCGACGCGATGGAGTCGAAGGCGGTGATGCGGATGCTGCCGGTGGTGTTCTACGGCCAGAAAGGCGAGCAGATGCTCGGCCGCTGGAAGGGCGCCTTCGCGTTGCGGGAGGCGCGCACCACGGAGCGCCTGCTCGACTACATCTACTTCTTCGTGCACCGCTCCACGGCCTCGATGTCCGAGGACGAGCGCCGCGCCCTGGAAGAGCTGCACAGCTCGCAGCGCGTGTTGGAGAAGAAGCGCGCGCTGCTGGTCGACGACGACATGCGCAACATCTTTGCGCTTGCCACGGTGCTGGACGAGGAGGGGATGGAGGTGGTGTCGGCGAACAACGGCCGCGAGGCGATCAACATCGTCGAGCGCGACCCGAACATCGACATCGTGCTGATGGACATCATGATGCCGGAGATGGACGGCATCACCACCATCAAGGAGATCCGCAAGCTGCCGCGCGGAACCGACCTGCCGATCATCGCGGTCACGGCGAAAGCCATGAAGGGCGACCGCGAGAAGTGCATCGAGGCGGGCGCGTGGGACTACCTGTCGAAGCCGGTGGATCGCCTGCACATGCTGGCGGTGCTCAGAGGATGGCTACACCGGTGAAGTTGCTCATGCCCCCCTTAGCAGGGGGGCGGCAAAGGCTCGTGCGATGACAGAAGAAAAAGCAAACATACTGGTCGTAGACGATCTCCCGGAAAAGCTGCTGGTCTTCAGCAGCATCCTGGAGGAGCTGGGCCAGAACCTGGTGATGGTGCGCTCGGGCTCCGAGGCGCTGCGCGAGGTGCTGAACCGCGAGTTCGCGGTGATCCTGCTCGACGTCAACATGCCGGACATCGACGGTCTCGAGACCGGGCGCCTGATTCGCCAGTACAAGAAGTCGGCGCATACGCCGATCATCTTCATCACCGCCTACGCCGACGAGATGCAGACCGCGCAGGGCTACTCGCTCGGCGCGGTGGACTACATCCTTTCGCCGGTGCGGCCCGACGTGCTGCGCAGCAAGGTCAAGGTCTTCGTCGAGCTGTACAAGATGCAGCAGCGCATCAAGACGATGGCCGAGGCCGACGCCGCGCGCCTCGCGGCGGAGGAGAACACCCGGCGCTCGAACTTCCTCGCCCACGCGAGCCACGAGCTTGGCGCCTCGCTCGACCTCGAGCAGGGCATGCGGCGGCTGCTGGAGCTCGTCGTGCCGCACGTCTGCGACGTGGCGACCGTGACCATCGAGAAGGAGCCCGGCCGGTACACGACGCTCAGCCTGCCGGAGGCCGACTACGTGCCGGCGCCGCTCTCGAACGGGGTGCAGGATGCGCTGCGCGACGCCACGGCGAGGGAAGGCGGCCCGTCGCAGGGACTGTCCGGCACGCTCGCCTTCCCGCTGCGCGTCGGCGACCGCGTCATCGGCGCCTTCGGCCTCGGCTACACCGGCCGCGCCCCTCGCGACCAGGAGATGCTGGGGGAGATGGTCGGCCGCGCGGCGATCGCCCTCGACAATGCGCGCCTGTATCGCAGCCTGAAGCGCGAGATCACGCGCTCGCGCGCGGCGGAGGAGGAGCTGCAGCACGCGAACCGCCGCAAGGACGAGTTCCTGGCGATGCTGTCGCACGAGCTGAGGAATCCGCTCGCGCCGATCCGCAACGCGGTCGAGCTCATGCGCCGCGTCGGCTCGTCGGAGCAGCGCCTGATCATGGCGCGCGATGTGATCGACCGGCAGGTGACGCAGCTCGCGCGGCTGGTGGACGAGCTGCTCGACGTGTCGCGCATCAGCCAGGGCAAGATCGTGCTGAAAAAGGAGCCGGTCGAGCTCGGCAAGATCGTCGCGCACAGCGTCGAGACCGTGCGGCCGATGATCGACCAGCGCGAGCAGCGGCTCTCGATCGAGGTGAGCGCGCACCCGGTCTGGCTGATGGGTGACTTCACGCGCCTGTCGCAGGTGGTCGCCAACCTGCTCAACAACGCCGCCAAGTACACGCCCGAGGGCGGCCAGATCCGTCTCGCCGCGTCGGGCGGCGAGGGTCGCGCCACCATCACCGTCGAGGACAACGGCAGCGGCATCGATGCCGAGCTCCTGCCGCGCGTGTTCGAGCTCTTCGTGCAGGGCGAGCGCGCGCTCGACCGCAGCCAGGGCGGCCTCGGCATCGGCCTCACGCTGGTCAAGCGCCTGGTCGAGCTGCACCAGGGCCAGGTCGAGGCGACGAGCGCCGGAACCGGCAAGGGCGCGATCTTCCGCGTCACGCTGCCCTCGATCAGCGCCGTGCAGGCGCCCGGCCTCGCGCCGGTGGAAGTCACCTCGCCGCAGGTCTACGGCCGCCGCGTGCTGGTCGTGGACGACAACGCCGACGCGGCCGAGAGCACGGCGGCATTCCTGCGCCTGGAGGGCCACGAAGTGAAGACGGTGCTCGACGGCAACGACGCGCTGCAGTCCGTGCGCGTCTTCGCGCCGCACGTGATCGTGCTCGACATCGGCCTGCCCGGCATCGACGGCTACGCGGTGGCGCGCCGGCTGCGCGAGCAGGGCGATACCAGCCACGCCCTCCTCGTCGCCGTCACCGGCTACGGCAGCAAGGAAGACCGCGAGCGCGCGATGGAGGCGGGCTTCGACTATCACTTCGTCAAGCCGACCGATCCGCGCCAGATCCAGCAGGCGATCGAGCAGGGCCGGCAGATTTCCGCCAAGGGGCTGGAGCTTCTCCGCTCGCAGGATGGCTAGGGAGCGACGCTGCTTGTCGTTGTTCTACGACGGCCGCTTCAAGGCTCGCCGATAGACAGTCTCGAAGGGAAAAATTAAAGTGCAACCTATGTCGGACATCGTTCCCTTTCGCGCCAGAGCCAAGGCGCCGCTGCGCATCCTGCTCGCCGACGACGATCAGGACACGCTCACCACGCTCGAGGCGATCCTCAAGGAGGAAGGCCACGACGTGCGCACGCTCAAGGACGGCGGCAGCGTGCGCGAGCTGGTACGCGGCTTCGATCCCGACGTCTGCATCCTCGATATCGAGATGCCCGGCAAGGACGGCTTCATCCTCGCGCGCGAGCTGCGTGAGGTCCGCGTCGAGGAGCGCCCGATGCTGGTCGCCATCTCCGGCGTGTGGATCCGCCCCTCCGACCGCTTCCTCGCCATCATGGTGGGCTTCGACCACTTCTTCCAGAAGCCGGCGGATCCGGCCTCGCTCATCCAGGTGCTGAACGAGTTCCGCGATGGGCGTCGCCCACACACCCTGGAAGAGCGCGTGCACCTCTCGCACCCCCGCCAGTAAGTCCCCCCTGGGCATGCGGCTTGCGTGAGCCGCGTGCCATGCAGCGCGAACTGAAAGCCCGGCTCCTCGCCCGGGCGTGCGACATCTCCGGCGGGCGCGAGCGGCTCGCCGCGCGTTTCGACGTCGAGCCGCACGCGCTCGAGTTCTGGCTCGCCGGCCGCGCCACGCCGCCGGATCGCGTGTTCATGGCCGTGGTCGACCTCGTGCTCGAGGACGACATCGCGCGCGCGCGGCAGGATCGCCGCCAGGACGCCGCTCAGCGCGTAGTCGTCGCCCCACTGCCCGAGCGTTCCGCGCCGCCCGCGGCGAAACTGCCGTAGCGTTTCTACAAAAGTCGCGCCGCTGCTACGGCCATTGGCCTGTCGCCTGCGTGCGACGACCAAGTTCATGCGCGGCGCGACACGACAGCGGCGTCTCGCGTGCGTAGCATGCGAAGCGGTTAAAAGAACACGCTTATGCACAAGTGGCGGTTCGTTGAATCCATGATTGCCGATGCGCCGGACCACCGGGGCGTGTACGTCCTGTGGAGCGGCGGCGTCGCGCTCGCCGTCGGCCACGCGCACGGCGGCGCGGACACCATCCGCTCGCGCCTCGCGAGCCATCTCTCGCACGGCGGCGCTGCGGGCATTGCAAGCGTCACGCACTACTCGTGGCAGCTGTGCGCGGAGCCGCGCGAGCGCGCCGCGCAGCTCGAGCGCGAACTCGGGCTGGTCGAAAAAACGGACCCCGCTCCGCGGCGCCCGCGCGCGTCGGACGCGGAGCCGGCGCAGGAGACATGAGCGTGCGGCGGCGCATCCTCGTGGTGGACGACAATGCCGACATGCGCACGTCGCTCAGCCAGCTGCTCGGCCTGCTCGGCTACGACGTGGAGACCGCGGCCGACGGCAACCAGGCGCTTGCCACGCACCGCGCGCGCGAGGTCGCGATCGTGATCACCGACATCTTCATGGCGGGCAAGGAAGGCATCGAGACCATCGCCGCGTTCAAGCGCGAATGGCCGTTCGTGCACGTGATCGCCATGTCGGGCGGCGGCGAGCGCGCGAAGATGGATTACCTCAAGGCGGCGCTGCACGTCGGCGCCGACGCCACGCTGCACAAGCCGTTTTCGCTCGAGAGCCTGAAGTTGGCTCTCAAACACTGAGGCGGCGCTCAACCACTGAAAAGACGTCCGGCCTGGGGCAAGCTCGCCGCGATCGTCCTTGTCGTCGGCGCGCTCGCGGCGGTATGGCGCTTCACGCCGCTGCGCGAGCTCGCCAGCGCCGAGCGCATCCTGGGCTCGACGCGCGCGGTGCGCGGCAAGTGGTGGGCGCCGATCGTGCTCGTGGCGTCCTACATTCCGGCGTCCTTCGTCCTGCTGCCGCGGCCGGTCCTGACGCTGGTCGTGATCCTCACCTTCGGCGCCGTCCTCGGCGTGGTGTACGCGACGGCCGGGGCGATGCTCGCCGCCTGCGCGGCGTACGTCGCCGGCTGCTACGTGCCGAAGTCGGCGCTCGAGCGCCTGGCCGGCGACGCCCTCGAGCCGCTCGGCAAGGCATTGCGCGAAAACGGCGCGATCGCGATCTTTGCGGCCAACATGGTGCCGGTGCCGCCGTCGGTGGTGCAGAACATGATTGCCGGCGCAGTCCGCATCCCGCTGTGGAAATTCCTCGCCGGCACGCTCGCCTCGCTGGTTCCCGGCATCCTCGCCTGGCTGCTCTTCGGCGGCCAGCTCTCGAACGCGCTCGAGGACGCCTCGAGGGTGCGCTACGGGCTCATCGCCGCCGGGGTCGTCGTCTTCGCCGTGCTCACCTTCGCCGGCCGGCGCTATATCGCCAAGCGCATGCCCTCCCGGAGCGATACCTCCATTCAGCGGTGAGTACGGCAGAGGCCGGACGCGTACGATGCGGGCGGGGAATTGGACAAGTTCATCAAGCATTTCCGGCGCGACGCGAGCGGCGTGTGGATCTGTGTGTCGCCCGCGGAACTCATGCTGCCGCAGGGGCGCATCCAGGTGAGCGTGAGCAGTCGCTTCGCACAGGGCACGCGTTTCATGAACGTGGACCTCGCGCAGATGCTCGAAGCCGAGCACCAGCGACAGCAGGACCTCCCGTAGCCTTCGCTAGGCGCGGCGGTTGTGGTCGCTCGCCCGGCGCCCGGGCGTGCGCTTCGGCTCCGCCTGGTAGTTCTGCCGGCGTGGCTGCGTCTGGCGCCGGTCGACGCGCTCCGGATAGCCGTACAGCCAGCCTTCGTCGTCGAGCTTGCGAAGCTTGGCGGGATTGATTTCCACGAATACGCCTTTGCTGTGCACGATGTCCGGGTCGAGCTCGACCGCCACGCGGTTGCCGCGCGTGACGAGCTCCGACGCCGCAGCCACATGGCGCCGTCCGGAACCGATGATGTGATAGACCTTGGGGCGACGGGTCACTGGGCTACCGCTGCGAGGAGCTCGTCCATGGAGAACGGCTTTCGCAAGATGCGCGCCGCGCCGAGCTCGCGCGCCACCGAGAGGTAGTCGACGCCGGCCCGGCCGGACATGGCGACCACCTTGACCCCCGGAAACTGCGCGCGCAGGGCCGCGATCACCTCGATGCCGTCCATCTCCGGCATGAAGAGGTCGGTGAGCACGAGGTCCACCTTGTGGCCGTTCAGGTAGCCGAGGCCTTCCTGGCCGTGCGAGGCCGTGACCACGTCGTGGCCGGCGCCTTCCAGCGTGAGCCGCAGCATGTCCCGCATGTCGCCGTTGTCTTCGATGACCAGCACCCTCATGGGGTCCCCTGCTGCAACCCCTGTACCGGCGGCTTCATGACGCGAGCGTGTCGGTAAACGACGACATGACGCCAATATGACACGACTGTTAAATAAGGGGCCGGCGATATGCGCCCAACCGACCTCCTCCTACGATGGTGTCGCCTAACAAACGAATGGGAGAAGTCATGGGCGGTTCCATCCTGGTAGTCGAAGACGAAGCGGCGATCCGCGATTTGCTGGCCGCCAACCTGCAGCGCGCGGGCTATCGAGTCATGACGGCCGGCGACGTGCCGCAGGCCGAGGCGCTGGTGCGCGAGTCGCGCCCGGACCTCGTGCTGCTGGACTGGGTGCTGCCCGGCGTGCCGGGCCTGACCTTCGCGCGGCGCCTGCGCGGCGACCAGCGTACCAAGGACATATCCATAGTGCTGCTGTCGGCCCGCGCCGAGGAGCAGGACAAGGTCACGGCGCTCGAGTCCGGCGCCGACGACTATGTGACCAAGCCGTTCTCCGCGCGCGAGCTGCTCGCCCGCATCAAGGCGGTCATGCGCCGGCGCGCGCCGCAGCTCGCCGACGACGTGGTCGAGATCGCCGGCCTGCGTATCGATCCTGCCGCGCACCAGGTGACCGCCGGCGCCGACAAGGCGGTGGACCTGTGGACCACCGAGCTGCGCCTGCTGCACTTCTTCATGACGCATCCCGGACGCGTTTTCTCGCGCGCCCGGCTGCTCGACGAGGTCTGGGGCGAGCACGTGTTCGTCGAGGAGCGCACGGTCGACGTCCACATCCGGCGGCTGCGCGCCAAGCTCGGTGAGGAGCACGCCAACCTGATCCAAACGGTGCGATCGGTCGGCTACCGCTTCGGTCAGTCCAGGTGGGGTTCCTGACGGCGCACGCGCGTCAGCGGTGGGTCGAACACGCGGATCGCCTTCCA
>DATMIG010000496.1:0-28416 GCA_035554335.1 Burkholderiales bacterium
CCCGTGCAGGATGAGCCAGTGGTGCGCGTTCTGCAGGAATTCCGGCGGCGTGAATTTCAGCAGCCGCTGCTCGACTTCCAGCGGGTCCTTGCCCGGGGCGAGGTTGGTGCGGTTCGCGACGCGGAAGATGTGCGTGTCGACCGCCACCGTCGGCTGGCCGAACGCGGTGTTGAGCACGACATTCGCCGTCTTGCGACCGACGCCCGGCAGCGCCTCGAGCGCCTCGCGCGTCCTGGGCACTTCGCCGCCGTGCTTTTCCACGAGGATGCGGCAGAGCTCGACCACGTTCTTCGCCTTGGTGCGATAGAGGCCGATGCGCTGGATGTACTTTTCCAGCCCGGCGACGCCGAGCCTGGCGATCGCCTCCGGCGTGTTGTGGTTCTTGTAGAGCACGTCCGTCGCCAGGTTGACGGACTTGTCGGTCGCCTGCGCCGAGAGCACGACCGCCACCAGCAGCTCGAACGGCGTCGTGTACTTGAGCTCGGTGGTCGGGTTCGGGTTGGCGGCGCGGAAGCGCTCGAAGATCTCGCGCCGCTTGGCGGGATTCATTTCCGGTCGAGCAGGGCGGCGAGGATCGACTTGCGCGACGCGGCGTCGTGCGAATGGACGGTGCGCGTTTTCAACCGCTGCAGGCGGCGGCGGCCTCGCTCGCCGGCGGCGCTCTTCAGCGCCGGCGTCCACGCGCCGGCGGGCGGAACCATCTCGATGCAATCCACCGGGCAGGCCGGCAGGCACAGGTCGCAGCCGATGCACCACTCTTCGACGACGGTATGCATGTAGCCCTGCGCGCCCACGATCGCGTCGACCGGGCACGCGTCGATGCAGCGCGCGCAGCCGATGCAGTGCGGTTCATCTACTAGAGCAACGAGGTTGCGCTTCATCAGAAATAAATAGGGACGGACCCTAATAAAAAAATAATTAGGGTCTGTCCCTATTTTCCCGTATCCCGGGCGAGCTGCGCGTGCACGACGCGGCCGTCATGGACCTGCAGGCCGGTTTGCAGCTCGTCGTTCGTTTCACCGCCGGAAAGCATGCGCACGTAAGGTAACACCGCGCGTTCGAGGGCGAGGCTCGCGGTGCGCGCGCAGGCGGCGGGCATGTTGGGCACGCAGTAGTGCACCACGCCTTCCTCGACGTAGATCGGCTCGCTGTGCGAGGTCGGGCACGAGGTCTCGGCGATGCCGCCCTGGTCGATGCCGACGTCGACGAGCGCCGAGCCGCGCCGCATGCCCGCCAGCATCTTGCGCGTGATGAGCTTCGGCGACATCTGTCCGGGCGTCAGCACGCCGCCGATGACGAGATCGGCGTCCGCGACGGTGCGCTCGTCCACGCCGGTGCGGTAGGAAACGTCCGGATAGCGCTCGCGCAGCGCGTCGAAGCGGCGCTCGCTCTTCGCGCACACCGTCACCCACGCGCCCATGCCGTACGCGATCGCGAGCGCATTGGCGCCGACATTGCCGGCGCCGAGGATCACCACCTTGCCCGGCGGCACGCCGTCGAGGCCGGGGAGAAGCACGCCGCTGCCGCCGTTCTGCTTCTGCAGGCACCATGCGCCCGCTTGCACCGCAAGCCGGCCGGCGATCGCGGACATGGGCGAAAGGATGGGCAGGCCGGTGTCCTGGCCGACGGTTTCAAAAGCGATGAAACGAGCGCCGGAGGCGAGCGCCGCGTCGAGGAGTTCGGGGTCAGGGCCGAAATGCTGGAAGCCGAAGATCGTCTGCCCGCGCCGCGGCTTTCTGTATTCCGCCGGCTGCAGCTCCTTCACCTTGACGACGAGCTCGCAGTCCCACGCATTGCCGATGGTGGCGCCGGCGCGCCGGTAGTCTTCGTCGCTTAAGCCGACACCGATCCCGGCACCGGCTTCGACGACCACGTCGGAGAGCGAGGCGACGCCGTCCGGTGTCAGCGCAACGCGATATTCGCCGTCCTTTACTTCGCGCGGAATGCCGATACGCATTCGGCGACGAGGTCCGGGCCGCGGTAGATGAGCCCGGTGTAGAGCTGGACGAGCGAGGCGCCGGCGGCGAATTTCTCGGCCGCATCGGCACCGGACATGACACCGCCCGCGCCGATCACGGTGAGCTCGCCCTTCAGGGCGAAAACCAGCTCGCGCAGGACCTGCGTGGCGCGCGTCTTGATCGGCGCGCCCGAGAGGCCACCGGCTTCGCTCGCGTGTGGCAGGCCTTCGACGCCGTCGCGCGAGACCGAGGTGTTGGTGGCAATAAGGCCTTCGATGCCGTGGCGGCGCACCGCGTCCGCGATCGACTGGATCTCGCCGGCGCTCAGGTCCGGCGCGACCTTCACCACCAGAGGGACCCGGCGCCCATAGCGGTCCGCGAGCGGCCCGCGCAACGCGGTGACGCGCTTGAGCAGCGCGTTGAGATGGTCGGCTTCCTGGAGCGTGCGCAGGCCCTTGGTGTTCGGCGATGAGATGTTGATCGTCACGTAAGCGGCATGCGCGTACACCGCCTTCAGGCCGAGTTCGTAGTCGTCGATCGCCCGCTCGGGCGGCGTGTCGGCGTTCTTGCCGATGTTGATGCCGAGCACGCCGTTCCAGCGCGAACGCCGCACGTTGGCGATGAACGCCTCGACGCCGACGTTGTTGAAGCCGAAGCGATTGATGATCGCGTGGCGGCTCTCGATGCGGAAAAGCCGCGGCCGCGGATTGCCGGGCTGCGGACGCGGCGTGACCGTGCCGACTTCGATGAAGCCGAAGCCGAGCGCGCCCATGGCATCGATGTGCTCGGCGTTCTTGTCGAGCCCGGCGGCGAGGCCGATCGGGTTCGGAAACTCGATGCCCATGGCGCGCACCGGCACGCGCGCCGGCGGCGGCGAGAACATCGCGGCGAGGCCGGCGGCGCGCAGGCCGATCTGGTGGGCGTTTTCGGCGTCGAGCGAGAAGAGGAAGGGACGCGCGAGCCCGTAGAGGCTCACGCCGCGTCTCTTCGTCCCAGGCGGCGCCAGGCGCCGCCGATGAAGCCCTCGATCGGCTCGAACTTGGACTTGTAGGCCATCTTCGGGCTCTCGCGGATCCAGTAGCCGAGGTAGAGGTACGGCAGGTTCAGTCGCCGGCACTGCTCGACCTGCCAGAGCACGTTGTAGGTGCCGAAGCTCGCGCCGCGCCGGTCCGGCTCGTAGAAGGTGTAGACCGAGGACAGGCCGTCGGGCAGGTAATCGACGATCGAGACCATGACGAGCTGGCCCGCCTCGCGGAACTCGATCAGCCGCGTATCGACGCGGCTCTGCAGGAGGAAGTGCGAGTACTGGTCGCGGCTGTCGTTGTCCATGCCGCCGCCGGAATGGCGCTTCGACTGGTAGCGCAGGTACAGCGCGTAATGCTCGAGCCGGAACTTGAGCGGCTGCGCATGCGCCGTCAGCGTCGCGTGCGCTTTCCACGCGCGGCGCTGCGACCGGTTCGACTCGAAGTTGCCCACCGGGATGCGCACCGGCACGCAGGCGCGGCAGGCGTCGCAGTGCGGGCGGTAGGTGAAGATGCCGCTGCGGCGGAAGCCGGCCTTGACCAGATCCCCGTACAGCTCGGTGTTGATCAGGTGGCTCGGCGTCGCGACCTGCGAGCGCGCCATCCGGTCCGGCAGGTAGCTGCAGGGGTAGGGCGCAGTTACGTAGAACTGCAGTACCGCATGCGGCAGGTCGTTAAGTCGTGACACTCCAATATCCCGGTTGCTCAGGGTAGTGTACCAAGCGCTCCAGCGCCTGCAAAAAGCTGCGCCGCGGGATTTCGCGGCCGCCGAGCGAGGCGAGGAGGGACGTGTGCATCTGGCAGTCGATGAGAGGGAAGCCGCGCGCCTTGAGTTCCCGGACCAGCGAAACGAGGGCCACCTTGGATGCATCGGTCGCCCGCGAGAACATCGACTCGCCGTAGAACATGCGGCCGACGGCCACCCCGTACAGCCCGCCGACCAGCTCGTCGCCGTGCCACGTCTCGAACGAGTGCGCATAGCCCGAGCGGTGCAGCGTCAGGTAGGCGGAACGCATGGCCCGCCCGAGCCACGTGCCTTCCTCGCGATCGGCGCAGCCGGCGAGCACCCGGTCGAAGGCCGTGTCGATGCGCACCTCGTAGCCCTTGTTGCGCACGCTCTTTGCAAGCGACCGCGAGACCTTGAGCTCGTCGCAGTAAAGCACCATCCGCGGGTCCGGCGACCACCACAGGATCGGCTCGGGCGCCGAATACCAGGGGAACACGCCGCGCCGGTAGGCGGCGAGGAGGCGCGGCACGGACAGATCGCCGCCGGCGGCGAGGAGCCCGTTCGGTTCCTTGAGGGCCCGCTCGACCGGCGGGAAGGGGTCAGTGGCTTCCAACCACGTCAGCACTTAACCTGCTGGCGGCAGTAATCCTCCAGCGGCTGCACGATGCAGGCGCTGCCCGCCGCGTCGCGGGCGCCGTTGCCGAGCTCCATCTGCAGCTTGAAGGCGTACTTGTCGAAGAACTCGTTGAACATCTCGCCGCCGAGCGTGCCGACTGCGTAGATCTGGTCGGTGGCTGCATCATGCTCCAGCAGGATCGCCGCCAGCGGCTGCGGCGCCGGACCGGCCACGACGCGCGCGCCTTCCGCCGGATCGTACTGGCTGTGCTCGGAGCAGCAGTGGATCACCGAGCCGAAGCGGTTGCGCGCGCTCTTCTCGGCCCGGTAGCTGATGAAGCTGATGTCCTTCGTCGGATAGGTGAGCTTGTGCGCGCAGATCGCCGAGTAGGCGACGATCGAGCGGCTCGCGCCGACGCCGCCGTGCCAGGCGTAGCTCTGCTTGGCTGCGGTCTGCAGGTGCGTAGCCGCGGCCGCGGGACGGCCGAGGTTCAAGAGGAAACACGGCGTCGCGGCGTACGGGTAGTTGAAGATGAGGTTGCGCTCGGGCGGAATCGACTTGCCGAGGATCGGCGCGCCTTTGGCATCGACAAGGCGCGCGCGGCTGTAGAGGCGCGGCTGGGAGTCGGCCGCCACCGCCGGTGCCGCCGCGGCGGCGGCGCTTGCTACACAGAAGGAAACGAACTCGCGGCGTTCCATCCTCTATAGGTTATAGCCTTTTTCGTTATGCAATACGGTGTCGAGGCCTTCCGTTTCTTCTTCGCCGGCGACGCGCATGCCGGCCACCGCATCGGTCATTTTCAGCAGCGCCCAGGTGAGGATGCCGGACCAGACCAGCGTGACCAGCACCCCGCCGAGCTGCACCGCGACCTGGCCGGCCATCGTCTGGCCTTCCGGGTAGCCCATGCCGCCGAACATCGACGAGGCGAACACGCCGGTCAGTGTGGTGCCGAGGATGCCACCGACGCCGTGCACCGGGAACACGTCGAGCGAGTCGTCGATGCCGAGCGCGCGCTTCATGTAGTTCGTGGCGAAGAAGCAGACCAGGCCGGCGATCAGGCCGATCGCGATGGCGCCCATCGGGCCGACGAAGCCCGAGCCGGGCGTGATGGTGCCGAGCCCGGCGACCATGCCGGTGACGATGCCGAGCACGGAGGGCTTGCCGAAGCGGATCCATTCGCACGCCATCCAGACGAGCGACGCGGTGGCGGCGGCGACGTGCGTCACCAGCATCGCCATCGCGGCCGAGCCGTCGGCGGCGAGCGCGCTGCCGGCGTTGAAGCCGAACCAGCCGACCCACAGCAGGCAGGCGCCGGTCACGACCATCGTCATGTTGTGCGGCGGCATCGCCGTGTCGGGGAAGCCGCGGCGGCGTCCGAGCACCAGCGCGCAGACGAGGGCGGCCATGCCGGCATTGGCATGCACGACGGTGCCGCCGGCGAAGTCCATGAGGCCCAGCTTCTGCAGCCAGCCGTCGCCCCATACCCAGTGCGCGAGCGGCACGTACACGACGAGCAGCCACAGCAGGCTGAAGATCAGCATGCCGGAGAACTTCACGCGCTCGGCGAACGCGCCGACCACGAGCGCCGGCGTGATGATCGCGAACGTCATCTGGTACATGGCGAAGAGCGTCTCGGGGATGGTGCCCTTCACCGTCTTCACGTCGATGCCGGCGAGGAAGGCCTTGCCGAGGCCGCCCCACCACGGGCCGGGATCGCCGAACGCGATGCTGTAGCCGACCGCCACCCAGGCGAGGGTCACGACGCAGGTGATGGCGAAGCACTGCATGAGGACCGAGAGCACGTTCTTCGCGCGCACCAGGCCCGCGTAGAAGAGGGCGAGCCCCGGCAGCGTCATGAAGAGGACCAGCGCGGAGGCGACGATCATCCAGGCGGTGTTGGCGGGGTCGAGCTTCGGTGGGTCGGCCGCCAGCGCGAGCGGCGAATGCAGCAGGAACGGGACGACAAGCCACAACTTGTGCATCGTTCTTCCTCCCCGGTTAGAACCGCGGGAGGAGCATACCCGCTACTTCAGGTCCTCGGTGTGGAAGCCGAACTGCCCGCGCTTGCGGTCGGCGAACCAGAGCTTGAGCGTGGCGCCGACCGTGCGGAAGGCGATGTCCTTCCAGGGGATCTCGGCCTCGTCGAAGAGCGCCACTTCGAGCGTTTCCTCGCCCGGCGCGAACTCGAGGTTGCGCAGGCGCGCGAGATAGAAGACGTGGACCTGGTTCACGTACGGGACGGAGATCAGGCTGAAGGCCGCGCCGAGCTCGACGCTGGCGCCGGCTTCCTCGACCGTCTCGCGCACCGCCGCCTCGCCGACCGTCTCGGCGTTCTCCATGAATCCGGCCGGCAGCGTCCAGTAGCCGTAGCGCGGCTCGATCGCGCGCCGGCAGAGGAGAATCCTGCCCTCGTGCTCGGGGATCGTGCCCACCACCACCTTCGGGTTCTGGTAGTGGATCTCGCCGCACTCGTCGCACACCCAGCGCTCGAGCGTGTCGCCCGGCGGCGTGCGGCGGACCACTTTCGCGCCGCAGTTAGCGCAGAACTTCATCGAGCGAATGGATCTCGGCGTCGGGCCTGAAGCCCAGGCGGTCGAGGGGCGCACGGCTGCGATTGATCCAGTAGACGTGGAAGCCGAAGGACTTCGCGCCGAGCGCGTCCCAGCAGTTCGACGAGACGAAGCCGATGCGCTCTTTCGGCGTTGCCAGCCGGCGAACGGCGAGCTCGTAGACCGGCGGCGCGGGCTTGTACACCTTCAGCTCGTCCACGGAAAGCACCGCGTCGAAGCGCAGGCCCGAGCTGCGCACCAACGGATCCAGCATGTCGGGCGAGCCGTTGGAGAGAATCGCTTTCTTCATCGTCAGGCGGGACAGCGCCTTCGGCACTTCCGGGAACGGCGCGAGGGCCAGGTATTCCGCCATCAGCGCATCGAGGTGCGGCGCGCCGTCGAGGCCGAGCGCGGCGCACGAATAGGCGAGCGCCTCGCGCGTCACCGTCGAAAAAGGCGCATAGCGCTGCATCAGGCTGCGCTGCCAGGTGTATTCCAGCTGTTTCGCGCGCCAGAGCTGCGAGAGCGCCGTTCCCTTGCCCGGGAAGCAGGCTTCGCAGCGCCGCATCACGGAGTGGACGTCGTACAGCGTGCCGTACGCGTCGAAAACCAGCGCTTCGATGCTCATGTAAACTGGATTAAACCATGCTGGACCGCTACGACGAGCTCTATCGCAGCTTCCGCTGGAACGTGCCGCCGCGCTACAACATCGCGCGCGCCTGCTGCGGCCAGTGGGCAGTGGATCGAAGCCGCTTCGCGCTCTATTGGGAAGACGAGTCGGGCGCCACGGCGGCGTATTCGTTCTGGGACATCCAGGTCGCGGCAAATCGCCTGTCCAACGCGCTCGCCGCCCTCGGCGTGAAGCGCGGCGACCGCGTCGCCCTCATCCTGCCGCAGCGCCCGGAGACCGCCATCGCCTACATGGCGATCTTCCAGATGGGCGCGATTGCGCTGCCGCTTTCGCATCTCTTCGGCCCCGAGGCGCTCGAGTACCGCATCAACCACGCGGGGGCGAGCGTCGCCATCGTCGAGCCGACCACCCTCGCGAATCTCTGGGCGGTGAAGGATAAGCTGCCCGAGCTGAAGCACGTCATCGGCGTCGCCGGCGCGCGAGAAACGGGCGTGCATGCCTGGGAGGCCTTGGCTTCCAAATCCTCTTCAAACTTCACGCTGCTCGACACGGCCGCCGACGACCCGGCGATCATCATCTATACGAGCGGCACCACCGGCGCGCCGAAAGGGGCGCTGCAGGCGCACCGGCTGGTGATTGGCAACCTGAGCGGTTTCGTCCATTCCCACGATTTCTTTCCCCAGACGGGCGACGTGTTCTGGTCCCCCGCCGACTGGGCGTGGGCCGGCGGCCTCTTCGATGCGCTGCTGCCGACCTGGGCGTTCGGCCTGCCGATCCTCGGCTATCGCGGCCGCTTCGATGCCGAGCGCGCCTACTACCTGCTCGACAAGTACGGCGTGCGCAACTCGTTCCTCTTCCCGACCGCGCTCAAGCTGATGATGAAGGCCGTGCCGGAGCCGCGGAAGCGCTACAACCTCAACCTGCGCTCGGTGATGAGCGCCGGCGAATCGGTCGGCGTGACCATCATCGAGTGGGCGAAGAACGAGCTCGGCGTGACGGTGAACGAAATGTTCGGCCAGACCGAGATCAACTATGTGGTGGGCAACTGCCAGGCGGCGTGGCCGGTGAAGCCGGGATCCATCGGGCGCGCGTATCCCGGCCATCGCGTCGCGGTGATCGACGACAAAGGGCAGGTGCTGCCGCCCGGCGAGCTGGGCGAGATCGCGATCGACCGGAAGAACGATCCGGTGTTCTTCCTCGAATACTGGAAGAACCCGCAGGCGACGCGCGACAAGTTCGTCGGCGACTGGGGCACCACCGGCGACCAGGGAAAAATGGATGCCGACGGCTACTTCTGGTACCAGGGCCGCTCGGACGACGTCATCAAGAGCGCCGGCTATCGCATCGGGCCGGCGGAGATCGAGAGCTGCCTCGTCAAGCACCGCGCGGTGATGAACGCGGCGGTGATCGGCAAGCCCGACGAGACGCGCGGCGCGATCGTCAAGGCGTTCATCGTGCTGCAGCCGGGCGAATCGCCGTCGGCGGCGCTCATCGAAGACATCCAGGCCCACGTGCGCGCACGCCTCGCGCCCTACGAATACCCGCGCGAGATCGAGTTCATCGACGCGCTTCCGATGACTACGACCGGCAAGGTGCAGCGCAAGGAGCTGCGCAAGCGCGAGGAAGCCAAGTTAGGAAAAGCCTGAAAACGCAATGAAGCGCGTGCTCCTCGTCGGCGCGGGTCACGCGCACGCCCGCTTGCTGGCGGCGCTGGCGGCGAAGCCGCTCTACGGCGCGCGGATGGCGCTGGTGTCGCCCGAGCCGCGGCAGATCTATTCCGCGATGCTGCCGGGCGTGATCGCCGGCCACTATCGGCGCGAGGAGGCGGAGTTCGACGTCGCCGAGCTGGCGGCGCGAGCGAGCGTGGACTACGTCCCGGCGCGCATCATCGGCCTCGACGCGGCCGCGAAGAGCGCGACGCTCGACGACGGCCAGGAGGTGCACTACGACTTCGCCTCGCTCAATGCCGGCTCGGCGATCCTGCAATCGGCGCCGGGCGCGGCGGACCACACGCTGGCGGTGAAGCCGTTCGAGCGCCTGGTCGGCGAGCTGCGCCGCGTCGCGCATTTCGCCATCGCCGGCGGCGGCGCCGCCGGGGTCGAGCTCGCGATGGCGCTGCGCCACCGCGGCGCCGAGGTGACGGTGTATTCGGAGCGCTCGGGATTCCCGCCGCCGCTCGCGCGGCGCGTGGAGCGGGCGTTGCGGCGCCGGGGCGTCGATTTCCGCCCGGGGATGCGCGTCGACGCCGTGGAGCCGGGACCGGTGGTGATCTCCGGCACCTCGCGCCAGCAGTTCGGCATGGTGCTCTGGGCGAGCGGGGCGGCGCCGCATCCGTGGCTCGCGATGAGCGCGCTTGCGCTCGACGAGCGGGGCTTCGTCAAGGTGAACGAGACGCTCGCGAGCGCCTCGCATCCGCACATCTTCGCCGTCGGCGATTGCGCCGGGCTGGGCGAGGCGAAGTCCGGCGTGAACGCCGTGCGCCACGGCGCGGTGCTCGAGCAGAATTTCCGCAACATCGTGGCCGGTGCGCCGCTGGTCGCCTACGAGCCGGATCCGAACGCGCTGATGCTGCTGAGCTGCGGCTCGCGCTATGCCATCGCCTGGCGCGGCGGCTGGGGCGCGGAGGGCCGCTGGGCCTGGTGGTGGAAGAACTGGATCGACCGTCGCTGGCTCAGGAGCCTGCGCGGGGAGAAGGCATCGAGCTGACGAGGATCTTGCCGTCGGCGTCGACGGTGAGCTCGCCGCGCTGGTTGTGCGCCGTGCCGGCGAGCACGCAGATGCCGCCCTTGTGCTTGGGCTTGTCGAGCTTCTCCGTCACCGTCCATTCGGTGCGCAGCGTGTCGCCCGGCTTGACGGCCTTCTTGAAGCGGCACGCGTGCTCCAGATAGGCGAGCGCCGTGCCGGAGAAGTACATCCCGACCGGCGCCGAGACGAGCGCCGAGGTGAACGGGCCGTGCAGGATGCGGCCGCCGAACATCGAGCGCCGGGAAAATTCTTCATCGACGTGCAGCGGATTGAAGTCGCCGAACAGGCCCGAGCCGAGCACGAGATGCGTCTCCGTCACGGTGACGCTGGTGCCAAAGCGATCGCCGACACGGACCTCGTCGTACCACTTGCCGGGGAACATGACTTATTATGCAGCCTCCTTGGAGGAGGATAGAAAATGAGAAGACTCATTGCCGTCGCGCTCGCACTGAGCGCATCCGCCGCGTGCGCTGCATATCCGGAACGCCCGATCAAGATGATCGTGCCGTGGGCCGCGGGTGGAGATACCGACAACATCTTCCGGCCGTTCGCGCCGCTGCTGCAGAAGCACATCGGCCAGACGGTCGTCATCGCCAACGTCGGCGGCGCCTCCGGCACGAAAGGCGCGAAGGAGGCGAAGGACTCGCCGCCGGACGGCTACACCATCTTTGCGGTGCACGATTACATCCACTCGACGTACTGGGCCGGCGTCGCCGACGTCGCCTATACGGACTTCGAGCCGGTGTGCCTCATCTCGTCGACCGCCTCGGTGCTCACCGCGAGCCCGAAGACGCCGTGGAAGAACTTCCAGGAGTTCCTCGCCGACGCGAAGAAGCGCCCCGGCCAGATCACGGTCGGCGCCACGCTCGCGTCCACCAGCCACTTCTTCCCGGCGCTGATCGAGAAGCAGACCGGGGTCAAGTTCAAGTACGTGTCGTACGAGGGGCTCGCGCCGCGCATGAACGCGATCCTCGGCGGACATACCGATCTCACCGATTCCAACCTCACGCAGAAGGGCAAGGTCGAGGCCGGCCAGCTCAAGTTCCTCGCCATTGCGACGGAGAAACGCAGCCCGGAAATGCCGAGCGTGCCGACGCTGAAGGAGCTCGGCGTGAACGTGGTGTACGACGTGAACCGCGGCCTGATGCTGCCGAAGGGCACGCCGGCGGATGTGATCGCGAAGGTCGGATCGGCGTGCGCGGCGGCGGCGAAGGAGCCGGAGTTCGCGCATGCCATGAAGCTGCAGGGCACCGACGTGCGCTACATGGACCGCGCGGCCTACACGAAGTGGCTCAAGCAGAACGACGAGCTGAACCACAACCTGGCCAAAGACCTGGGCTTGCTTAAGCGTTGAAGCTGACCCGGGACGGCTGGACCGGGCTCGCCTGCCTCGTCGCGAGCCTGGTCCTCTTCGGCTTCACGATCGGCCTGCGGGACAACCCGCTGGTGCCGATCGGGCCCGGCTTCTATCCGCGCATCGTCCTCGGCATCAGCGCGTTCCTGGCGGGCTGGGTGCTGGTGCAATCGTTCCTGCAGCCGCCACCCGCCGGCAAAGGCGGCGCGAACTACCGGCTGGTGGCCGGCGTCTTCGCCATCTTCTTCGTCTACGTCGGCGCGATGCCGTTCCTCGGCTTCCGCATCGCGACGCTCTTCTTCATAACCGCGCTGCAGTCGACGCTCGAGCCGCCGCGCGGCGCGAAGGGCTGGGCGATCGTCGCGGTAACGGCGATCGTCACCACGGTCGTCTGCTATTACCTCTTCGAGGGCTACCTGCAGGTGCTGCTGCCGCGCGGCCGCTGGACGGACTTCTGAGATGTACGAGCTCCTCCTGGCCGGCATCGAGAACCTGCTGCACCTGAAGTACTTCCTGCCGCTCGCCATCGGCACGCTGATCGGCGTGGTGGGCGGCGCGCTTCCCGGCATCACGAACACCATGACGGTGATCATGGTCCTGCCGTTCACCTTCGGCCTCGAGCCGCTGCAAGGACTGGCGGCGATGATCGGCGTCTACATCGGCGGCGAGTCCGGCGGCCTGATCACTTCCTGCCTGCTCGGCATTCCGGGCAAGCCCTCGTCGGTGGCGACGATGTTCGACGGCTATCCGATGTCGCGCAAAGGCGAGCCGGGGAGGGCGCTCTGGCTCGGCATCTGGGCGTCCTTCTTCGGCGGCCTGCTGGGCGGCATCTTCCTGGTCGGCACCACCGGGCCGCTCGCCTCGCTCGCGCTCGCGTTCGGGCCGTGGGAATACTTTTCCCTGTTCATCTTCGCGCTGTCCATGGTCGCCGGCCTGACCGGCGCCTCGATCGCGAAAGGACTGCTCGCCGGCGCGATCGGGCTCGTCATCACCATCATCGGCAACGACCCGGTGATGGGACAGCCGCGGCTCACGCTCGGCATCGGCTGGCTGGAAGGCGGCATTCCGTTCCTGCCGGTGCTGATCGGCGTCTTCGCCTTCGCGCAGATCATGGGCGACGTGGAAAAGATGGGCCGGTCGTCCGTCGATCCGGCTGCCGATCTCGTCATTCCTAAGCTGGTGGTCTCGCACTCGAAGGTAGTCTGGGAAATTCTTTCGCGGCCGGTGATGCTGCTCTGGACGTCCTTCGTCGGCGTGCTGATCGGCGTGCTGCCCGCGATCGGCGGCAGCGCGGCCAACGTCATGGCGTACGACCAGGCGAAGAAGTTCTCGTCGCATCCGGAGCGCTTCGGCACCGGCACGCCGGAGGGCATCATCGCCTCCGAGGCCGCCAACAACTCTAACGTCGGCGGCTCGCTCGTCACCATCATGGCGTTCGGCATCCCCGGCGACGCGGTCACCGCGGTGATGCTGGGCGCGCTGACCATCCACGGCATCCAGCCCGGGCCGCTCTTCATCTCGCAGGAGCCGAAGCTCGCCTACGGCATCTTCGCCGCCTACCTCCTCGGCCACTTCATCATGATCGCCATCATGCTGGTCGGCGTGCGCTGGTTCCTGCGCATCGTGCTCGTGCCGAAGTCGATCCTCTTCCCGATCATCCTGGTACTGTGCGTGGTGGGCGCCTTCGCGCTCAACAACACCATGGCGAACGTGTACGTGCTGGTGCTGTGCGGGCTGCTCGGCTACGGCATGGTGAAGGGCGGGCTGCCGCTCGCGCCGCTCATCCTCGGCGTGATCCTGGGCGACCAGATCGAGATCAACCTCGTGCGCTCGCTGATGACCGACGAGAACCTGTGGCTCTTCTTCACGCGCCCGATCTCCGGGCTGCTGCTCTTCCTCTCGGTCGCCTCGGTGGTGTTCGCGCTCTGGCAGCACAAGCGAGCGCAAAAAAAAGGCGCCGTCGAGGACGACGGCGCCGATTTCTAGCTAGCGGGTTTAGTTGGTGATCCGGGCGAGCTGGCGGAGCTCGTCGATGTCGGGCGCCTGGGCGGTCGTGATGCGATCCGCCGGCTTGCCGCGCACGACGATGAGAAGGCCCTTGCTTTGCGGGTTGGTGCCGCGGCTGCGCGAGTCGACGAAGCGGCCGCCGATGCGCTTGCCGTTCAGGTCGCGCAGCACGCTGCCGCCGCGCACGCGCTCCTCGTAGCCGACGACCTTGCCGTTCTCGATGCGCGGCAGGAAGAGCGAGATCTGCGCGATTTCTTCGCCGGTCGCCGGGTCGCGCATCACGTCCTTGTAGCCGACCACGTGGCCTTGCGCGTTCTTCAGGTCCTCGCGTCCGGCCTGGGCGGTGGACTTGGAGTCGCCGACGTTGACGCTAACGCTGGAGCAGCCGCCGGCCATGAAGCCGAGGGCGAGGAGTAGAGCGATGGTTTTCAGTTGTTTCATATGTGCCTCTGCTTTCTTGTTCTCGTTCTTTTCTGCCGCGACTGTACGCCCGGCTAAATTTGTTAGCAAAGGTATTAAGCCCGCACTTAAAGTGCATGTCAAATTACCGCCGCTAAGTATCTGTTCTTTTGGTCTTTCCGTGTGTCTGGCGGAGGGGTTCCGACCGGCGGTCGGCGATGGCACCCCGGAGACGAATCGAACGTCCGACCTGCCCCTTAGGAGGGGGCTGCTCTATCCACTGAGCTACCGGGGCGAATGAGGGGGCGCAGCGGAACGCATTGTAACGTCCACCATAATAGGCGCTGCCAATCCCCCGAAGATCCGCTTCGATGCTGAAGAAAGCCGCCTTTTTTGTCCTCGCCGTTCTCCTCGTCCCCGCGCAGGCCCAGCCGCAGACTTGGGCGTGGGACGACGGCACCGTCCCCTACGTCAACACGCCGGTCGAGATCGTCGAACGCATGATGCGCATGGGCGAAATCGGCCCGGGCGACCACGTGATCGACCTCGGCTCCGGTGACGGCCGTCTGGTCATCGCCGCAGCCAAGCGAGGCGCGACCGGACTGGGCGTGGACCTCGATCCCAATCTCGTGCGACTCGCGACGCAGAACGCGGCCAAGGCCGGCGTCGGCGACCGCGCGAAATTCGAGGTGAAGGACATCTTCGAGACCGACCTCAGCGGGGCGACGGTCGTCACGATGTACCTGCTGCCCGACTTCAACGCCAAGCTGCTGCCCAAGTTCTTGGCCCTGAAGCCCGGTACGCGCATCGTCTCGCACGACGGCGGCATCGGCGACTGGCCCGCGGACGAGACGCTCGAGATGAAGACGCCGGAGAAGCCGGTCGGCATCGGCGGCAATTCGAAGGTCGAGCTGTGGATCGTGCCGGCGAATGCGGCCGGCAGCTGGACGAGCGACCTCGGCAGCCACGGCGGCGCGTGGAGCTTCCGCATCGGCCAGCGCTACCAGGTGCTCGACGTGCACGCCGCCGCCGGCGGGCGGGACCTGCTGGTGCGCAACACGCGGCTGCGCGGAGAGCAAATCAAGCTGGTGATCACCGGACTCGTCGGCACGCGCGCCTGGCACCATTACTTCGTCGGCCAGGTGCGCGGCGACCGCATCGAGGGAACGGTGGCGATCTCGGATGGCCGGGATACGCGAACGGTGCCCTGGACGGCGACCCGCAAGTGAGCGCCCCGAAGCCGCTTCTCTCGGTCGCCGACGGTGTCTTCCTCACCGCCGGCATGATCATCGGCGCGCTCATCTTCAAGGCGCCCTCGATGGTCGCCGGCGCGACATCGGGACCCGCAACCTTTCTCCTCGCCTGGCTCTTCGGCGGCGTGGTGTCCCTGTGCGGCGCGCTCGTGTACGCGGAGCTCGCCTCGCGTCATCCCGATACCGGCGGCGAATATTCGTTCCTCGCGCGCGCCTGGGGGAAGGGCGTGGCGTTCATCTTCGCCTGGTCGCGCATGACGGTGATCCAGACCGGCGCGATCGCCGCCGTGGCTTTCGTCTTCGGCGACTACGCTTCCGAGATCTTCCGGCTGCCGGGTAACAGCTCGGCCTGGTGGGCCGCTATCTCGGTGGTGGTTCTAACGCTTCTCAACCTCGCCGGCACGCTGCAGTCGAAGGCGCTGCAGAAGGCGATGGAAACGCTGCTGATCGGCGGCCTGGTCCTGTTCTCGGTCGCCGCAATCATCGTCGGCGGGGCGCCCGCCCAGACGGCGAGCGCGAGCGGATCGTTATCGTCATTCGGCTTCGCGATGATCTTCGTGCTGCTCGCCTACGGCGGCTGGAACGAAGCCGCCTATCTCGCCGGCGAAGTGCGCGAGGCGCGCAAGAACATGACGCGCATCCTCGTGGGCGGCGTGGTGGTCGTCACTGCGCTTTACCTGCTGGTGAACGTCGGCTATCTCGCGGTGCTCGGCCATGCCGGGGTCAAGGACTCGAAGGCGGTGGCGGCCGACGTGATGCGCGCCCTCGCCGGCGACAAGGCGGCGGTGCTGCTCGCGCTCCTCGTCTGCATCTCGGTGCTGACGACCATCAACGCCGCCATCTTTACCGGCGCGCGCACGAACTATGCGATGGGGCGCGACTTCCGCATGTTTCGCCTGCTCGGCGCCTGGCGCGACAAGGGCAGCACCCCGGCCAATGCGCTCGTGGTGCAGGGCGCCATCACCCTCGTCCTCGTCGCAGCCTCGGCGGCGACGCCGGACGGATTCAACGCCATGGTGGCGTACACGTCGCCGGTGTTCTGGACCTTCTTCCTGCTGACCGGGCTGACCCTGTTCGTGTTCAGGCGCAGGGGCGAGGAGCACCCGGTGTTCCGCGTGCCGCTGCATCCGGTGGTGCCGGCGGCGTTCGTCCTCATGTGCGCCTACATGCTCTATTCGAGCATCGACTACGTGAGGAATCCGGACTATGGCCCGAAGTTCGGCTTCGCCGTCGCGGCGGGGCTGATCGTGATGGCGGCCGGCGTGCCGCTCTACTGGCTGTCGAGGAAGCCGTGACGCTCACGGAGCTTCGCTACATCGTCGCGGTGGCGCGCGAGCGCCATTTCGGCCGCGCGGCGGAAGCGAGCTTCGTGTCGCAGCCCACGCTCTCCGTGGCGGTGAAGAAGCTGGAGGAGGAACTCGGCGTCAGCCTCTTCGAGCGCGGGCCGGGCGAGGTGACCATTACGCCGGCGGGGCAAAAGATCGTCGCGCAGGCGCAGCGCGTGCTCGAGGAGGCGGCGCGCATCAAGGACCTGGCGGCGGCGGGGCGCGATCCGCTCGCCGGCGCGCTGCGGCTCGGCGCGATCTATACGATTGGCCCGTACCTCCTGCCGAAGCTCATCCCGATCCTGCGCAAGAACGCGCCGGCGATGCAGCTGCACATCCAGGAGAACTTCACCCATCGCCTCGCCGAAGGGCTGAAAAGCGGCGAGGTGGACGTGATCCTCATCGCGCTGCCCTTCGACGAGCCGGGAATCGAGACCCGCGCCGTGTACGACGAGCCCTTTCTTGTCGCGGTGCCGAAGGGCCACCCGTGGGAGCACCGCAAGCGGGTCACCTCGGAGGAGCTGACGAAGGAAAGCCTGCTGCTCCTCGGCGAGGGGCACTGCTTCCGCGACCAGGTGCTCGAGTTCTGCCACACGACGCGCTCGCGCGCGATCGAGGGCGGCTCGCTCGAGACCATCCGCCACATGGTGGCGAGCGGGGTCGGCGTCACCGTGCTGCCGTCCACGTCCGTAGCACCCAACGGCAGCGCGGGAGACCTCATCCGCATCCTGCCGTTCTCGCGGCCGCCGACCCGGCGGGTGGCGCTCGCCTGGCGGCGCAGCTTCCCGCGCCCGGAGGCGATCGAGGCGCTGCGCAAGGCGATCCTCGCCTGCAACTTGCCCCAGGTGGAAAAGCTGGACGGAAGGTAGGCCGGACGGGCTAACGGTTGCCGCGACACCGCGGCACGGCGATTGCGTACCGTAGTGCGCCCGCCTGCCGCCATCCATATGAACGCCCCCCAGCTGAAGCTCGCCGCCGTCCGCGAAGGTCTGCCCTATCCGAAGGGGGCGACCTGGGACGGGGAAGGCACCAACTTCGCCCTTTTCTCCGCCCACGCCACGCGCGTGGAGCTCTGCCTCTACGATTCGACCGGCCAGCACGAGACCGCGCGCATCGAGCTGCCGGAATACCGCGACGAGGTCTGGCACGGATACGTGCCCGGCGTCATGCCCGGCACGATCTACGGCTTCCGCGTGCACGGCCCGTACAAGCCGGAGGAAGGCCACCGCTTCAACCCGAACAAGCTGCTCCTCGATCCGTACGCGCGCGCGACGATCGGCGAGCTGAAATGGGATGCGGCCGTCTTCGGCTACAAGATGGGCGAGGAGGACACCACCTTCGACGAGCGCGACAGCGCGCCCTTCATGCCGAAGTCGGTGGTGGTCGATCCGAACTTCAAGTGGCACCGCGAGCGCGTCTGGCGAGTGGTGCCGTGGGACCGCACGATCATCTACGAGACCCACGTGCGCGGCTTCACCAAGCTGCATCCCGCGGTGCCGGAGAAGGAGCGCGGCACGTACTGCGGCCTCGCGCACGCCGACGTCATCGCCTACATCAAGTCGCTCGGCATGACCACCGTCGAGCTGCTGCCGATCCACACCTTCATCAACGATTCGTTCCTGCTCGAGAAGAAGCTCACCAACTACTGGGGCTACAACTCGATCGGCTTCTTCGCGCCGGATCCGCGCTACGCCTCCGATCCCGCCAAGTGCCTGCAGGAATTCAAGGAGATGGTGGCGCGCTTCCACGATGCCGGGCTGGAAGTGATCATGGACGTGGTCTACAACCACACCGCCGAGGGGAATGAAAAGGGCGCGACGCTGTCCTTCAAGGGCATCGACAACGCCTCGTACTACCGGCTGATGCCGGACCAGAAGCGCTACTACATCAACGACACCGGCACCGGCAACACGCTCAACCTCTCGCATCCGCGCGTGATCCAGATGGTGACCGATAGCTTGCGCTACTGGGTCGAGGACATGCACATCGACGGCTTCCGCTTCGACCTGGGCACCATCCTCGCGCGCGAGCCGGGCGGCTTCGACACCTTCAACGGCTTCATGAAGGCGGCCATGCAGGACCCGACGCTCGGCCGCGTGAAGCTGATCGCCGAGCCTTGGGACTGCGGCCCCGGCGGCTACCAGCTCGGCCGCTTCCCGCCGGGCTGGGCGGAGTGGAACGACCAGTTCCGCGACACCGTGCGCGACTACTGGCGCGGCGAGGCCAATGCCGCCGCGCTGGCTCCCAGGCTCTGTGCCTCCTCGGACGTTTTCGCCAATCACGGCCGCCAGCCGTGGGCCAGCGTCAACTTCATCACCGCGCACGACGGCTTCACGCTGAACGACCTCGTGTCGTACAACGACAAGCACAACGACGCGAACGGCGAGGGCAACCGCGACGGGCATTCGCACAACCGCTCGTGGAACCACGGCGCCGAGGGCCCGACCGACGACCCGGCGATCCGCGGCCTGCGCAAGCGCCAGATGAAGAACCTGCTCGCGACGCTGCTGCTCTCGCAGGGCACGCCGATGCTCCTCGCCGGCGACGAGCGCGCGCGCACCCAGGGCGGCAACAACAACGCCTACTGCCAGGACAACGAGATCTCCTGGGTCGACTGGCAGTCGGACGACGCCATCGAGCGGCTGCTCCGCTTCGTGAAGCGCCTCACCAAGCTGCGCCAGAAGTACCCGATCCTGCGCCAGAAGCGCTTCCTCTCGGGCACCTACAACGAGGAGCTCGGCGTCAAGGATGTCACCTGGGTGAGCGCCTCGGGCAACGAGATGACTCAGGAAGAGTGGCAGGGACCGACCAAGTGCTTCGGCATGCTGCTCGACGGGCGCGCCCAGCAGAGCGGCATCCGCCAGCGCGGCCACGAGGCGACGATCCTGATCGTCTTCAACAGCTGGCAGGACGTAGTGAAGTTCAAGCTGCCAGAAGCACGCAACGACGAAGATGAGGGCTCAGCGTGGGAGCTGGTCGCCGACACCAACATGCCCGATCTTCCGGACGGAACCCGGTTCGATCTCGGGCATGAGTACGAAGTGACGGCGCGCTCGCTCCTCGTCTTCGAGCTCACCTAGGCGTGGCCGTCTCGGCGTACGTCTCGAGCGCGAGCCGCCCGCGCGCGTCGTCGCTCATCGCGCTGCTCATTACCGCCGCAGTCCTCTACCTCGCCCAGGAGGTGCTGATCCCGCTGGCGCTCGCCATCCTGTTTTCCTTCCTGCTCGCGCCCGCGGTGCGGCGCCTCGAGCAGTGGAAGCTCGGCCGCATCGCGTCGACCCTCATCGTCGCGCTGCTCGGCTTCGGCCTGATCTTCGCCGTGGCGGGCGTGGCAGCCATGCAGGCCGTGTCGCTCGCCGGCAAGCTGCCCGAATACCGCCACAACATCGTCGAGAAGATCCACAAGATCCGCCATCCGAACAAGCAGTCGAACATCGGCAAGGCCGCCGAGGCGATCAAGGACATCGAGAAGGAGGCGGCGCCCGAGCGGCCGCCCGTGCCGGTGAAGGAAACCCCCGGCACACCGGTCGAGGCGTTCGCGCAGTTCGTCGCGCCGGTCGCCACGCCGCTCGCGATGACGCTGGCGGTGATCGTCTTCACCATTCTCTTTCTCCTCAACCGGGAGAACATGCGCGAGCGCGTCATCGCGCTCCTCGGGCCCGGCCGCATCCACGTCATGACCAAGGCGATGGCGGAGGCCTCGTATCGCGTGAGCCAGTACCTGATGACGCAGGTGCTGGTGAATGCGATGTTCGGCATTCCCTTCGGCATCGCGCTGTACTTCATCGGCATCCCGAATGCCGCGCTCTTCGGGCTGCTCGGCTTCGTGCTGCGATTCATCCCCTACATCGGCGTGTGGATCGCGATGGCGATGCCGGCGCTCCTGGCCTTCGCCATCTCGGACGGCTGGTCCCCGGTCATCTGGACGCTCGGCGTGTTCTTCGCGCTGGAATCGGTGCTCGCGTACGTCATCGAGCCATGGCTCTACGGCAAGAGCGCGGGGCTGAGCCCGATCGCCATCATCCTGGCTGTGGTGTTCTGGACCTGGCTTTGGGGCCCGGTCGGGCTGCTGCTCGCCACGCCGCTCACCGTGTGCGTCGCGGTGATGGGACGCTACATCCCCGAGTTCGGCTACCTCAACATGCTGCTCGGCGTCGAGCCGGTGCTTTCGCCGGAGGAGCGGTTCTACCAGCGCCTGGTGGCCCTCGACCATGAGGAGGCGGGCGAGGTGCTCGAGCAATACCTGACGGCCCACGGCATTTCGCACACGTTCGACGAGGTGGTGATCCCGGCGCTGAGCCTCGCGGAGCGCGATCGCCAGAAGGGCGCGCTCGAGCCAGCGCGCGAGCGCTACATATTCGAGAGTGTGCGGCGCATCGTCGAGGAACTCGAGCACGAGCCGGCGCCGGCGACCGGTGCGCCGCTCTGTATCGTGCCGGCGCACGACGACGCCGACCACCTCGCGGCGATGATGGTTTCCCGCCTGCTGCCGGCGGCCAAGGCCGTGGTGCTCGCGCCGCCGCCGAAGGCGGCGGAAGTCGCCGAGACCGTGGCGCAGAAGAGCTGCGGCGCGATCCTCATCTCCGCGGTGCCGCCCCACACCGCGCACTACGCCGGCGACCTCGCGCGCCGGCTTCGGCGCCAGGTGCCGGGCGTGAAAATCGCGGTCGGGCTGTGGGGTGCAAGCGATGGCGGGGGACGCGTCAAGGAGCGCCTCGAGAAGCTCGGCGTCGACGAAGTGATCACCACCGTTTCGCAGGCCGCCGACATGCTCCGACAGCTCGCGTCGGCCGCCAACCAGGAACAACCCGCGCAGGAAAGACGCTCCCGGCCGCAGTAACATCTTCGGGTGGCCTCGCCGCCGGAATATGTCTACGTGGTCCTGTGGTGTGGCGAGCTTCTGGAGCTCGACGCGGCGGACGCTTTCGCGTTCAGCGAAGCCGAGGCGCACGCGATCGTCGAGCAGAGTCCGGGCCGGCGCGCCTCGTACGACATCGAGCGCTGGCCGACGGGTGGCCTGCTCGCTGCGCCGCGCTTCGCCGCGATCGCCGATCTCGTCGCGCGCAGCATCGAAAGCGGCGACCGCTCGCCGATCATGCTGCGCGATGTCGCGGAGCGCGCCCGGCGCGGCCCGCCGCATTGATGGAAACCGCTTCGCCCTGGCTGCTGCGCTGGATCGACCTCATCGACCGCGGCCCGGTGCTCGATGTCGCCGCCGGCGACGGGCGCCACTCCATCCTCTTCGCCGAGCGCGGCCTGGACGTGGTCGCGGTCGACCGCGAGCCGCTGAATGTTCCCGGCGTGCGCTTCGTGCGCGCCGACCTCGAGGACGGCAGCCCGTGGCCCTTTACCGGCCAGCGCTTCGCCGCCATCGTCGTCACGAACTACCTGCACCGTCCGCTTTTTCCCCATCTCGCCGCATCCCTCGCGGAGGGCGGCGTGCTCATTTACGAAACCTTCATGGTGGGCAACGAACGCTTCGGACGGCCGTCGAACCCGGCGTTTCTCCTGCAGCCGGGCGAGCTCCTCGGCGCTTTCGCCAGCCTTAACCCGATCGCTTTCGAGCAGGGCAGCGTCGAGACGCCCAAACGCGCGATGATTCAGCGCCTTTGCGCACGACGGGGCGATATCGGGCAGGTTAGAATCGCCGCATGATTACGGGCAGCCTGGTCGCAATCGTGACCCCGATGCACGAGGACGGCAGCCTCGACCTCGCGCGCTTCCGGCAACTCATCGACTGGCATGTCGCCGAGGGCACGGACGGCATCGTGGTGGTCGGCACCACCGGCGAATCGCCGACCGTCAACTTCGACGAGCACAAGGAGCTGATCCGCATCGCCGTGCAGCACTCGCACGGCCGCATCCCGATCATCGCCGGCACCGGCGGCAACTCGACCGTCGAGGCGATCGAGCTGACGGCATCGGCCAAACAGAATGGCGCCACGGCGTGCCTCTCCGTCGTGCCCTATTACAACAAGCCGACGCAGGAAGGCCTGTATCTGCATTTCCGCAAGATCGCGGAGACGGTCGACCTGCCGATGATCCTGTACAACGTGCCGGGCCGCACCGTCGCCGATCTGCAGACCGACACCGTGCTGCGGCTGTCGCAGGTGCCGGGCATCATCGGCATCAAGGAGGCCACGGCGAACATCGAGCGCAACAGTGATCTCATCCGCCGCGCGCCGCGCAACTTCGCAATCTATTCGGGCGATGATGCAACCTGCCTCGCGCTCATCCTGCTCGGCGGCCACGGCGTCATCTCGGTGACGGCCAACGTCGCGCCGAAGCTCATGCACCAGATGTGCGCCGCCGCGCTGGTCGGCGACGTGAAGAAGGCGCGCGAGCTCAACTTCAAGCTGCTGCCGCTGCACCAGAAGCTCTTCGTCGAGGCGAACCCGATCCCGGTGAAGTGGGCGATGGCCGAGATGGGACTCGTCGAGCGCGGCCTGCGCCTGCCGCTGTCGCCGCTCGCCGAGCGCTTCCACGACACCGTGCGCGAGGCGCTCCACGAGGCAGGCGTCGCGTTGCCGGGGCTGCGCGTAGTCGAGAGACGAGGCTGATGCAAAAAGGGTGGTGGGTTCTAGCGGGCGTTCTCCTGCTCGGCGGGTGTTCGAGCGTTTCGGACTGGGCGGAAGGCGACAAGGCGCAATACAAGAACTCGGGCACGCTGCCGCCGCTCGAGGTGCCGCCGGACCTGACGGCCCCGTCGCGCGACAGCCGGTACGTGGTGCCGGAGGCGCAGAAGTCCGCCACGCTGTCGGGCTACCAGCAGGAAAGCAAGGACAAGAAGCCGGGCGCGACGACGGTGGTGCTGCCGTCGGTCGACCGCATGCGCGTCGAGCGCGCCGGCGCGCAGCGCTGGCTGGTGGTCGAGGAGAGTCCCGAAAAGCTCTGGCCCATCGTCAAGGACTTCTGGCAGGAGAACGGCTTCCTCATCAAGGTCGACCTGCCGGAGCTCGGCGTGATGGAGACCGAGTGGGCGGAAGTGAAGACGCGCGTGCCGCAGACCGGCATCCGCGGCATCCTGAGCCGCGGCCTCGATTACCTCTATTCCACGTCCGAGCGCGACAAGTTCCGCACGCGCCTCGAGCGCACCGCGGATGGCAAGGGCACCGAGATCTACGTCAGCCATCGCGGCATGGAAGAGGTCTACACCACCACGGCGCGCGATCCGGCGAACAGCACGCCCGGCGACACGCGCTGGCAGCCGCGCCCGTCCGATCCGGGGCTCGAGGCCGAGTACCTGCAGCGGCTGATGATGCGGCTCGGCGTGCAGGAAGATCGCGCACGCACGCTCACCGCCAACGCCACGCCGGAGAGCCGGGCCGAGGTGAAGAAGGGCGTCGACGGCCTGGACAAGCTCGAGGTACCGGAGCCCTTCGACCGCGTCTGGCGCCGGGTGGGGCTCGCGCTCGACCGCGGCGGCTTCACCGTCGAGGACCGCGACCGCGCGAAGGGCATCTACTTCGTGCGCTACGCCGACCCGGAGCTCGAGAAGGATCCGCGCGGTTTCTTCACCCGCCTCTTCACCAACGACAGCAAGGTGAAGGCGGAGCAGTACCGCGTGCAGATCACGCAGTCGGGCACGTCGAGCGAAGTGAACGTCCTCAACAAGGACGGCGCCGTCGACAAGTCGAAAAGCGCGCAGCGCATCCTCGCGCTGCTCCATGAGCAGCTGAAGTAATTGCTGCGCTTCGCCTCGCTCGCGAGCGGCTCGGACGGTAACTGCCTGGTCGCGCAGTCGCTCGACCTCGTCGGCACGACCACCGTCCTCATCGACTGCGGCCTCACCCTGCGCGACACCGAGCGGCGCCTCGCGCGCCTCGGCCTCGCGCCCGCCGACATCGACGCGGTGCTCGTCACGCACGAGCACGGCGACCACGCCGGCTGCGTCGCCGACTTTGCCGCCGCGCATAACGTCCTCGTCTTCCTCACGCACGGCACGGCGCGCGCGCTCAAGGCGGACGGCAAGTTCCACGACGGCGTGCGCATCCGGTTCATCCGCGGCGAGCAGAGGGTCGCCGTCGGCTCGATGGAGGTGCAGCCCTTCACCGTGCCGCACGATGCCGCCGAGCCGGTGCAGTACGTCGTCTCCGACGGCGCCGCGCGCCTCGGCGTCCTGACGGACATCGGCATCAGCACGCGCCACGTCGAGCAGACCCTCTCGGGCCTGAGCGCGCTCGTCCTCGAGTGCAACTACGACCGCGACATGCTGTGGAGCGGCGGCTATCCGCGCTGGCTCAAGGAACGCATCGGCGGCCCCTTCGGCCACCTCGACAACCGCGAATCCGGCCGCCTCCTCTCCGCGCTCGACCGCTCGAAGCTGAAGCACATCATCGGCGCCCACCTCTCCAAGCAGAACAACAAGCCCGAACTCGCTCGCGACGCGCTCGCTGCTGCCATGAATTGCTCAAGCGACTGGATCGGCGTCGCCACGCAGGACGACGGCTTCGACTGGCGCGAAGCCTAATTCGGGGTCAGGGCGCTAATTCCCCGAATCAGGGACAGACGACGTTTCCCGGTTATTTGACGACGGCGACGAACGTCGCCGCGGATAGCCGGCAAGTTCTCAGTCAGGCGGCGCCGCTGTGTATCACCTCGGAAAACGTGGTCTGTCCCTGATTAGAGACCGACGGTGGTGCTGGACACGCCGGGGTAGGACGCTTCCCAGATCTCCATGAAGCGCTGGCGCATGGCGAGCGCCTCGACGTCGTCGCCGAAGCCCGCGGCGCCACGGTAGAAGGCGGCGACCGAGCGTCTGACATAGTGCTGCGAGTCGAGCACGAGGAAGGCGTCCTGCAGCTCGCGGATGTGCTCGTGCGAGCGGTTGATCTGGATGGCGTGCGAGAAGCGCGCGAGCAGGCCGAGGAAGCGCGGGCACTGCCGCAGGATGTGATCGGTCTGGTGGATCACCATGTAGAGCCGCCGCGTGCGGCTCGCGCTCATGAACGCATCGAGCTGAGCGACGCGCGCCGGGTCGTTCAGCCGTAGCGACGATCCGTCCGGATCGAAGATGCGCAGCTCGCGGCCCGGCTGGACGAGCAGGCGCTCGATCGCGGCCTGGAAGCCGGCGCTCGTATCGAAACGCTCATAGGTTGCTTCATCCATTCCGCACGTATCCGCGTCGTTCCCAGTCGGAGATTAGTCGGGCGAGCCCGGCCCGGGCAAGCGGCGCCCGCTCGGCGACGCGCGCGTCCGCCAGTCTGCGCAGCGCAGCCGAAGCCCGGCGCGCGACTGTAAACGCTTCGCCGTTGATGAAAAAGCGCGTGCCGCTGTAGAGCAGCTGCGTTTTCGGGTCCAGCCGGACCATGCTGGCACGCGCCGGCCGTTTCGGCGCGGGGAAGACCACGTGCGGCTTCGGCATGCTCAGGTATTCGCCGAGGAAGTGCGCGACATCGGCGCGCGACCAGCGGATGCGGTTGAGCGCGGCGGCAGCGAAGTCGATCATTTCCGGCGGAATTCGCGCCGGTGCCGTGCTCGGCCGCAGTTGCGGATCCGTGTATCGCGCATCCGGCAGGCCGCGCTCGTGCAGCCAGTCGAGGAACGCCGCGCCGAGCTCCGCGCCGCGCGGCGCGCGGAAGCCGATCGAGTAGGTGAAGCACGGCTCGAGCGCGACGCCGTCGTGCTTCACGCCCGGCGGCAGGTAGAGCATGTCGCCGGGGCCGCAGTCGTAAGTCTTTCGGGAGGCTTCCCATACCGTCCAGCGCCGGCGGCCGCTGCCCTGCAGCAGGAAGACATCGTACGAATCGACGTGCGGGCCTACGCCGCCGCCCGGCGTGGCATAGCTCACCATCACATCGTCGAGCCGCGCCTGCGGAACGAAGTCGAAGCGGCGCAGCAACGCATCCGCGCGGGGCTCGTGCAGGTTCACGCCGCTGACGAGCACCGTCCAGTGGGCTTTTTTGGGTGCAATCGATGCAAAAGGGCCGTGTGCCGTTTCCCATTTCCTGCCGTGGCGTTGCACGATCCGGGATTCGACGTCGTCGCGCCGTGCCAGGTGAAGAAGTTGTCGCTCGTCCAGCACGCCCGCGAATTGCGGCACCGCGTTGCGGATGTGGAGCGAGCGCTTCTGCCAGTGGCGGCGAAGAAATTCTCGCGGCGTCAAGCCGCCGAGCAAGCGATTTTGCACCGGCGGATTATATGTAGCGCTCGCGCGACGTTTTTTCCGCGCGCCGGCGGTTGCATTCCGAAAAAATTTTTGGAATAGAATCGGCGCGAGATGCTGCAACCGGGACAACAGGCGCCGATCTTCGAGCTTCCCGACGCGGACATGCAGCCGGTGGATCTGTCCACGTTCAAGGGAAAGAAGCACGTCGTCCTTTACTTCTATCCGAAGGACGGCACGCCGGGCTGCACCATGGTCACCACCGATTTCTCCGACCACGAAGACCAGTTCGTCAAGCATGACTGCGTCGTGCTCGGCGTCTCGCGCGACGATTGCCTCACGCACGCCGACTTCCGCGACCGCCACGGCGTCACCATCGCGCTCCTCTCCGACACCGAGGGCGAGGTGTGCCGCCAGTACGGCGTGCTGCAGGAGAAGGAAGTCGAAGGCGCCGGCCGGCGCGAATGCCTGGTGCGCTCCACCTTCGTCATCGACAAGCACGGCGTGATCCGCCACGTCGAGTACGGCATCAACCCGCGCGGCCACGCCGCCGAAGTCTTCGACGTTGTAAAGCGCCTACGCTCGTAGGCAACGACACGGTAGTTTCCGTGCGGATGGAGCTGCACGACGCGCAAGGCGCCCAGCTCTCCGCGCCCTCCGAGCTCACGTATCTGCATGGCGGCTACGGCCAGATGCTCGAGGCGCTCGAGAAGTCCCTGGACGGCAAGGGCGCCGGCGAATCGATCCTCGTGCAGCTCGAGCCCGATCAGGCGTTCGGCGAGTACGACGCGCAGCTCGTGCGCGTCGAGCCGCAGGAGCGCTATAGCGAAGGCATCGCGGTCGGCATGCAGGTCGAGGAGGGCGACACGGTCTATACGGTGACCGATGTTGCCGGCGGCAGCGTGGTGCTCGACGCCAACCATCCGTTCGCCGGCATGGCGCTGCGCTTCTCGGTTGTAATTCTTACCGTGCGCGCGGCCCGGGAAGAGGAAATCCAGCGCGGAGTATCATTGCCCTAGGGGAAGCGCTGGAAGCCGCGCTAAAAGCAGGGTAGTTCGGAGGGAGGGGTGATGGTCGGCAGCATCCTGTCGTACGGCATCGGCACGCTCATCGCGTTCGCGGTGATCGCCACGCTCGTAATCCTGTTCATCCGCGACATCACGCAGAAGAAGCACAGCGTGCTGCGCAACTACCCGGTGATCGGGCGGCTGCGCTACAAGTTCGAAGAGCTGGGCGAGTACTTCCGGCAGTACTTCTTCATGGGCGACCGCGACGAGATGCCCTTCAACCGCGCGACGCGCGGCTGGGTGTATCGCCTGGCGAAGAACGAGGGCGGCATCATCGGCTTCGGCTCGACCTACGATCTGCACCAGCCGGGCTCGCTCATCTTCGTCAACCATCCGTTCCCGGTGCTGGAGGAAGAGCGCCAGCCGACGCCGACGCTCAAGCTCGGCGAGGGCTTCTGCCGCGAGCCGTTCGAGGCGCGCTCGCTCGTCAACATCAGCGGCATGAGCTTCGGCGCCATCTCCGCTCCCGCCGTGCGCTCGCTGTCGCGCGGCGCGAACGTGGCGGGCTGCTGGCTCGACACGGGCGAGGGCGGACTGTCGCCCTACCACCTAGAGGGTGGCTGCGACGTCATCATGCAGATCGGCACCGCCAAGTACGGCGTGCGTGACGCGCAAGGCAATCTCTCGACCGAGCGCCTGCTCGAACTCTCGCGCGTGG